>LBVU01000004.1 GCA_000993205.1 Candidatus Woesebacteria bacterium GW2011_GWB1_39_10
CGTTCAATGAGAAAAAAGGTCGGCTCGAACCTGAAAATAGCTTGATAACTCGGGATAATACCACTCTTTCGAAAAACGATTCCGATATGGAGCGGGATAGGGGAGTCGAACCCCTCTTCACAGCTTGGAAAGCTGTTGTTAAGCCGATTAACTAATCCCGCAACAATTGAAACATACCCGCACGAGTCTATTTTACCACGTCAGTGGCAAGCTTGTCTTACCACGTCAGTGGCAAGCTTGTCTTACCACGTCAGTGGCAAGCTTGTCTTACCATGAAATTTGTTGAATTTTAACTTTCCTGAAGATGGCTAAAAATCCCAGCTCCACACCAATCGGTATAAATAACAAATAGGCGAATTTTTCAATGACAGGCCCAACCTCCATTATCTTCTGAAAAATATAAGTAAAAGGGGAGTATATTTTGAGTATTAGTAAGGCGATGGAAACTATGGCGATAAAAACAACAAGTTCCAAAACCGCTCCCAAGTCCTTTTTGCTGGAAAACATCGTGTGGGTTATTTGAAATATGGAATAGATAATTAAAGCTATGACCCAAGGATTTTGCAGGTATTCCCTGCTTATTGCAAACGAGATTCCCCAAAAAATGATTCCCCCACCGGTTAGTATCGGTGCAAGTCCGATTATTGAACCGCGAACAAAATCGGTCTTCCCTATTCCCACACTCCCTAACTTTATTCCATCATCTACTACCTCCGGTATTAAATTAAGTTGGCCAACCGGAACAATCATCAAAAGCGCACTCAAAAAATGCGCAATTTCATGAATAAAAGTCCCGGGCAAAAATATCCAACCCAAAAGAACAGTTGCTTTTTCCCTACTTCGTGTTATTCGAAATAACACGTAAAATAGCTTTCGAATAAAAATTCGGGAGAGAATGTATAGTGTGATTAGAGCAAGAATTAAAATTGTTATCCCTACCATTACCATCTAATATTACACCACAGATTATTTACAGTTGAGGGCGGAGAGGCAAGAAGTCTTGTCATCACCCGTAAGGGAGTCACAAATCGAACATTGTTGTGAGTTTTCACTTCCGTTCGTTCCCGGGGACGAGTTAAGAGTTTGAGAAAAATCGGTAAACTTTACATCTAAAGGCGGGGTAAATAGAGAATCGTCGGGTACCCAAGCGGAACATTTATAATCAGCCTTCTGGTTTAAATCGCTTTCACTCGCCACTGAATTATCTCCCGGGGCCGGGACCGATGTTGCTGCTGTGTCGGCCTCTGTTACCGTCATTTTAAATCCAGTCTTTTCACCATCTTGCCAAATGTAACTGGTTTTATTATCGGAAATCATGTGGGAAGTTGTGGACTTACCGGATATGGTATTTGTAATATCGGCCCTTACTTTGCCGCCTGCAGCGAATGAAGTTCCTTCGGTCTTCCCCGAGTCATCGAAACTTTGGAAAGTACATTTTTGAGGAACGCCGGATGCCAAAAGTTCTTTAAGCGACTTAGCACCTGAGGCAATTTCATTTATGGATTCGGGTGCAGTTTTGCCTTTGGAAAAAAGGAAGTAACCGCCGACCGCGGCTAAAACAATTACCACAACCGCAATCATTGCTTTATTTTTCATTTCCGTTATCACTATATATCCTTTTCTTTTAAAAAATCAAGGCCTGAATAAGGGATAATTATTTTCTATCATTTGCAATTAATTATATGTATGTATAATATAATACTCAAAGGTTCGTATGAAAAAGTTATTAAAAATACTTTTTGGTTTACTTCTCTTGTTTGTGATTCTAGTAATCGGAGCGCTTGCTTACATTGGAATAGTCCCGGGCCTTGCCAAAACTGTTGACCTGGGAGCTAAAAACGACCCTGCTCTTGTTGCCGCCTTTGAACTCGCGCACGGAATGAAAAATGAAGTTCCGGGAGGGGTTATATCCGCGGGACGTCTGGCAGAATTTTCGGGACAAACAAATCTGGATTCCGTTCTTTCCGCGAATGAAATTACTTCAATTTTAGCTTATTGGAAAAAGAGAAATCCCGCTTTTCCTATTCGCAACGTTCAGGTGCGTTTTAATTCCGATGGAACGGGTGAGATTTCGGGAATTTTGGAAATTAGAACCGCTATTAACATTGCTAAGGACTTAGATTACAACGATGAAGATATTGAAAAAGGTAAGAAATACGCGCAGTATACTTTTGGCGATATTCCATTCTACGTTAAGGGGATAGGTAATGTATCAAACAATCAGGTCGCCCTTTTCCCGACAAATTTCCGCCTGGGTAAAGTTGAAGTGCCGCAATCGATTATTAAAGAAGCAATTCCTGTAATTGAAGACGCAATTGAAAGACGAATTGGTCAAGTAAATGGCGCCAACATTCAATCTTTGGATTTTACAAAAGGTACCCTCCATATAGTGGCCACACTTCCCGCTATGGTCAAGTAATTTTGTTATTGTGATTTGGAGCTTCCGACTATTACAACAACCAAGTCCTTTGAAGTATCAGGGAGATCTTGGATTTTGCCTGCGACAGTGTAAATACCGGATAGTGTTGAAGTTAGTTTTGTTACAAACTCTGCGGGTACATCTGATCTGACCTTAATTATCGTATCTGAGTAATCATAGCTGTCAGCGTTGCCTGTTGCGCTAACGGAAAATCCCGCTTTTGTAAGTAAACTTTTTGCGTCTCCCGCAACTCCCGGGATACCCGACCCATTTTGCACATTAACAGGATATTTGGATAAAATAAGTTTTGCGCTCGGAGAAGCTGTGGGAACAGTGGTGGGCAAGACTATAGAAACGGGGGTTGGAGTAATTTCGGGAATAGAACTTATATTTTTTTGATAAAAATAAATCCCCCCAAGAAGGGCGCCCAAAAGAAGAACACCGGGAATTAAAATTATAAGAGGACTGGGACCGTTTTTTATTCCGCTTCCGACAGGAGCAAAATCTTCGATTTTAGGTTCAACTTTTTCTGCCGCTTGTACTATTTCTTCCTGTACCTCTGTAGACTTTTCAATATCGTCGGATATGTGTTCCGTTATGTCTTGGAGTTCGCCAACCTTTTCCTTGATCTCTTCTACATGCTCCGAGGATTCAGTCATTTCTGGAGTTTCTGACGTTTTCTCTATATCGACTTCTTCAACTACCATTCTTCTGGTTTGCTTGGATTTGTCCGGTGGCATTGACAATAAGTATAGCAAATAATATAAGTCAACTACAAATGCCACTTTCACCGGAAATCAAAACAATACCAAGCATGATAGCCAACTTTACACGAGCCGGTTTGACCTTTGAGCTTATTAACGCACTTACACGCGGGGAAACAGGGCGTGACATGGCAGAAGATGGAAAACGTTTACTTAAAGAGCTGGGAAAAACTTCACATGTTGAAATTAACGGAACGGAAAATATCCCAAAAGATAGCGGTGGTTTAATAGTTTTTAATCACCCAAATATGGATGTACTTGTTCCGGCATTTTTAACGCTTATGATTAAAATTAAGGATATCGGGAAGGTGAATGGAAAACTTTTATGGGGTTCCGAAGTTCCGCTTTTTGGAAAATTTAACGAAAGTTTCCCCGTACCAGTTTCGATTAAATTTATAAAAAGGTTTCATAATTTATATTATAAAAACGTTATTTCTGTTCCAATGTCAAAGGGAAGACCGGATTACGAATTGGGTAGGTTCTCAGCGCTTCGAAAAGCGATCAATTCGTTAAAAAATGGTGACTTTGTACTTGTTTCACCCGAGGGGCACGTTGAAGTGAAGAATACAATATCTCCCCTAGATTCGTTTCACAATGGTAGTGGAGGGCTTTCTATTATGGCCACGAAACTGAGGCTCCCAATTCTTCCTGTTGGTATTTGGTCTTTAGATGGCAGTAAAAGAATTAATCTAAATATTGGCGCGCCCTACTATTCTAAAGCAAAAGATGGTAAATCGGCTTCAATCGAGGCAATGTCAAAAATCGCTGATATTCTTCCCTTAGAATTAAGAGGGCCTTTTCTGTTAAAATAAACACTTCCGCCAATGACTCAAGACAATGTGGTAATCCGATTAAATAACGTGTCGTTTGAATATAACGACCAAAAAGTAATCCTAGACGAGGCTAATTTCAGTGTGCGCAGAAATTCAATTGTAACTATAACCGGTCAGAACGGGGCGGGTAAAAGCACCATTTTTAAGCTTCTTCTGGGCAAATTGACTCCTACCGGTGGCAAAATCAACTTAGAAATAGGCACAAAAATCGGAATTGCAGAACAAATGGTTCCAACGGATAAGCTTGAGCTAACTATTGTTGACTACTTCAAAGCCGCGTTGCCTGATGTTGAGTATGGAATTGAAGGTGATATCAAAAAAATCTTCAAAAGCGTCAATTTAGACGTTCCCTTGGATAGAAAGGTTAAAGAACTCTCGGGAGGTCAAAAAGCCAGACTTCTACTTGCCTACGCCTTAATCACAAACCCTGACGTTTTGCTACTGGATGAACCAACCAACAATCTGGACAAAGAAGGGGTCAATGAACTGACAATCTTCTTAATGAACTATGAAAAAACTTGTATTGTCATTTCTCACGATTCAGACTTTCTGAACTGCTTTACAGACGGAGTTTTGAATTTGGACGTACATACACACAAAGTTGAACAGTTTGTGGGTAATTATTACGACGTAATTAACGAAATTGAAGCCAAATTGGAAAGAGATAGAAGACAAAATGCACTTTTGGAAAAAAGTATCAAAGACAGATTTCTTAAAATTAACAAATTAGGAGGAAAAAGCATCGCCATGAGTCACTTGGCCAGAAAACTTAGAAAAGAAATTGAGGAAGATCGAGAAACCTCAGTTGAGATAAGACGAGAGGATAAAACAATTCCGGATTTTACAGTTCCATGTCAGGAATACGTCGGCTATATTGCCAAAATTAAGGAACCGATTGTTACAGAACTTGTTAAAGGTGTAAGACTTTTGATAAAAGGACCTAATGGTATTGGAAAGAGCTCACTTTTACGGGCGTATTTAGCAGGAGAAAAAGCGGACATTAATCCAAAAATCAGAGTCGGCTATTACAGCCAGGATTTTAGCGAGCTAAATTTTAATCAAACTGCCTACGATTCAATTTTATCTGTCAACCACACAGCTCTTCCGCAAGAAATTTATGAGGCAGGAGCCAAGTTTTTATTGAACGGTGATATTTTGAATACCAAAATCGAATCATTATCCGAAGGCCAAAAAGGACTTCTTTGCTATTCTAGGCTTGTAATGCAAAAGCCCGGCCTTTTGATATTGGACGAACCTACAAATCACATAAATTTCCGCCATATTCCGGTTATTACTAAAGCCATTGATGGGTTTGAAGGCCCGGTAATTTTCGTTAGCCATTTACCGGAGTTCTTCGAAAAGATTAAAAACGTGAGAGAAGTGAATTTGGGGAAAAACTAGACTTACTTGCAATCTCCCCCTTTTGTAAACCCGGCTTTTTTGGCCTCAGCTTCAGTGCAAAACCACTGGTCACCGCGGTACAACTGTACCAAGGTACTATCGTAATTTTTACATCCGGGAAATCTGTACATTCTTTGTCCGTCGCGGTTATTTCCTTTAATGTTGCATTCAGGTTTTTGCAGATTTTCTTGTTGCGTGCACAGATTAGAATAAACTCCAAGATTTTTATTTTGGGCATAATTGGTCGCGTTTGATAAATTATCTCTTTTTGCTCCGCCACGAAGTGTCGCAAGCCCTTTTTTAAGCATCGTTTCTTCTACATCTCCATTTGTTGTATAGACGGAACCTATTAGGCGATTGCGATTTTGTTCTATATATGAAACCTTTATGAAAACTTTTTTATTTAAAATAAGTTTGGATAACTCATCTTTGGATTGTTTGCCTAGACAATAATCAATTTCCGGAGCATCAACTTTATCAAATCTTACATATTGATTCTCTGAAGTAACAAAAGTATCTCCATCTATAACTTCTTTAATCGTATAGAAAGCTTTCGAAGCCCAAAATCCCATACCTAAAGTGGTTGCAAGCGTTGCCCCAACAAGTATTTTTTTGATCAATGAGTTGGATTTGTTTTTCAGCAAGCCCCCATCCATATTCACTTTCGCTTTCATATAATTAATAATACCTTATTATTTAATCACTACTATAATTCGAATGATAGTAGTGAGTTTTCTTTGGAATAGAGGTTTTATGATGTTAATTGCTTCTTGAGGCATGCTGAATTAAAATTGTGACATGGATACAAAAGCTTGGTGTGTAAATAATTCGGAAGATAATATCCACGAGCCTCGTTTACACAAAAAGCCCGAAAGGTATTATTTTCAAACTTCCTGAATAATTACCTCACCATCATGAAGTGCTTTAAACTCAATTCCATTCTTGATGTAATACTCAACTTCTCTATCCACCATTTCAGTTTCAGGATGGTTTGATTTGTAATGTGGCGCAAAAGCAAAACTGATAAGCCCCAACCCACTCCAAATAACTTCTTTTGTATATCCCTCAGAAACAATATTTGGGTCATCTACAGTTTCTAAACCATTTAGTGATGGCGATAATACACAAACACCTGCACTATATCCTGCATAAACCAATTCTTTGTTTTCTTTTTGATTAACCAGCCACTCATCCATACCGCTTTCCTTAAACGCCCTGCGAAGAATAAAGGTATTTCCACCTCTTACCCATATGGTTCCAAATTCTGACAACTTTTTAGCCAGTTCTTCGGGTCTGCCAAAGAAACTTCTTAAATCAATCTCTTCTGGCACCAGTCCCAGTTGTTTCAAATCGTCTGCCTCCCTCTGAACACCGGCCTTTCTTCTTTCAGGGTCGTTTCCAAAATCTATTGAGTTGGCCACTACGGCAACTTTTTTATTACTTCCGATTAGATCAACCAACTGCTGTGGATTATCTCCCAATCTATATGACGATAGGTATAGCTTCATATTTAATCCATCCTGACACCAATTATATCATCGTTTGAATCTATTAATGCGAAATTTCAATCCATATAACAACTATCTTAAATCCACTTGAGTAAGCTGATGATAATTCATCTCCAATTGCTTCTTAATGCCTGGTCAATTAAAATTCAATGAATGAAAAAGCAATCTATTCGATATTGGTTTTTTAAATCTTCGTATTTTCCAATGGTTGATGCTTGGGTAAAAACAAAAGGAAGATATTTTGAATAAAGAATCGGAAATTCATATATAAGTTTACTTTCCATGGGCATAGTAGTTAAAAATGATAATGAAATTTGGAGATTAAATAGTTGCTTGGATACCTAATTTTTTTTCGACCTTTTCAATTCTTGGCCCATGATCTTCATAGACTCTGTGGGATAGCATGGTATGTTCTTCCCTCATAGCTTTAAGTTCGGTTATAAGTTCATCCATTTTTGCAAAGAACTCTTCTTTGTTTGGTAGGTATTTGATTTTTTCCTCTAACTTTTCCTCAAGTTTAATATCGAGTTCCTCGTCAATTGTCACTTTCATCACATCCTTAATCAATTTAAGATCATTGTTTGTAAGTGACATAATCCTATTTAATAGCATTCAAATACAATTGTCAATTATTTTAAGTCTGAGGCTAAAACTTGGGGTGGTCGACGGGATTTGAACCCGCAACACCTAGCTCCACAAGCTAGTGCTCTACCATTGAGCTACGACCACCGAGTTAGACGAGGTGGGCGCTCAGAAAACTTATGTTTTCTTACGACCACGGCTCCATTTGTATTTTACCACGAGGCATTACCAAATGCCGAGTGGCAAGCTTGCAGGCTACTGGGTGACTTCGGTTGGAATGAAGGCCTTTTGGCTAAATAACTTTTCCTTAAATTTAGTTCTAAATAAGTCGATAAGCTCCAATGCCTCCGGATTTGCAACAGCGAGGCTTATCCGTTCGAGAATTTTTTTATCTTTTTCATAAAATTTAGCATCCACCATTTCCAGATCGGCAAAAAAGAGTTTGAGATTGTCAGGAGTTGCGTTTATATCAATTCCGCCTTCTCTATTCATCCTGACGAGGCCACTGTCAGTAAGTGAATTTAAAATTAATACTGCAGAAAGAATATAACCGTCAAAAATTTTATTGCTTTTGTTCTCCCTATGTCCTTCGAACCATGCTTCTTCCGAAACTCCGGTAACAATTTCGGAAACGTATTCTGTCAGCACTCCTGTTATTACAACATGAAGGTCGTATCCTCCATTTTCAAACGCCATCTTAACAGCTGTAATAACTGCGGGGATGTCTGTCGTAGTTTCTCCGTATAAACCGTTCTCCGGAAAAAGCCTGTGCCCCTCCTCATGTAATAGATATAAAAGTGTTGCGGTTTTAAAAAATGCTTCGGGACTTTTGGATGTGTGTGTATTTACGACTTCAGATGAAATGTTCCAATATTCAATTTTTTTAGCTAAATTGTTTAGCGCCAAATATATACAATGCTCGTTGCCTTTCCCGCTATCAAATGTGACTACCTCTCCAACCGTAGATGACAATACCGAAAAGCCGGCTGCACCCATATCTTTACCCACAATGAATTTTGGTATTGATACGTCGGTTTTATTCCCCCTCTGCTTTAACCGACTCCACAAACTGTTTGCCAGTTTATTAAACTTTGCTCTTTCTTCAGTTTCAATGGGTAAAATTACAGAAATTGAAGCTTCACAAATTTGAGTCATATCACCAAAATTTTCTACCGGGTTTGTATAATCGCTATCAAAAGGAATGAAAAGAATAGATTCGCCGTTTGCATTAGCTTCAACGCAGGTTTCAATGTATTCGGAGTGTTTCCGGAAAATATAGTCGGGATCATTTGAATGGATAAGAACATTTTTGACAAATTCAAGTGCTTTTCTAATTCCTTTTGACCTTCCGAGCATGCCTGAAAATTTATCTGTACTCAAAGCATTTGTTATTTTTTCCTCTAATCTGTCGGAGGCATCTCCATTAACCTCTCTCCAGGATTTTGGACCATGATATCCTTGTTCAAATTGAGATATTGCGATCTCTGTAATTTCCGGTGTCAAATCTGCAAAAATTTCGAAAATTAAAGTTTCATCTGATTTATTGTCTTTATTTTCAAAATGTTTAAAAATTTCTACATTTGCTTTACAAATCGGCCCTAATCGCTCTTTAAGTACTCCCAGCCATTCGCCAATCGGTTTGTCCCATGGAGCATTCGGCGGGTATCCAACAGCATCTTGAACGATGTCCGACACCTCACTTGTATACGCCATTGTCGATTGATCAGCACCTACCGCCTGAACAAGTGATTCTTTCATATTGGTTTCCCCATATGCCATGAAAAAATTATACAACATGGTATATACTCCTCTTACTCAAGTTTTCAACTCTCGCAAGAGATTATATACTCGAAATTCTCGTTTGCTATGCAAACTCGCATTTCTTGAGTATAATAGCTTCATAATGAAAGACATCATCCGACACAATTTTGTTTTTATTGCAGGAATCATCGCAACCGCAGTAATTATAATCGGTGGCGTTTATCTTTTTGGCAACAATGGCTCAACAAAACCTAACGGAAAGCAAATTTCAAATGATATTCTTGTACCAAAAGGGTCAAATATCACGTCGGGAATCGTAAATGGAAAATATTTGCCTGCCGACAGTTCGGCTCAACTAACATTGGTTGAGTTCGGTGACTATCAGTGCCCTGCCTGCGGAGCATATAGCCCTCTTACAAAACAACTCATAACTGAATTTTCAGGAAAAATAAATTATGTTTTTAGAGGTTTTTCTTTTATAGGTCCGGAGTCGTTAAAATCAGCTGAGGCGGCAGATTGCGCATCTGATCAAAACAAATTCTGGGAATATCACGATTACTTATACACTCATCAGAACGGTGAAAATAAAGGAACTTTTGCAGATGTTAATCTTAAATCATTTGCCAATATATTGGGAATGGATTCCAAAACTTTTGATAAATGTTTAGATTCCGGAAAATACAAAAACCAAGTAGATAACTCAACCAACGACGGAAAGCTAGCTGGGGTAAATAGTACACCATCCTTTTTTATAAATGGCGTTAAGATGGAGAATATTCCCGGTTCTTATGATGAATTCAAGAAGTTGATTCAAAATGCAATGAACAAATCTCCAATTGTTCAAGGAACTCCCACTACCGCTTACCACGGTCACTTTGATATTAAAGTTTATTTAAACGACACAAGAGTTAACCTTGGTCTTGCTAAGTACCAATCTAAAGAACCAAAAGAGCTTGATCCCTATATCCATCTCCACGACGGCAACGGAAACCTTGTTCATCTGCATAAAACCGAAACTACCCTTAATCAATTCTTCAATTCGCTTAAAATGAACTTTACTGAAAACTGTTTTATACTGGATGGGGGCAAAAAATCCTGTAATTCTGAATCCTCAAGCCTTAAAATGTATGTAAACGGAGTAGCTAACACTCAGTATCAAAATTATGTTCCACAAGACCTTGACCGCATTTTAATAAGTTTTGGACCCGTTAATGATAAAAATCTGACAACCCAAATTAACTCGGTAACAGACCTTTCCTGCATATACTCGCTCAGGTGTCCCGAACGTGGTAAACCTCCTTCAGAAAATTGTGTTGGTGGAGTAGGAACAGACTGTACAGACTGATTATCTCCTATTTATTTTATAGGTAACGGGGTAGTATAAGAACGCCGCCGGGGAGTCTTCAACCAAAAATCTTTGAAAGTTCAAGTATGTTTTCTTTCTATCTTCAATATTAATCTGACTTCTTCCGTCTTCCAAAAGTTTATCAATTCTTGGATTTTGATAACGCGTAATATTAGTTTCTGTCTGTGTAGAATGCCAAATAGAATATTGATCGGGATCGTCGGGTGTGTCAAAGATTGCTAAGAGCGACTGATAATCAGATGGAATCCCGGAAAAAACTTGTAAATTTACCTTAACCCCCAAAGCTTCCCAGTCTTTTACAATGAGCTCAGCCTGTTTCAAAAGAATCGGGGAGGTTGTGATACCTATCTCAAGAGTGTCTGTTTTAGAGCTCTTTTTATAATCCGCTATTGTTTCCAACGCTTTCTGTAAATCATAATTGTAAGGTTTTACCTGCGAATTGTATGCCCAAGATTCTTTAGATATAGGGCTTATTGCGCGAACTCCTCCAAAACGCTCCTTATTAATTGCGTATGAAAGTGCTTGTCTTATACTTTTATCGGCAAGGATTTTATCCTGAGTATTAAAAAATATCGCAACAAATTCACCTGCGTTGGAGAAAGTTGTCACGTTAGCTTTTTTCCACGTGTCTAAAGGCGACGGGTTAAAAATATCGGTAATTTCGTCTACCTGACCCAATTCAAAAGCAAGCTTGGTTTTTTCCTCTGTAGGGTAAAATTTATAAATTATTTTACCTGAATCCTTTTTTTCAATTGTAAGCGAGTCAACGAACGAAATATTCAGGGAAAGATTTTTTACTTCCCATTCCCCGGTTCCCAACAATCCTTTTCTAAAGGCGGGTCTGGTTAGAACCGCGGGAAAAGCCGAATAAGAAGTCTGCAATTTAAAAATTATAGTTGCATCATCCGGGCGTTCGATGGTTACATCCGAAAACTGGTAGGTAATTCCGGATGATACTACGCGTGTCCCATCTTGCCATAAAACATCTCTTCTTAAATGGAAAATCCAGGTTTTTCCATTATCCGGCGTTTCCCAGCTCTCGGCTAAGTTGGGCTCAACATTACCGGTGGCATCAAGTTTGGTTAGACCGTCCCCTATCATGTCCAATATTGCAATCGGTAAATTTGTTGTGGTAAATCTTCCTGTAATTCCAATCCTTTCAATACCCTCACCCATTAAAAGAGGAAGAAGTAACTTTAAGATAAAGAAAAAGCCAACGCCAAAAAGAATGCTTATTACAATTAATGTTCTAAAACGCGCCACAAATGCGCCAATCAGTCTTAAAATGTAGCGGGCTTTGAGCATCTATAATAAAAGCGAAAGAACTGAGACTACCAAGAACAACCCAACCATTATGAAGGTTAATTTGAAAATGATTTTTTCCAATCCCCTCCTGGCAAAAGATGTTCCCCCTCCGCCTCCGAAAGTTCTCCCTAAACCGGTTCCTCTGGCCTGAACAAGGATCAGGCCGATAAGTATTACCGAAACTATCATTTGAATTATTGTTAAGATCTGTTTCATATACATTTAGGATTATACCTCAAAAGTTACTTGAAGATCCAGAAAACAATGGAGGAAACTAGAGATATTACAAATGAAAAGGCCAGGAATGCCAGGGCTCCTGTTAAATGAATAGACGGAATTGCGACCCAATATGATGAGAATCCGGCAAAAACAAAGTCCAAAAGCTTAAATCCCGGAACTACCAACGTAACAAGATAAAGTGTAATTGCGTAAGCTACCCATTTAAAAAGGCCAAAAGTAATTAGGTTAATAGGCAAAAGGAGTAGATTAATAATGGGCTTGATTATGGTTGTAGCCAGCATTAGAACCAAACCGGTAAGAAGCAGGCTTTCAACCCCTTTCTCAAAAACAATCCCCTGTATAGCCAGAGAAATCAGGTAAAGAGCCACAGTATCGATAATAAAATGTTTAAGAAGAGTCCTCATTAACTTTAGTATATGTGCATTTGACCCGCTTTGACAATCCGACGAACCTTTCTTTTGGTAAAAGTAGTCATTTTGGGATCAACTCACGGGAGACTAATTTGTGGTGATACCTTCTTGCAAATCTATGAGCTTCGTCACGGATCCGTGAAACTAATTGCAGGGGACCACCTTGTAATTTGATTTTCTGATCCCCAACAACCAACCTATCCGGATTTTTAGCAATCCCCACCACCGGAATATTCACTTCATTACTATATAGTATTGAAGTGAAAGCTTTTACCTGCCCTTCTCCCCCATCCACAATAATTAAATTGGGTCTACCCCAATTTACCCCACGAAGCCCTGAGCGCAGTTGAAGGAGCGAAGTCGGTACTCCGAGGTGCCTAACCCGCCTTTTTGCAACTTCTCTCATAGAATCGTAATCATCCCCACCTTTAGCTTTTTTTATTTTGAAATGACGATAAAATGTCTTGTCGGCCACCCCATCAATAAAAGTGACCATAGATGCTGTTGGGCTACTTCCTGCAAGGTGGGCAATATCGAAACACTCAATACGCGCCAGGGATTTAAGATTTAAGATATAAGAATTAAGAATTTTCAAAAACTCAGATAATTCTTTTTTCCTGACATCCTCATAAAGATTTGGATTTTGCATGTAGAATTCGGTAGGCATTTGGGGCTGGGTAATGTAATCAAGATTCCGAACCTTGTTTCGAATTTCTCCGGCTTCTTCAAATCTCTGCTCCTTTGACAAATTTTTCATCTCTCGGACTAGGTCGGTTTTAACTCCTTGAAATTTACCCGAAAGAATTGATTTTATATGTTTTATATTCCCCAAATATTTTTTTCTAAGTACTTTGCCCACGAAGTGATGCCCTCTCTCTGTACTTTGTACTATATCGTTTGGGCACGGGTCACAGAGTCCTATGTGTGAATACAAACACCCCCGCGTGCCTTGTTTGTGATCTGAATATGGAAAAATTCTTCTAATCATTCTAAGAACAGAGCGAACTGTGTTAGAAGCAGGAAAAGGCCCAAAACTAGCTATTAGTTTATAGTTATTAGTTATTAGTTTCCGTACTGCAAGTACGCGTGGATATTTTTCTTTTGTGATAATAATATAGAGTGGGTGTTTGTCGTCTTTTGCCGCAATATTGTAGTGCGGCATATATTTTCTGATCAATCTGGCTTCCAAAAGAAGCGCTTCCAGTTCACTTCCTACTTGAATGAAGGAGAGGGCGGTGGCCTCTCTGATCATCTTTTTGGTTTTGACTTCAAGGTCCAAGTCAAAATATGATCCTACTCTCCTTTTTAGATTTATCGCCTTACCCACGTAAATTGGCAGTTTGTCTTTAAAAAAGACGTAAACACCAGCCGATTCAGGCAGTGAATAGATAGCTGAGGGTTTATACCCCTCCTGTTTTAGGGGTATTTTTGTCAACTTTTCGGCCAAACTTTGCATATACAGTCCGTATTGTAGCAGTAAGGCGCCTGAATGTAATTTTCCTGAGCTTAATTAATATGCCAATCATGAGCACTCCAAACAAAATAAATATTGAGATCAGACTATTAATTATCACCTGATTCTTATTTGTGGGAACTTCAATTTCGGCCCCGTCAACACTAATTTTTACCACCTCGGGGGTGTCCTTGCCTAAAATGCTAAACGGAACTTTGACTTCCATTTGGTATTTACTGAAAGGCGTTAAAACTTCTATAAAATCACGCAGAGTTTCTTTGCCATCAAAATAAACCGCCGGCCGAACCGAATAAAGAGCCTCCGGGCCGAGATTAAATATACTAACCAAATAAATTAAATCCAAAAATGGAACATTTCTTTTCAATGTTGCAGTAATAATCGATTTACTGATTCTTCCCACCGGCAACTTTCCAAACGAAACAAAGACGTCTTTTTGTGGATTTGTGCCCAATTTATATGAACCCGGTGGATAAGGCTTTACGGAACTATTACCGTGAATAACAAATGCAAAATGTCTAAGGTCAAGTTTTGTAAAAAAATCTACGCCGCCGGTGGTTGAACCCCACGTCGGGTCAATTGGAATCCAAACACCATTCTCTTTATCATAATATTCCGGCCACGAATGCAAAACGTCGGCAACAAGGCTCAAGGGCTGAAGTTCCGGATTCTCTGTATAGGCATATCCGTTAATCTCACGGGCGGGAATTCCCGCGGCACGGGCCAGAGCAATAAAAAGATCGGTAAATTCCATGCAAATTGCCTGGGTTGGCTTTTCCAAGGCCTTTTTGGCTCCAAGACGTTGAACATTTGGTTGAACTCTCGTATAATCATATTTAAGAGTTTGCGATACGTAATTATATATAGCCTGTGGAGTTTTTAGACCTACGGCCAGCTCCTTAATCTGCGGATCGTTTACTTGCCAATATTCAGTTTCTTTTAAATTACTACTTAACTCAACATCGGTTGGACCGGGAAATTTTCTAAAACTGGCGAATATTTGGACAAAGCCTTCCGCTTTTACATCTATTCTTTCGCGGGGGCTCAATTTATAGATTGCAATCCAATTCCCGTCACCGTCAACCATCACATTGGTGGGCTTAGGGTCTAATTTTGTAAAGTAAATCTTTTGAAAGGCCGTATCGGGAGGAAGCGCAATTTGTGTTTCGGTATTAGACGTTAATGGATTTTCCAAGTGATAAGCAAGACTGAAAGAAAAAACCTGGAATTGACCAAACCCCGCTGTTATGCCCGTCTGGGTTACCGATTCCTTGTTGAATTTATATTTTTTATAACCACCATCGTTGGAGAATTCCATAGGTCGGGGTGATATATATGCCTCCAATCCAAAAGAATCCGGTATTTCAAGGTTTACCGAATAATTTCCAAATGAGTCGGGGTTAGAAAGACGCGGAATTGATATTTCCCAAACTTCTCCTGTTCTGACCGCAAAATTACCGTTTTCGTAAGATATAGAAAAATCTCTCTTTACACCTTTACCTACAGCCGCATCCGTAAACACAATTTTAATATTTGTCTTGTCTCCGTCTTTTTGTGTTTCCACTTTTAGCTCTTCGCTTTTACCTTTTACCTCTTCGCTTGCTTTAATATCCTGAGCATCGACATTCTCCAAAGAAAGCGTATAAGTAGTTGCGTAAATTGTGGACAAATTATTTTCGAGGGTAATGTTATGCGTAACAAGAGTTCTCCCTGACTCTTGGACTTTGTAATTAACATTAGAAGAAGTAGTAAATTCACTCTCGGCTAACACGACAGGAGGAATAAGATATAAGATATAAGATATAAGAAAAAGAGCCAACTTCCAGAATTTCATACTTTAAGTATAGCTTCCCCATATACTACATACCACTCCCTATATACGATATTGTCCAGGTGAGTTATTCATTGACTTCACATATTCCACAGAGTAAAAATAGATAATGACCAAAAAACAAACTCCATTAACATTAGAAGTATTTAAAGAGGTTCTAATGCCTCAGATCAAGACATTAACTCTTGAGACATTCGAAGAGGCTCTAATGCCTCAGATCAAGACATTAATTTCTGAATCTCATGACGACTTAGAGGAAAAGATCAAGCATCTCCCTACACGTGAGCAATATTATGCTCGCGAAGATAAGACGATGGGGGAACTTAAAAAAATTCGCGAAGAAGTGGCATTAACCGGCCACCATTACGAAAAAACCAACAAGAGAGTAGATATTATCGACAAACATTTAGGTATAGATACCTCGACTGTGTTTTAAGCTCCACTTAGGAAATTTCAAGGCTAACGCCTTGGTAAGACAAACCGGCAAGTGACGATTTAACGTAATACGCGATTTTGAATTATTATCCAAATACTGTCAATTTCAATCGATTTCAAAAGGAGATTTGCATGAACACAAAAGTACGTAGTTCGATCGTTTTATTATCCTTGCTTCTGGCCTTGGCATTCGGCCAGGTTGGAACCGCGGCCGCTGCCGGCTGCAGTATCTCTGCTTCGACAATTAACCCCAAAGCCGGGGAATTTGTCCATTTCACTGTCGAGACGGGTTTGGATGTCACTCCGTCGATCTATTTCTCGGATAGTCCGGATCCGACCACGCCTGACCGTGACAACCATTTTGGTCGCTCGTTCCCTTACAACATGGTTCCATTTACGGTGACAGCAGTTATTGTCTCGCCAAACAATGGCTTGACAAAGTGTCACATCCAAATCACGGTCCAAGCGACAGCGGCAGAGGTTGCACCGATAACTTCAACCACACCCACTGCTGTCGTGCCGACCGCAACTGCCACGGCCCCAGCTGTAACCGAGACCCCCGCCACAGAACAACTGTTCGTGGTAGATGAAGGCGCTGGAGACAGTTCATCGGTGACAAGCCTTGGGGACAATAACGGAAGCCAGGTCAGCGGTAACGGCAATATTGTCACATACAACGTGACCAATATCCTGCCCACACCCGCGCCTACGCAAGTTGCCCTGACACCGGTGGTCATCGAAAACAAGGTGATCGTGGTTGTCAAAAACCCTCAGCCGAGACCTCAGGTTTCATTCTGGATCCGGTTCATCAACTACTGGCGCAATATCTTTATGGCCCTCTTTGGGGTGCCCATGGCGCCAGTCCCTGCCAATTAGTTTGCCTTCGTCCCACCCAACAATTTGAGTAGACAACTCTCGTTTCCGTTTGCGGGAACATCAAGAGCTGTTTAGCTAATTTTTTATTGAGTGGAGTCAGGTGCCTGTATGGGACAAAAACCAAACAGGCGCCTGAAAGATTTACTTTCATCTACCTCACTACTTCATTTGACTATACCCATAATAATGCTAAAATTCCCCTTGTCGCTAGCACGTTCACACAAAAAAGGACGATTTGTCCGAACAATTTCAATTGGCGAATAGCCAGAAAAGGAAAATGTCATGTTAGCCTTGAAGGATTTTCGAAAGTCTGAACTCAATTCATCCAAAGCCATGATTATATCGGGTTTAACCCTCAGTATTGTGGCAGGCGTTTGCTTGTTAATCGTCATGTTTCTCCAAATTGACCACATATGGTGGTGGATATTTGGTCTCGTGGTGGGATCTGGCATAGTACTTCTAGCAAGTGGATGGACCGATGTTAACAAGGCTGTCAAGCTCGTAGAAAGTGTACAAGACGCGGAATTTGCAAAATTCAAGGGTTTGTACACAGATGAGCTTCGCAAATTAGCGGGAGAACTCATAAAACGAGTCAGCGGCCCAAAACCAAATCCAGGATACGATCAAGCAAACAAGCTTCTTCTGCACCTATATTTTGGAATTTGCTTTGATGTTGATATCACTACAATCAACCTCATCTTGTTTGGTCTCAACACCAAAATGAGGGTTGATCATCAGCCCAATTTAGGATTCGACAAGCAAGGAAGAAAATTGTTAGGGAAAATAACCCTTGACTATCCGAACAGCGATACCCCAAATGCTACACGGACTGCAGTTTTTTGGTACTAATTCAAAGTAGCTAGCGACAAAGTGCCCTGGGAGAATAAATCATCGATTTTAAATCGAAAATGATGATTCTCTCAGGCACTCAATTATTTTTAGAGGTACTCCGCTGTATATGAAGATTTAGAAGACTTTATATCCTTTACACTTCCTTTTGCCACAATTTTTCCTCCCCCTTCTCCCCCTTCAGGACCCAAATCAATAATATAATCACTGTTTTTAATAACATCCAAATTGTGTTCAATTACGAAAACTGAGTTACCTTTTTGAACGAGTAATTTTAGTACTCTCATAAGTTTCTCTACATCGGCAAAATGAAGCCCTGTTGTAGGTTCATCTAAAATGTAAACAGTTTTCCCTGTGGATCGCTTGGAAAGTTCTGTCGCAAGTTTAACCCTCTGGGCTTCTCCTCCCGACAAAGTTGTTGCGGGTTGTCCCAGCTGCATGTAGCCCAAACCTACCATCACAAGCGTTTCCAGTTTTTGTTCAATTTGCGGGTGCGCGTGGAAAAATTCCAAAGCGTCTGTAATCGTCATGTCCAAAACTTCAGCAATATTTTTCCCTCGATACAATATTTCTAAAGTTTGAGCGTTATAACGTTTTCCATGACAGACCTCGCAAGTTACCCAAATATCACTCATAAATTGCATTTCAATTTTAATCTGCCCCTGACCCTCGCAAGCTTCGCATCTTCCACCCTTGACGTTGAAAGAAAATCTGCCCTTTTTAAAACCTGCCACTTTTGAATCGCGGGTAGCCGTGAATACATCGCGGATAGGGTCAAACATACCGGTATAGGTCGCCGGGTTGCTTCTTGGAGTACGCCCGATTGGCGACTGGTCAATTAAAATTACTTTATCAACATTCTCAAGTCCCTCAATTTTCTTGTAGCCACCCGCCTCCCCCCTGTAGTTATAATTTAATTCTTTTTGAAGCGCCGGATATAGCGTCTCGACAAGCAATGTTGATTTTCCGGATCCCGAAACGCCAGTAATTGATACAAGTTTGCCAAGCGGGAATTCAACATCAATATTTTTAAGATTGAATTGATTGCACCCAAAAATATGCAAACGGTTGACTGTTTCAGTATTCAGTAATCTGTTATCAGTAAACAGTTGAATTTTCTTTTTCCCCGAAAGATACAGTCCTGTAATCGACTTAGGATCTTTACAAATTTCATCATAGTCCCCTGCCGCAACAACTTCCCCGCCAAGCTTTCCCGCCCCGGGACCAAAATCAATAATATAGTCACTCGCTCTCATCATGGCTGCATCGTGCTCAACAACCACCACAGTGTTTCCTAAATCTCTTAATTTTTTAAGTGTGTCAATTAATTTTTGATCGTCTCTTGGGTGAAGCCCGATTGTCGGTTCGTCCAAAACATATAAAACGCCGGTCAGACCCGACCCTATTTGGCTTGCAAGCCTTATTCTTTGTGCCTCCCCACCCGAGAGTGAACCGGCAACTCTGTTCAGAGTCAAATATTCAAGCCCAACGTTTAACAGGAAATTCAATCTTCCTTCAATTTCTTTTAAAATAAGTTTCCCGATCTCAATTTCTCTCGCGTTTGCTACAGTGCTATGTATCAGTGTATCAACCCATTCTAGTGTCTTTGTTATAGACTTCTCTGTTATTTGGGCAATCGACATTCCGCCTATCGTGATTGATAAGGCCTCTTTCTTGAGTCTCAGGCCCTTACATTCGGGGCAAACTCTCTCCCTCATATATTTTTTAATTTCCTCGCGGGCCCAATCGCTGTCTGTTTCCGCATATCTTCTTTCAAGGTTGTTTACCACACCTTCCCATCTTTGCCAAATAGACGTCGGTTTTCCAAATCTGTTTACGCCTTCTACTTTATATTCGGTATTTGCAGTGCCATATAACAATATCTTTTTTTCTTTTTCCGTTAACTCCTTTGTCGGTATGCGAGTGTTTATCAATTGTTTCTCACAAACCGCAAGAATGGTTTTTCCGAACCAACTTCCATGTTCCAACATATTTGCAAAAGGTAATATTCCGCCTTCGTTTATTGTAAGTTCCGGGGAAAAAACAAGATCGGGTTCAACTTTTAAGATTTTCCCCAAACCTGTACATGTAGCGCATGCCCCTTGAGGTGAATTAAAAGAAAATGTGCGTGGTTCAATTTCAGGAAGGCTGATATTGTCTATTGGACATGCAAATCTTTCGGAAAAAAGGTGATCGGTAAATTTTTTGGGTGAGGTTGGCATTGTAAATTCTTTGTCTTGTACCTGCGCAAATATTACAATTCCTTCCGACAAATTTAACGCCTGTTGTATTGAGTCGCTCATTCTTCCTCTGAGCTCCCCTTTAAAGACCGTGTCTTTAAAGGATGTGACAGCAACTGCTACTCTATCGACAACACACTCAACTGTGTGTTTGTTGGTTTTGATTAGAATAATGTCCTCCGTCAAATCGTGTATAAATCCATCAATACGGACTTGCCGATATCCTTTAGATTTCAGATTATCAAAAAGTTGGGAAAACTCACCCTTCCTCTCTTGCACCATTGGAGATAAAACCAAAAACCATCCCTTTTTATCAACTTTCGTTGTTTCTTCTATCAATTGCATTACCTGATCTACAATTTGATCCAATGTTTGATGGGAAATTTCCCGTCCGCAAGTCGAACAGTGCGGGTGCCCGATCTTGGCAAAAAGAAGTCTTAAATAATCGTACACTTCCGTTACGGTTCCCACCGTGCTTCTTGGGTTGTGAGAAGTGGTTTTTTGATCGATGGAAATTGCTGGGGATAAACCTACAATTGAATCAACATCGGGTTTTTCCATAATCCCCAGGAATTGTCTGGCATAAGAAGAAAGCGACTCTACATATCTTCTTTGGCCTTCAGCATAAAGGGTATCAAAAGCTAAACTACTTTTTCCACTACCCGAAACCCCTGTTAAAACAACAAGTTCATTTTTGGGAATATCCAAATCTATGTTTTTTAAATTGTGCTGACGCGCACCGCGTATTTTAATATAATCCATTTGTGTTTTGGGCATACAAAGCTCCCGCCGCGCCATCGCGGTGGTAATGGATTATATCATTTTTAGTGTATAATTCCCCATATGGAACAGATATTTTTGTCCAGGGAATTTCTATTTGAAATGGATCGCAGAGATTTCGAGCTGGACCATGGCGCAAATATTAAGGAGGTTCAGGTAGCAAGAGCTCTTGTTGAAGGAAACATACAAATTGTTAATCATTTTATAGATAATGGATTATTTACAAGAAAGAGATTTGAAGAAATTTTAAGAGATGAAGAACTTCAGGGAGAATACTCTCAAATGGCCGAGGCTTTAATTAGAGGAATCGATGACGCATTTGATCTTCTTTATAATGATATAAATAAAAATCCTGATACGTTATGCGGCTGGCTACTTTTTTATAGCGAATACTTACAGACTTCACTGAACATGGACCTTGCACACCGAACCCGACTGGATTATCACTTTATTGACTTTAAAGAAGCTAATTCTCCACGACCGCATTGATCCGCAAACATATTCCCTCAACACCCGCCTCAATTTCACTTGGAGATTCTTTGTCCAACATCTTAGCGGCGACTCTACGTACACCTATTCCGCTCCAAACCAATTCTCTCAAACACCCCTTGGTGGGGTCGCAAGGAATTTCTTTTCTTACTCCGGTATCGTAAGCTACGATTTTGTATCCGCAACCTCTTTCTTTCATTAAATCGATTGTATCTTGTCACGTATTTCCGCCGCCAGTTCAAAGTTTAAATCCTGAGCAGCCAGCCTCATTTCGCCCGTTAAATTTTTGATTAAGCGCTTTTTTTCCATCGGGGTCATTGCATCAAGCTCCAAATGTTGCAAACTGGCAAATACGGCCTCTTTTGCTCCAAAAACCCATGGGCCATGCTCTCCTGACTCAAATTCGATAATTCTTTCCCTAATTGGTTTACTTATACTTACGGGGGTTATTTCATGCTTTATGTTATATGCCAACTGGTACTCGCGCCGGCGCTTAACCTCACTAAGTGCCCGTTCCATAGAGCCGGTTACCTTATCAGCATACATAATTACGCGGCCCTCAACGTGTCTGGCGGCCCTACCCATTGTCTGAATAAGGGTTACATCGCTGCGTAAAAATCCTTCTTTGTCTGCATCAAGAATCGCCACCAGACTAACCTCGGGCAAGTCCAACCCCTCTCTGAGTAAATTGATTCCAATTAGGACATCGTATTTTCCGTTTCTGAGATTGCCCAAAATATCTGTCCTCTCAAGTGTTTTAACATCCGAATGCAAATATTGAACTTTAAGACCCTGTTCTGCGAGATAGGCCGAAAGGTCTTCGGCAGTTCTTTTGGTTAAAGTCGTAATCAGCGTCCGTTGTTTTTTGGCTACCGTCTTTTTTATCTCTTCTATAATATCTGCCACCTGATTTTTAACCGGTTTGATTTCCACCAATGGATCCGGAATTCCGGTAGGCCTTACCAACAGTTCTACAACTCCATTATTTCTCTCAAGTCTCTCAAGGACTGTCCTTGAGTGAGCCTGTTTTTCTTTTGCAAGGACAGTCCTTGCAAATTTAGATTTCGACAACGAAACTTCCCAATCATTAGGTGTTGCTGAACTAGCAATAAAATTTGGAATTCTTCTCATAAATTCTTCAAATCGCAAGGGGCGGTTATCCAGGGCCGAAGGCAATCTAAATCCATAATCAATTAACGTTTGTTTGCGAGCCAAGTCTCCGTTATACATTCCACGTATTTGCGGAAAAGTCATGTGCGATTCATCTACCATTAGCATCCACCTATCTTTATATGGTTCTTGGAAGTAGTCCAAAAGTGTAAAGGGGGCGTCGCCCGTCACCCTCCCATCAAAATAACGTGAATAATTTTCTATCCCTTTAACATAACCTACTTCCTGAATCATTTCCAAATCATATGTAACTTTTTGAGCAATTCTATGCGCCTCGAGTAATTTTCCTTCACTTTTTAATTTCTTGACCTGAATATCCAAATCTCTTTTTATTACTTCAAAAACCTCTTTATAACTTTCAGGGTTGGTCATAAAATGTTTAGCCGGGTAAAGTACAAAATTTTTAATTTTTAATTTTAAATTTTTAATTTCTTGACCGCTTACAGGGTTAATCGATCTAACTTCTTTTATAGTACCGCTATCTAACTCGATTCTTATTGCCTCGTCCTGATAAGCGGGAAAGATGTCTATTGAGTCTCCGCGGACTCTGAAAGTACCTCTGTTAAAACCAAAGTCGCTTCGCTCGTATTGAAGGTCTACAATTCTGTCTATAATTTGATCGCGTGTAATCTTCATCCCTTCTGTAAATTCAAAAACGAAATGGCCATATTCACGGGGAGAACCAATGTTGTAAATACAGGAAACCGAGGCAACTACGATAGTATCCGACCTTGTCAAGAGATTTGTAGTCGCCGCAAGTCTAAGTTTGTCTATTGTCTCGTTTATATCCGCGTCCTTTTCTATATAGGTATCAGTTGAGGGAATATAGGCCTCAGGTTGGTAGTAATCGTAATACGAGACAAAATAGCTAACCGCATTATCCGGAAAAAGTTCCCTCATTTCCTGGTAAAGTTGCCCTGCCAAAGTTTTATTATGAGAAATAATCAAGGTTGGCCTTTGGACTTTTTCGATCACATTTGCCATTGTAAAAGTCTTTCCGCTTCCGGTAACACCAAGCAATGTTTGATATTTCTCACCACCGTCAATCCCGCGTGCTAAAGTTTCAATCGCGCGTTCCTGATCCGTAATGGGTTTGTAATTCGTTTTGAGTTTAAATTTCATTGATTTATTTTAACACATATTTTATTCATGTTCGGGTTTGATTCGCAAAGATCCAGTTGACGAATTCGGGTTATGTTTGTAGATTTAACTATGGCACTAATCGTTTACAAACGACAACAACAGATTCTGGATTTTATTAAACAATTTATCCAGATGAATAGAAGTGCTCCCACTTTAAGGAATATAGCCGATGCTATCGGTGTTTCATCGTTGGCGACGGTTCACGAGCATTTACAGGCACTAACCGAAAAGGGATTAATAAAGCGCAAGGCGGGAAAGTCCAGAACCATTGAAATTGTTAACGTCAAGGTAGATTACGAAAACGAAAAATTTGAAGCTCCAATTTTAGGTTATATCGCAGCCGGAATGCCCATTCAAACTTTTACCGATCCAAATGCCACCATAAACATTCCACAATCTATGGTTTCAGGTAAAAAGCGAACTTATGTTCTCCAGGTACGGGGGGAAAGCATGATAGAGGAGGGAATCTTAGACGGCGATCATGTGATAATCGAGCAAACTGAGGCGGCAACTAATGGGGAAATTGTTGTAGCTTTATTAGATAACGGCATGGCAACTCTAAAGAGATTTTTTAGGGAGGCAACCAGAGTTCGTCTTGAACCGGCCAATGCCAAAATGCAACCAATTTTTGTTAAGAATGTACGAATTCAGGGTAAAGTCGTGGGGCTAGTCAGGAAATACAGGCCAAATTAATCACTCCCTTTTTTTCTTCAAATGCGAGTAAATATAAAAGCCAACTGCGATAATTCCTAGTCCTACAATCAAAAATTGAAACTTTCTAAAGTAGGGGTCAATTACTTCCCAATTTTGACCTAATTTAAGACCTAAGTAGGCCAAAAAAGCGGACCACAAAAATGAACCGACAAAAGTGAAAATACTAAATTTAACAACATTCATTTCCGCGATCCCCGCAGGAAGACTTATAAACGTACGCACAATAGGCAGAAGTCTGGAGCCAAAAGTTATCCCCTGGCCATATTTTTTAAACCAGGTTAGAGCTGTATCAAAATCTTTTTCATGGACCAAAATCCATTTTCCCCATTTTCCAATCGCACCCCGAATCCATTCCTCCCCCATTGCTCTACCCAAATAAAAAGCCAGAAGTGACCCAACCAAATTTCCAACCGCACCAATCAGCACTGCTATCCAAAAATTCATCACTCCTACTCCCGCCAAAAACCCTGCAAAAGCCATTGTTATCTCCGAAGGAATGGGAATAAGGGCTGATTCCGCAGTCATTAAGAGAAAAACGGCGAAATAACCAAAAGAGGAGATAAATGAAGTAAGCACCTCTGTCAAATATTGCATCTGGTAATTGTACAATCCCTTACACTAAAGATTCAAGGAGATTTCTCCCTGTCATGTTTCCGGGAACTTGGATACCTAACACATTAAGCACTGTAGGAGCAACGTCAGCTAATATTCCCGATGTCAAAGTGACCGGCTTTCCTTCCAGATATTTTGAAATTGCAATAAACGGCACGGGGTTGGCACTATGTTCTGTTTCAATCTCTCCTGTTTGTGAATCAATCATTTGTTCACAATTTCCATGGTCTGACGTAACGATCATAAATCCGTTATAGGCGGTGATATGATCGTAAAGTTTTCCCAAACACTCGTCGACAATCTGACAAGCCTTGGCGCCAGCGCCAATATTTCCGGTATGTCCTACCATATCCGGATTGGCAAAATTTATTAGAATGAATTTATAGTCCGGAAAATCTTTCATTTTGGCCAAAACGTTTTCGGTTACGGTCCTTGCGGACATTTCGGGAATAAGATCGTATGTAGCAACTTTAGGCGATGAAATTATTAACCTATCCTCCCCCGGAAATGCGGATTCCTGCTGACCGTTGAAATAGAAAGTAACAAACCTCTCCTTCTCGCTTTCACAACTCCTAAGCTGTTTGTACCCGGACTCAGAAATTACTGCACCCAAGGGCAAACGGACTACTTCTGGAGGAAAAGCAACTTTTGCCCCGGCCGCCACGATGGGTTTGTCGTACTCTGTCATTGTAACAAAATACAAATTTGCCAGTTTTGGACCGCGGAGAAACGGTTCGGTTAGTGGCGCTGTAACTTGAATTAAATGACTTTTTGCATACTTAACCTGATAGGGATCAAAGCCGGAAGCAGTATTGGCCAATGCAAAATCGTCAAAAAGAAAAGCCCGCGATAGTTGTCTCGGTCTGTCTATTCTAAAATTAAAAAATATAACTGAATCATTGGCTTTAACCACTGTCAGGGGCTTGCCGTCCGTGGATGTGATAATTGAAGGTTCCAAAAACTCATCAGTCCTTCCTTCTGCATATGAATTGTCAATCGCCTCCTCGGGAGTCTTAACAAAATGACCCTCCCCCTTTGTCAATGCAAAATATGCCTTAGCAGTTCGATCCCAGCGTAAATCTCTGTCCATTGCCCAATATCTCCCCATAATAGTTGCGATTTGACCGATTCTGTGATCGGTTATTACTTTTCTAATTTGAGAAATATAAGTTTTGGCGGCGGTTGGAGGAGAGTCGCGTCCGTCGATAAATAGATGTAAAAAAACCCGATTAAATTCATGCCGTTTAGCTAAATCAATAAGAGCAAATAGATGTTCAATATTGCTGTGGACTCCTCCTGCTCCGACAAGTCCCATAAAATGTAAATTTCCGCCTGTGGTACGAGCATGGTCAATTGCTCCGATTAATATTTGGTTCTGAAACAAATTGCCGTCAGCAATACTCATATTTATTTTTTGCAAATCTTGATACACAATTCGGCCGGCTCCTAAATTAAGATGCCCTGTTTCCGTGTTTCCCACTTCACCCCTGGGAAGCCCGACAGATTCTCCCGAGGCGCCAAGTTGAGTATGGGGAAACGAGGCAATAAAACGGTCCATATTGGGAGTTTCAGCTTGTGTTATCGCATTTCCGGGACCTGCGGCAGATATTCCCCATCCATCAAGGACCACAAGCATTACAAATTTTGGAGGAGTTTGACCCATTTTTATTTAATTCTTGAAAGTTCTACTTCAATCGCAGACAAACGGTTGTATTTAGCCACACGTTCACCCCTGGCTGGCGCGCCAAACTTTGCATAATCAGCGGCCACACCAACCGCAAAATCTGCAATGAAACTATCGTTAGATTCACCGCTTCGATGCGAGACCAAAACTTTCCAACCAGCGTCGCGCACCATTTTCACTACATCCAGGGTCTCCGTAATGGTCCCTATCTGATTAGGTTTAATGACAGCGCCGTTACAGGCTTTTTCATCAATTGCCTTCTGAACTCTTTTCGGATTTGTGACTAATAAATCATCCCCCATGATTACTGTTAAATTCCCCATTTCGGAATAAAGTTTCTTCCAACTATCCCATCCATCTTCTGCGTATGCATCTTCCAAAATTGCCAGTTTATATTGATCGTATAGTCCTTTGTAATATTCCAAAAGTTGATTATCGTCCATTCCGCTGCTTCTGTCCTTAATAACATACTCCCCTCCTTTGTAAAAAGAATTGGCAGCTACATCTAGTCCCAAAAAAACATCGCGTCCCAATGAATATTTTGTTTGTTTAATCGACTCTACAAATACCTCAAAAGCGTCCGCGTTAGTAAAAAGGTTGGGTGCATAACCCCCCTCGTGCCCCACTGAATGAATCGCTCCGCGTCTTGCTAAATTTTCACCGATGCTTAGATAAACTTCAGCTCCAATCTGAAGTCCCTCAGTAAAGGTTTTATTGCTGGCGGGAATGCACCAAAATTCTTGAAAATCCAGATTTCCCGCTCCATGAAGACCTCCGTTAATCATATTAAAAAGAGGGATGGGCATCTTTACACTTTTGGTTATTCCACCTTTTGAGGCTAAAGCAAAAATCCAAGCATAAAGTTGTTGACCGAGCGCGGCAGCTCCTGCTTTGGCTACACCCTGCGAGATGGATAGAATTGCATTTGCCCCATATTTACTTTTATTTTCCGTACCGTCAATTTCAATCAAACGTTTATCTATTCCAAACTGATCTGTGGGGTCCATCCCAAGTATTGCCTGCCCTAAAACAGAATTAACGTTTTCTACAGCTTTTAACACCCCTTGACCCAAATATCTCGGATTGTCCGCATCTCTTAACTCAAGCGCCTCATGCGTGCCTGTTGAGGTTCCGGCAGGAACGGCGGACACGGAAACTATGCCGTTATCAAGCATACATGCGGTTTCAACAGTAGGCACTCCGCGACTGTCCAATATTTCCCTGGCCCAAACTTTAGATATTTTTGCCATAATTTTTGATTATATTTCTTTTTCTGCTTCCGCAACTACGCCCCTAACTCTGTTTATTGAATCCGGATTGATTGACAAACTTGTAATTCCCCATCTTACCAATTTTTTAACTAAATCCTCATACGTGCTTGGGGCTTGCCCACAAATTGAACTGGTTACTCCGGCAGCATTGCATTTTGTTATAACCCGTTTAAGAGCCCACAAAACCGCGGGGGATCTTTCATTAAATTCCTGCGCCACTTCAGAATTATCTCGATCCGTACCCTGCATAAGCATGGTCAAATCATTACTGCCGATAGAGACTCCGTCGATTCCCACCTTAATAAAATCTTCTATTTGGATAACATTAACAGGAATTTCAACCATCATCCAAAATTTGAAGGATGATTTTTCAAAAAGCCCCTCAGTTGCTACGAGCCTTCTAACTTTTGCAAGCTCCTCAGGAGATCTTACAAAAGGAATCATCAAATGTAAATTGTCATATTTTTCGCGCACTCTTTTTATAGCCGCAAGTTCCAAGTTAAACACCTCCGGGCTAGACACATAACGGAATGCGCCGCGGAACCCTAACATGGGATTGGGTTCTACAGGCTCCCAAGTCGCGCCCCCTTTTAGACTTCTATATTCGTTTGTTTTGAAATCAGTTGCTCTGTAAGTAACAGGTCTGGGATAGAAAGCCTTACAAAAGGTAGTTAAATCGTCCGCCAACTTATCGATAAAAATATCCTGCTTCTTGTCGGCAATGGCCTGTTTGGGATGGATACCGATGTTAGCAATCATGAATTCAGCCCTAAGTAGTCCCACGCCGTCTACATACTGTTTAGCGATCTCCTGAGCGCGTTCCGGTTCAGCCAAATTCACATAAATTTTGGTGGCTGTTTTTGTCTTGACTATTTTCTCTTTGAGCTTGATTGCGGCTTCCTGCTTAACAGTTTTTGCGCCGACAAAAACCTGTCCCAGGGCGCCGTCAACCGTGACAATGGATCCTTCTTTTAGTTTTGATGTTCCGTCATGCGTACCGACGACGCAAGGAATACCGAGTTCTCTTGAAACTATGGCAGCGTGTGAAGTTTGACCACCTTCGTCAGTTACAATCGCAGCGGCCTTTTTCATAGCCGGAACATAATCAGGAGAAGTCATGGGGGCCACCAACACATCTCCTTTTTGCACTTTACCGATTTCTTTGGGTCTTTTAAGGATTTTTACTGGGCCAGTTCCGAGGCCCGGGGAAGCAGCAGCACCTGTGACAATCGGTATTTCTGTTGTTTTAACAAACCCCATACCTTTTTGTGTTTTGACCGCCTTAGCCTCACTCCTATCTACCGCCGAAATAGTGGTAATCGGCCTTGTTTGAACAATATACAGTTTACCTTTTTCTTTTGCCCACTCGCAATCCTGAGGAAAATAATAATGCTTTTGAAGTTTGTCCGCATACTTTGCCAATTCCACTATTTCCCCGTCGGTAATTTTTTGTTTATCCCGAAGTTTCTGAGGGACTTCTCTCTCGATTGTTTTTCCACCCTCTTTGGTTAATTGGATGCTCTGATCCGAAATTTCCTTGGAGAGGATAGCAAACGTTCCCTTTTGAACAACATAATTATCAGGTACTACTGAGCCCTGAACTATCATTTCCCCAAGACCCCAAACAGATTCTATTAGAATTCTTTCTTTATCGTTTTTAACAGGATCAATGGAGAACATGACACCGCTTACCTCGCTCTGAACCATTTTCATAACTATCACAGAAATTTTTACACTTTCATGCTTAATCTTATTTTCCACGCGGTAAAAAATTGATCTCGGGGTAAAAAGTGACGCCCAACATTCGCGTACATTTACAAGAAGGTTGGCATCTCCTTGAACGTTTAAAAAACTGGCCTGTTGCCCCGCAAACGATGTATCTCCGGAATCTTCTGCGGTAGCAGACGATCTGACAGCTACCAATGCTTTTTTAAATACTCCTGAAAGTTTTTTGTATGAGGCGATGATCGCCTGTGAGACGTCGTCGGGGAACTTTCCGTTAACTACCATCTTTTGAATTTTGGCAGATACGTCTCCAAGTTGAATCGGATCGTTTACATCTGTTACGCTTAGAATCTCATAAATTTTCTTTGCTATTTCGTTTTCCGCCAAAAAGGCGTCATAAGCATTAATTGTAATTGCAAACCCATTGGGAACCGGAAACCCGGCCTTTGCCATTTCGCCAAGATTGGCACCCTTGCCGCCTACCAAGGGAGTGTCGTGTTTATCGATATCCTTGAAGAATTTAATTACAGGCAGTGTAACCATACAAATATATATTAAAAGGTAAAAGGTAAAAGGTAAAGAGGCTAATATAGCTATCTATCCAAATCTCACCTTTACAGTTCTTTACCACGCTTTACTATCTTTACCGCTTTGTGTTTATTCTTAATATCATATCTCGTCTACTACCATAATTCGAATTATGGTAGTATAAATTATGTCGCAAGTTTCCAAACATTTTATGAGTTCCAAAATTTCCGAAAAAGTATATGGCGTTTTTATTAATTGCATTAAAAGTTCAAAATCTCAAACAGAAACAGTCGAATTTTTGAACGATCTTCTTTCTCCTCCCGAAAAGACAATGTTGGCAAAACGCGTCGCTATAGCTTTTATGCTCCTTGAAAACAAATACACATATGAGGAAATTTCCAACACTTTAAAGATAAGTTTTGGCACAATCGCTAAAGTAAATTCGGCTTTCGCATTAAAAGGAAATGGCTATAAAAAGATTATCGGAAATTTTGTATTGAAAAAATCGATACGAAACTCTTTGTCTGAATTTTTAGATTTGATAAAACCATCAACAAGAACATTGATGGGAGAAGTATTTCTTAAGCCTAAAATCAAATCAAAATTAAAACGCGAGGAACCACTATAAACCACTACCATAATTCGAATTATGGTAGTAAATAGAACGCAGGGAGTATAATATACATAGTTATGATCACTGAAAATATCATCGAGAGAGTCACAAAATTTCAGGAAGTATTGAAGGCCTTTCCGGAATTTAAATATTTAGGTGATCCTATTTTGAGAACTCCTACACAGCCCGTAGAATTGGAGGAAGGTTTTATAATTGGTAAAAAGTTAGGTGAAATTCTTATAAATTATAGAAAATTAACCGGTATTGGCAGAGGCCTCGCGGCCCCTCAAATTGGGATTGCAAGATCTGTTTTCACCACCTATTTAGATGATAAAATTCAAATATATATAAATCCAAAAATAGTAAGCTCATCAAACAAATCCAATCTTTACCGGGAGTTATGTTTAAGTTCAGGTATTATGTGGGCAGACGTTGAGAGACCTGTTTCTATCAAAATAGAGTGGATAAACGAATTAGGAGTAAAAGAAGATAAAGTTTTTGATAGTTTTATGGCTAGACTTTTACAACATGAGGAGGCTCATTTGCGTGGTATTTGTAATTTAGATCAGGCTGTTGCGGGAACTATTGAAATACAACTAAGCGATCCACTTCAAGAAAAAATAAGAGAGAAATAAATCAGTGCACGGGCTGGAAGAGTTTATTTTTAAGTTCAATAATCCAAGGCTCTGGGCCGGGATCAACTCCTTCCAAAATGGAAAGATAGTACCCAATCCACGCACAAAGATGTGGGATTTCCAAAGCCTGGGATAGCTCACTTTTGCACCTTAACTCATAACTCTTATATGACAGGCCTTGTTTTTCAAAAAGTTCTTTTGTCACCCCATATCTAAGTTTTACCCTTTCGTGATTAAAAGAACTTTCCAAAAATAAATATTTGATTTTATCTTTTGCAAAATCGGGTTTAAGAGTCGCCTCCACCATTACATGGTCAACTTCCGGAAAATCAAAGAAAAGGCCGAAAGTTCGCCCTACTTCACAAATAACATTCCTCCCCGCGTTAAGTGAACCTATAAAAGGCCTTCCCCCGAAGAGGGCAGGAATTGCGCCATGAAACCATTCAGCTAATTCTTTGGCCAAGTTATCTTTTGTGAGAATTTCGGGTAGCCAATTTCGTCTGACGTCTTCCAGATCGGCTAGAGCTGCCATTACGTCCTCCTTAAAATACGGAATAACCCCCGCTTTAGCTAAAACACCAAGAAGAGCCCCAAGGGAGACGCCAAGTCCCGTTTTTGGGTAACCTGTGCGATTTGTATCTCCCGGAGTAACCACCGCCCCTTCTATCTCACCCGATTTAATCATTTCGGCGATTTTTCCTCCTGTGGAAACTCCCAGAGTTTTTGATCCTCTTTTTTTTGCCTCCGTTATCGCCGACAAAGTTTCCTCGGTGTTGCCTGAGTAAGAATTGGCTATAACCAAAGTATCTGAATCTACCCAGCCGGGAAGTCCGTAATCGTTATATAAAACAAAGGGAAATTTCGAATCCTTCTGCATTAAACTTTCGATTATTTTGGCCGCATTAGAAGACCCCCCCATGCCGCTAACAAGAACCGATTTAAACTCTATCATAGGAATATCAGCGTTAGTAGCTTGGGTAAAGCATTCACGGATCTGGTCCGGAAAAAGCGCCAAAGCTTTACCCACCTTCATTGGATCTATTTTTTCAAAATCGCTAAAATTATCTAAATTCATGATGAGTTAATAATATCAGTAAGTTGCTCATAAATAAACTTATTATTCGCAACAATGAAAGTTCCATCGTCAAATACTTTAATTAACGCTCCAGCCTCATTTGCAATTAAAAGTCCCGTAACTAGATCGTGATGGTGGGGCGGGTTGGTTAAATTGATATACGCCTCAACTCCTCCTCGAGCCAAAAAGCATAAAGCGATATTGCTACTGTTGTCTTGACGTATTCTGTAACACTTTTCGGAAATATTTTTCATCGCATTCCATCCTTTTTCATAATTAACGAATTTACGATTTTTTGTAGGTATATAAAATCCAATATACGAAGATTCCATCTGTTTTTGACTTGAAATATTTATTTTGTTTCCATTTATAAAAGCGCCTCTTCCGGAACTTGCGCTATATAGCTCGTCCGTAGCGGGAAGGTAAATTACCCCTACAACAGCCTTTCCATTATATTCCAAGCAAATGCTTACATTATAAAGTGGAATCCCTCGAACATAAGATTTTGTTCCATCCAAAGGGTCTATTACCCATCTATAATCCGATTTGTTGTCGATTTCAGGGCTTTCTTCGGAGAAAATTGAATGGTCCGGATATTTTTTGGTTATTTCATCAATAATATATTTTTCTGAAGCCAGATCAGCGGTTGTTGCAATATCTTGAATATCTTTTTGTTTAACTATCCTTGCATCTTTTTGGAGATCAAGAAGAATTTTACCTGCGTTAACAGCCAGCTTTTCTGCAAAATTTTTGAATTCTATGTAATTATTCGAGGGCATGAATATTAACCCCAGCCGACCAATCGATTTCTGGATATTTCTTTAAAATTTCTCTGATTTTCACCTTTAATGAGTCGTACTGTGCCTGAGTTTTACCTTCAAACTTAACTGTAATATACGGCCCATTTTGGCTAGCGCGGATTATAACCATTTCATCTTTTGTGTCAGCTCTAAATCCATCAATATCCACATATGATGCGTTTGAAAAAATATTTTTAACGTCTAAACTAATATTTTCATTAATAAGTTTAAATTTGAGATCGTCAGCAAGTCCTAATTTTATTTCCGGACTTGAGATATATTTAGGGATTTGCCCAACAGCCTCTTTTAAGGAAAGCTTTTTACGCTTCAAGTAATCAAGAAGTCTTAAAGTTGCAAAAGAAGTATCGTCATGACCGTAAAAGCTATCCATAAAGAATATGTGTCCGGAAAGCTCCCCCCCGAACGGAGATCTTGATTCTTTAACTTTCGCTTTAATAAAACTGTGTCCTGTAAGCCACATAACTGGTTTACCCCCCGATGAGGTTATGACATCTGAAGTCGCTTTTGAACACAACGTGTTAAATATTATTGGGGCGCCTGGCATATATTCCAAGATATCCTTGGCGTAAATTGCAACCAAGACATCATTCCATATTAAATTGCCTTCCCCATCGACTATCCCAATACGGTCGCCGTCCGGATCATACGAAACTCCAAAATCCGCCTTTTCTTTTACAACTCTTTTAGCCAACCTTTCTTGCGCCTCGCGCTCAGTCGGATCTGGCGTGCCTAGCGGGAAATTTCCGTCCAAATTCGTATTTTGTTCAATTACTGTACAGCCGGCCCTACGTATGATTTCCGGCAAAAACATGCTTGCGGTAGCATTTAAGCCATCGACCACAACCTTCAGACCGCTGTCGGTAAGCGGAATCTTATTAAACAGATCCTCTACATAAAACGGGAACGCATCCTCTTGTTTGTAAGTCGCTTTTCTATCGAAAGATCTAAATTCTCCCGATTCTGTAATCTTTCTAATTTGTTGCACCTCATCTGTTAACAAAGTGTCTGAAAACCCAGCTGCCAATTTTAATCCATTGTAATTTTTAGGATTGTGGGAGGCAGTTACCATTGCCCCGCCTTTTGAAAGATAGTGGTACTGAGCAAAATACAAAATCTGAGAAAGCGTCAGCCCTATATCTATAACGTCAACTCCCGAATCCAAAAGAGCCTTCACAAAAGATTTTTGGAATTTCTCAGAAGTTAACCTAACATCGCGTCCGACTACTGCCATGCTAATTCTTCTTTCATATAAAAATGTGGCATAGGCTTTACCTAACGTGTAATAAACATCTTCATTCAAGTCTTTGTCTACCACACCGCGAATATCGTAACCTCTGAAGATTTCCGGGTTGATATTTTTTACCAGTTTCATTGATGCTGTCATTTTAATCGTTTAATCATCAACAGGTCAAGCGCGGTAACTAAATCGCTTTTTCTTGTCTTTACTTCAATGTCAATTTCCGACATTCTTTCAATTAGACCCTTTAATTGTTCTTCCGAATATTTTGAACTTTGAACTTTTAACTTTGCGCTTCTCCAAGTCGGATACGGCATTGAATTTGAATCGACTTTCGCCCAATATAAATCACGGAAAAGTTTGGCAATAAGAGTAAAAATAAATTCCGGAGCGTCTCTCTCTATAATCTTATGAAACTCCAGTATAGCTTGTTTGGAATTTCCCGGGTAGATATGTTCCAAAAAAGTCCAGATGATAACCGGCAATTTAAACTCTTCAATTTTGACATCTTTTGGAAGAGACGAAAGAAGAGTCTTTGGAATATAACCCTCATGATAAACAATCAGATTGCCCGGAAGATCGGTATATTTCTTATTTAGCCATTCAATTTCTTTTTTTCCCAGTCTTTTAATATCCCTTAGAACAAAGAATCTCTCGTTGGAAAAAAGTGAAGTGGAAGATAATGTTTCTTGTAATTTGATAGAAGGATTATCCAAATAGTCAACTTCCCAACTTCTACCGCGTGCAGTTTCTACAAATTTTTGCAAACGGGCATATGATTTTCTCTCGTCATCACCATGTAAGATTATTGTCTTCATATATAAATCGTTTCAAATGTTTTATTGTCATTGCGAGGCATCCGAAGCAATCTGTCCATGTCAGAGATTGCCTCGTCGCCTACCGCTCCTCGCAATGACACAAGCCCCATATTAATCAAAATTTTCAAAATAACGCAGAACAAGCTCGTCTAACTTTTTACGAAAACTTCCTTTTTTTCTGTGAGTGTGGGGAACCAGGGCCCCTGAAAAATTATGAGGGATGTGTGTCAACTCATGAAGAATAACCTTATCCTGATTTCTTTTATCCAATTTATCAAAATGTTCAGCCAGTACCTCAATAATATATCCAGGTTCTATCCCCAAGGACCTCTGCCAAAGAGCCGGCAAGCCCCACGTTCTTGCATATGCCCTAGCTTTGGAATCTGTAGATCTATAAAAAAAGAGACGCTCATACAAAATCCAATCCATTTTAAGCTCTGTTATCAGTTTAAGTGACCTTTTTGCAATATCCGGTGCATCCAACCATTCAACTGATTTTGAAGACTTCCGCTTTCTTTTTGACCTCATGACAACTCCAAGGATATCACACTTTATATACTTCAGCTCCCTCTTTTACAACCTCTTGAGTTTTGAGACCAACCACTTCGCCTTTATTTGCTGAATCCTTCTTTTCATGCTCTACCTGGATAGAATCGACATTTTGTTCAAACAAAGTCTCTCCGTCCCTCATAAATTTAACTTCATCGTTAACAGAAAGAGTTCCGTCAAGTTCGATTATGGCAACCCCTAATTTATCGTAATAGTGAGTAACTTTACCTATTTTAAAAATAATTAATCACCCCAGTTCTAAATTCGAATATCGAAAATCGAATGTTTAAAATTTAAAACATCTAAGCCTTCGTATTTGTTTTGGATTTGATATTTCGTGCTTCGGATTTACTTTCCCCCAATTTAAACGCATGTGTTAAAGCAATTGCAAGAGCGTCGGCAGCATTATCAAAATGAGTTTTTTTATGCGCGCCGCTTTTTACACGACTGCCTAGAATCTTTCTAATATGTGCTTGTACTTCTTTTTTGTTAGCTCTTCCTGAACCGGTAATCATTTTTTTAATTGTTCCGGGCGCGTATTCTTCGACATGAACATTTGTTTTACTTGCCGCCAGTAACATCACACCTTGAGCTTGACCAACCGCTATTACTGTTTTTGCATTCGTTGCAAAAAATATTTTCTCAAAAACAAAAACATCAGGTTTATGTTTTTTAATGAGAGCAACAATTTCTTCAAAAATGAGGTCCAGTCTGCGTTCCTTAAGAAGAGTTTTACTTGTTTCGATCAACCCCCATGTGACGACTTCGTTTCCCTTTCCGTTTAAACGAACAAGTCCGAAACCGGTTGTGGCCGTACCGGGATCTATTCCTAAAATAAGCATAACTAAATTATACCCTAACAAAAAACGAAAAGGGCAGGTATCTGTCGATAAATAAAATTTGACAGAACCTGCCCCAATAATTTCTAAGTGCCACAAACACCTTGTCCTGCCGCATAAGCTTTGGCATGGCGGTATTTATGGCACCTATTCGCCAATTACCTTCCGGATAAAAATTCCGCAGGTATTTGGCAAGATGGCCGGGAAGGATTTGAACCTTCGATCTCTCAGATCCTATCTGAGCGCGTTAAACGACTACGCTACCGGTCAAAAGCGGGTGGAAGGATTCGAACCTTCGACCTTCTAACCATCTATGCCGTTCGGCACAGATTAAACAAGTTAACTGCTCCACCAGTTTGAGCTACACCCGCACAAAAAAATTAAAGAACTAAAAGGAAACCCTCCGCAGGATATTGTTTCTCAGGGTTTCCTTGACCAGCCGGTTGTGTCGAATGACAAAACCGTTCCCATAGATATCCCTATGGTAAAGACGCCGCAAGGATTTGAACCTTGGATCCAGGTGCTGCGCACCTGAGCCTTGCCAGACTTGGCTACGGCGCCGAAAAACACCAGAACACGAGTCTACAAAAATTTAAAAACTTTGTCAATACATTTAGTTATTTTCTCTTTGAAGATTTTTTGATTTCCTTAACCTCTTTACCGAAAAAATAAATATAAAGAATGTCCAAAATTCCCATTGTGTTTATTAATAATAACGCAATAAACCAGGGCTTGCTGTCCTGCTTTGCAGCCTTCCAAAGAGCCCAACCTTTCCAGAAAAGACTCCAGATCAAAACGGGTACCAAAAGTAAAGATAGTCCAGACATCATGTTTTCCCAAAGCGCTCCAGGATACCAATAGTTGCCATAACTATAATTCCACATCAAATTCTACTCACCTCCCCAAATCTCCTTTCAACTTCTTTCCAATTTACAATGCTCCAAAATGCCGCTATATACTCTGCTCTCATATTTTTATATTTTAAATAGTAGGCGTGTTCCCAAACATCTAAACAGAGAATGGGTGATAGCGAATAGCTGATAGTAGAATCTTGGTTTGAAGAATCAGATATTTCAAGTTTCCCATCATTTACAACAACCCATGCCCATCCACTACCAAAGTGTCCGAGAGCTACGGCTGAAAACTTTTCTTTAAATGTGTCGAAGTTTCCGAAATCTTTTTGAATTTGGATCATTAGATTTTGTTTCGGATTTCGAATTTCGGAATTCGGATTTGGTTCCATAATTTCCCAGAACATATTGTGATTTGCAACACCACCTGCATTATTTTTAACCTTTTGACGAATCTCCTCAGGAACCTTGTCGAGATTTTTGAGGAGTTCGTTTATATCCATATTTAGTAGGTCATCGTGACCGGCCAAAAGATCGTTCAAATTTTTAACATAGGAGGCATGGTGCTTGTCATGATGAATATGCATAGTTTCCTCGTCAACAAATGGCTCAAGTGCTTCGTAAGCATAGGGGAGGTCAGGAAGAATGAACATAATTAAATGTAACTTCCCTCAAGACTCGTGTCAACCCTCTACCCAAGGACAGTCCTTGCATACGCACAAAAATCATTACTCAAGGACTGTCCTTGGGTAATTAATCTACTTTGATAATCTTAGATGAAGAAACCAGTCCACCTTCTATTTCAATCGCGACAACGTCAATTCTAAGTTTTTTGGGCAAGTCCGGATGGAGTAACGAATAATATTCACCTGTCTTTTTGATTTTGAATAACTTGGACCTAGTGACCGCTTCTTCAGGAGCCCCAAACTTGCGTGACCATCTAGCCTTTACTTCTACAAAGACGAGAGTCTCCCCGTCCAATGCTACAATATCAATTTCTCCAAAACGGGACCTGAAATTACGGTCTTTTATTTTGTATCCCCCAGATTCAAGAAGTTTTACAGCGTAATCTTCGGCAAGATTCCCAAGTTCACTTGTTTTTACCACTCTTTATGCTAGCACGCACGGCAGCTCTTTTAAAAATCATTTCCACCTCTGTAGGTGCTTTCTCTCTGGTATAATAAAGTTTAGCGCGCCTAACTCCTTCTGTACCCTTCTTGATAATGAGAATACGATCGATTGAAGGAAGATTAAGAGGAAATATTTTTTCAACTCCTATTCCCCCTTCGGCAATTTTTCTAACAACAAAAGTCTTTCCGGGCTCTCGGCCTCTGATCGCAATAACCATTCCCTCAAAAAAGGCCTCGCGGGTTTTGTCTCCATCTTTAATCTTTTGAACAACGCGGATTTTATCCCCAATTCCAAACTCGACTTGTTTTAGCGTAATTTTCAATGCCATAGGGGCTATTGTATACGAAACAAAGTCGCGGCTCAAGTCACATTTTACGATTTTGCTGTTTCCAGAATATCTGTTATTCCTTTGGCTAAGGTCTCGTTCCAGAATATTTGAAAGGGTAGCTTGACTTTTTTACCTCTTTTTGAGATACCGTTATTGTCAAAAATCAAATAAGCTGTTTGGTCTCCGAGACTGCTAGTTAAAAGGTCTTTTAATCTTCTCAGAGTATTCGCGTCGGCGCTTGCCGGTATTTTGATATAAACTTCTCGTTGCTTTTTTTCGCTCAGACTGCTTAATGTTTCAATATTTTCTACAAGGATTGAAGGAGTTTCATCCCGAAAATCTACCTTACCCACTACCAACAATGGCTTTCCTTCAAGCCAAAAATCCCTGGTAGATTTAAATATTTTAGGAAAAACTACCAGATCAATTTGGCCCGTGCCATCGTCAACTTTAACAAAAGCCATTTCGGCACCGCTTTTTTTAGTGGTAATTACTCTAACTCCACTCACAACCGCAGCAATTCTTACTAAATCCGAATAATATTCTTCAGGAGTGATTTCATAGATTTTATGAGTCGATTGAAACTCCAAGGGTCCCACGAGCTCACTTATTGGTCTTGCCGTCAAAGAAAACCCCAATAGTTGCCGCTCAAGGGACTCTAATTCATCGTCGCCGAATTCCTGAATATTTTCTATCGTTATCACTGAAGCCGCTTCAGTTTTTTTTAAATCTCCGATGGCAAAAAGTCCCGGTTGATTATCGTCTCCCTTGGGAACGCTTACTTTTTCCCGAACTCTATCAATTGATGCCAGAAGTGCAGAACGCCCGCCAAACATATTCATTGCGCCGACTTTTATTAAACTTTCGAGAACCTTTTTATTCACTTTTCTGGCATCTACACGACTCAAAAAATCAGCAAATGATTCGAATTTTCCTTTTTTTCTGGCAGTTAATATTATATCGATTGCCACTGCTCCGACATTTTTTACTGCCGAAAGTCCGAATCTTATTGCTCCATCTTGTATGGTAAACCCTATATTGCTCTCGTTTATATCAGGAGACAATACTTTAATTTTCATTCTCCTGCACTCGTTGACTGCCATCGAAATTTTATCTTTATCGGACGCTTCGGCTGTCAAAAGAGCCGTCATGTATTCAACCGGGTAATTGGCTTTCATATAGGCCGTATAATAGGCCACAATCCCGTAGGAGGCAGCATGGGCTTTATTAAATCCGTATGATTGAAATGGTTCAAAAAGTTTCCAAAGTGTCTGAGCAAATTCTTTGGTTTGCCCATTTTTCACGATTCCCGATTCGAATTTCTCTCTTTGAGCCGCCATTTCTTCGGGAATTTTCTTTCCTACGGCTTTTCTGAACTTGTCAGCTTCCTCCCAACTATAACCGGCGAGGTCAATTGCGCAGAAAAGCAAATCGTCCTGATAAATTATTAAACCGTAGCTTGCTCCTAAAAATTTTTCCATCCTGGGATCTAGGTATCTCACCATCTTTGGATTTGATTTTCTTTTAATATATTCCGGAATAACTGCTAAGGGCCCCGGACGATAGAGAGCAACCATGGCCATTAAATCCTCAACACGGTTGGGCTTGAGTTCCTTTAGGTATTTTGTCATGCCCCCGCTTGCAAACTGAAAGACCCCCATTGTTTCGCCACGGGCAAGCATTTCGAAAGTCTTTTTATCGGTTAAAGGAATTGTGTGAAGATCGGTTTTTGTGCCGTAAGTTTTTTCCACAATGTCGATAGCTGAACCTAAAATGGACAGGTTTCGAATTCCAAGAATGTCAAATTTTATTAATCCAACTTCCTCTGCCGCGTGCATTTCGTATTGTGTTATTATTTTTTCACCCGACGGCTCGCGTTGAATCGGAGAAAAATCAGTTATATTGGTTGGCGCAACTACTACGCCCGCTGCATGGACAGAAACATGTCTGGCACTTCCCTCGACTTGCATTGCTAAATCCAGTACCTTTTTTGTTTCAGCGTCGGTTCCGTATAAGTCTCTAAGTTCAGGTGTTTCTTCAAGGGCCTTAGAAATAGTTATAGGAAAACCCTGTTTTGGAGGTGGAATCAGTTTTGCAATTTTGTCTCCCACATTATATGGATACCCCAAAACACGTGCCACATCGCGCACGGCAGCCCGGCTTAGCATTCTTCCGAAAGTGCATATTTGAGCCACATTATCTTTGCCGTAAGTTTTGGTTATATATTCAATAATTTCGTCGCGTCTATCGTCCGCAACATCGAAATCAATATCGGGAGGGCTTGGACGATAAGGATTAAGGAATCTTTCAAAGGGCAAATAATAAGTTAGCGGGTTAACTGTAGTAATTCCCAAAACATACGAAACAAGGCTCCCTGCGGCCGAACCTCTGGTATTGGTAATAATTCCGACTGAGGCGGTCCAATTTGCCAAATCTCTAACTATTAAAAAATATGCTGAATATCCTTTTTGACTTATAATATCGAGTTCATGTTCAAGTCGTATGAGTTCTTCAGGGCCTGCGTCAGGGAGCTTTTCACTCAGTTTTTCGTGTGCAAGTTTACCTAACTGTTCATCAGCCGTTACTCCGTTTGGTAATGGGAACTTGGGAAAAAACCATTTTCCAAGCGTAATTTCCACATTACATTTTTCGGATAGTTTGACCGTATTTTCTAACGCGTCGGGATAGTCAGGAAATAGTGCCGCCATTTCCGAAGGAGACCGAACGTAAAATGTCTGCGCGTCTATATACCTTAAACGTTTGGTTTCACTCATAGTTTTGCCTGTAGCTACACAAACCAGCGCATCCTGGGCGAAGGCATCTTCTTGTTTTATATAGTGGGCATCATTGGTTGCAACCAGCGGGATCCCATATTCCCTACTGAGTTTGATTATTCCGGCATTCCATTTATTTTCGGTTTCCTGAAGTTCGTTTAATGTACTTTTTATTTCTGCTGTCGGTGCTTTTGTGAGCCACTTTGCATATTCGTGTCTTTGTATTTCAAAATAGAAATCATCCTTGAATGTGTCTACATAAAAATCGACAAGGTTTTTGATATTTTCTTTATCATCCCTGGCAATTGCCTGCCCAATTTCTGCCTGCGGACAACCCGACGTACAAATTAAACCTTTTGAATACTTTTTTAATGTTGCGTGATCCATTCTCGGGCGATAATAAAAACCGTCAACTTGAGCAATTGAAGCCAGTTTCATTAAATTTTTATAGCCTTCGTTATTTTTAGCCAAAAGAAGTATATGAAAGTTTTGCGCCCTGCCTTTTTCTGCTTTTTCATGAAGATCACCCGTAGTTATATACCCCTCCATTCCCAAAATTGGTTTTATACCCTGTTTGAGTCCCTCTTTATAAAACTCAACCTCTCCGTACATTACTCCGTGATCTGTTATGGCGACAGATTCCATCCCTTGTTCTTTGACATGATTAAAGAGTTTCTTGATTTTACTTAACCCATCAAGAAGTGAATACTCTGTGTGAACATGAAGATGGGCAAATTTAGACATTTTCTGATTCAATTATTCTAACTTGATTTCTACCGGCTTTTTTTGCTTCATAAAGCTTACCGTCAACCTTTTGAAAAAAATCCTCAAACTTTCCACTCTTAAAAATGCCTGCTCCCAAGCTTACTGTTATTCCGGGAATAACTTCGTGGCTGACTGTAAAATGATCGATTCCTGCAATTTTGATTCTAAGACGTTCAGATATCTCTTTTAGTTCTTTCTCATTTTTAAAAAAACCAAGGATACCTATTTCTTCTCCACCCCACCGGGCGATAAAATCACCCTCTCGCAACGATTCCTTGAGACTGTTTCCGACAAGAGCCAGGACTATGTCACCGACACCGTGGCCATATTTGTCATTGAAATCTTTGAAATGATCAATATCAGCTATAATGAATCCAAACTCTACTCCTTCATCAACTAATTTCTGTACCTTTTTGTCAAACTCGCTTCTGTTCGGCATTTTCATTACGTTATCTTGAGAACCTTTTAAATCGGCTATTGTCAGCATTCCTGTCAACATTTTTCTTACTTGCTCCTCATTAAAAGTCCCATCTTTCAACCCATCGAATATCCTATCAACTCTTGCCCTATGATGATCTTTTCTACTTAATAATTCAGAACCGGCAGGTAAGTTCGTTTTCTCACTCATTTTTGTATCCCTTCTAAAAGTTTCTCACGTACAATTTGTGGGTTTCCCTTTCCTTGTAGTTTTTTTTGTGTCATGCCAATCAAAAATCCTATCACGTTGCCATTGCCGGTTTGATAATCGGAAACCGCTTTCTCATTTTCTATTAAAACACTTTTCACAGCGTTTTCAACTTCTTCGTTTGACGAATATGCGACACTTGTTAATTCGATTATTTTCTTGACTAACCCCGCCGGTTCCGGAAACTCTTGATCCAATTTTCTATTTATCATCAAATCCGCTATCGTCCTTGCTGACAGGGTCGCACCCTGTCCAAATTTACTCTGAGCTTGCCGAAGGGCTTCCTCAAAATAATTAGCTCGGTCCAAGTCTGAAACCAAAATATTCGCAAAGTCTTTCGAAAGTTCGTATTCTTTCTCAAATCTCACCCGTTTCTGTTCCGGCAGTTCAGGAATTGTTAATTGTAAATTCTTAATTATTAATTCCGAAAGCTCTATCGGGGGTAAGTCAGCTTCAGGAAAATATCTGTAATCATGGGCGTCAGCTTTTGAACGTTGAGAGAATGTAGATTGTTTAACTTCATTGTAACCTCTCGTTTCCTGCACCAACTCCTCCCCTTTTTCTAAAGCTTCGGTCTGTCTTTTAATTTCCACAGAGGCGGCTTTTTCCAAAAACTTAAACGAGTTGATATTTTTTAGTTCGACTCTATAGTTTGGTAATTTATTCGCAATTACCTGTTCGCTATTCGCTAACGATATATTTGCTTCCAGTCTCATACTCCCTTTTTCCATGTCTGCGTTACTTATTCCCAAATACCGAACAATCAGTTGAACATCTTTGAGAAAAGAAATTATACTTTCTATGTCATGAAAATCAGGTTCAGTCACCATCTCCATTAAAGGAACCGAACTCCTGTTAAAATCAATTAAAGAAGATTTGACCCCGTCGATTGTTTCGTGAACAAGCTTCCCCGTATCCTCCTCAAGATGAACTCGTCGAATTCTTTTACCGGCAAAATTTCCACCAACACAAAACGGCAAATCGTACTGAGAGATTTGATAACTTTTTGGGAGATCTGGATAAAAATAATGCTTTCTGTCGAATTTGCTAAATAAATTAATCGTAGACCCCATCGCAAGACCAAACTTGATTGTTGAAATGACAGCTTCATAGTTTGTATAAGGAAGTGCTCCGGGTAATCCCATACAAATAGGGCAAACTTGTGTATTTGGTTTTTTGCTAAAATGATCGGCTGAACATGTGCAAAATAGTTTAGTTTTAGTGGCAAGTTCAATGTGAACTTCCAGACCAATAATTGGAATTAATGTGTTTTTCATTTTTTAGAATGCAACTTTTGGAACATAATCAATAGCTTTGTGGTAAAGTTTGCCTAATTCAAAAAGTGCCGGCTCCGAAAATCTCGAACCCATCAGCTGAAACCCAAGAGGTAAACCTTGTTTTGAAAACCCGCTTGGAAGGGCAAGAGAAGGAATTCCGCAAAGATTCGCCGTGGCAGCGTAAACATCGGTTAAATACATTGTAAGAGGATCCGAAACTTTATCTCCCAACTTAAACGGCGGGGTTGGGGCAACCGGGGCGATAAGAGCGTCCACTTCATCAAATACTTTGTCTACCTCACTAATTATTTTAGATCTGACCTTCATGGCTTTAAGATAATAAGCATCGTAATATCCTGCGGATAAAACATAAGTTCCAAGCATTATTCTTCTTTTTGCCTCATCCCCAAAAGAATCGCGCCCATTTCCGTAGCGTATTCCGTCAAATCTTCCCAAGTTAGATGAAACTTCAGCCGGCTGAATAACATAATAGACGTCAATTGCATATTTAGTGGAAGGAAGAGCCACTTCTTTAAATTCAATTCCTTCTTTTTTCAAAACTTCTATCCCTAGGGTTATTGTTTTTTCAACCTCCGGATCAATCCCCTCAGTAAAAAACTCTTTCGGAATCCCCACTCTTAATTTCGAATTTCGAATTTCGAATTTCGAATTTACGACAGTGCCGTCATATCCATCTTCTCCTTTTATAACATTAAAAACAGTCTCTACATCCTCAACAGTTCTCCCTATGGGCCCAACAGTATCCAGTGAAGACGCCATCGCAATTACCCCATACCGGGACACTGCGCCATAAGTGGGTTTGATCGCAACGCTAAAACAATAATTCGCAGGCAATCTAATAGAGCCGCAGGTATCGGTTCCTGTTGTAATCAAACTCATATTCGCCGCAAGCGCGGCACCGGAACCACTTGAAGATCCTCCGGGCACATATTCCTTATTCCAAGGGTTTTTTGTAGGACCAAAATCGCTATTTTCACCTGATGAGCCATGCGCCCAGGCATCGCAGTTCAATTTACCTATCGGGATTGCCCCGGCATTTTCTATCCGGGATACGCTGGTTGCAGAGTAAGGCGGAATGTAACTTTCCAAAACTTTTGACCCTGCAGTGGTTCTAATTCCTTTTGTTAAAAAAATATCTTTATATCCAACCACAACCCCTGCCAATGGATTTTCTTTGAAAAACTCTTCAGTATATTGATCTAGATCATTAAACTTTTTAGCCTTGGAATATGCGATTTCATCAGAAGTTGTTAAAAAGATATTATATTCTTCATTATATTTTTTAATTCGTTCGAGATACGCGTCCACAAGTTGCACAGCAGAAAATTCCTTTTTGATAAGTCCATCTTGCGTTTCTTTAATTGTTAGTGGAATTTTCATGCCTAAAAACTACTTATCGCTCCTTTCTGTCAAGATCGCGTCCACTTTAAAATAGCCGTTGTGTGTTTTGTTTGTCCCAGAAAGTGCTCCATTTTGGTCGATACTGCTTGGTTTGACTTCGTCTTCACGAAGCACGTTTGTCAGTCCCGCAGTCTGACTGGTAGGAGTTAGATCTGTCGTATCAACCTTACCCAGTTCACCAACATGTTCGAGTATCTGAGAAAGCTGGGGAAGAAATTTGTTGATTTCAGTATCAGTCAAATCCAATTTTGCCAACCTTGCTACATGAGTTACATCCGCCTTCGAAAGCTTTGCCATATCCATATAATACCCGACTCACATCATATTTTGAAGGGCCGTAATGCGTTCCGGCATTGGAGGGTGGGTGTTAAATAAACCAGCCATAAAGTTTACTGCCCGCTGACTTTTGTCGGGAACGGAATGGAAAGGATTCACGATATACAAATGCGCAGTCGCTTTATTTGCTGCCTCAAGTGGCTCCGTATCGGCAGATATTTTTTTGAGGGCGGAGATAAGCCCTTGAGGTTGTCTGGTTATCTCAACCGATCCTGCGTCAGCTGTAAACTCCCTGCGCCTACTGATCGCCAGTTGTATTAATTGGGCAATTATTGGTGAAAGTATGGCAAAAATTATTCCCAGCACCAAAAATATTGCTCCGATATTTCCATTGTCCCGATCTCTTGACCCTCGCCCGAAATAACTCATTCTTAAAAACCAATCTCCAAGAAGGGCAACAAGACCTACCATTACAGACACAATCGACATTAAACGAATATCGTAATTTCTGATATGAGAAATTTCATGAGCCAAAACTCCCTCGAGTTCAGTCCTGTTTAGTTTTGAAAGTAAACCGGTGGTTGCACAAATCACAGCGTGATCCGGATCTCTCCCTGTGGCAAAAGCATTGGGAGCCGTATCTTCTATTACATACAACTTTGGTTTGGGTATTCCCGCTCCGATACATATGTTTTCGGCTACCTGAGTAAACAGTTTGTCTTCGATGGTGTTTGCGTGGCGGGCACCCGAAATTCCCAAAACTATTTTGTCTGAATAATAATAACTAACGAAAGATGAAATCCCGGATATTATCATTGCCATACCAAAATAACCCATTCCACCTGGCTGGTAGCCCATATAGTAACCAAAAGCATTGGTAAGGATATAAGCGGCAACAAAAACAAAGAGAACAAAAAGCGCTACAACAAAAGCGCTTTTTATCTTATTGCTCATCTGAACTTCATATATATTCCGCATACGTCATCCTGGAGTCCCGCTCTGTGGGACGATAGGATCTTATCACTAAAGTTGAACTTTGGGTGTTTTTGTATCAGCGTCGGTTACTTTTGTAAAATCCCCACTCTCCGGAGTCTCTAAACCCTTTAATGTTTCAAAATGAAACATGTCGGCAACCAAATTGCTGGGAAAAGTTACACGTTTAACATTGTAATCAGCAGTAAGGTCGATTAAGAGTCTTCTTGCATACATTACTTTATCACTCGTATCCCTTAGATCATTCATCAGATTTGTAACAACTTCCGCTCCTTTAAGCTCGGGGTTACTTTCAACAACAACTTGAAGTTTTGGCAAAAGTTCAGAAATTTTTTTGGATGCGTCTTTACCGCTCGATACCATCTTTCTGGCATCAGACAACATTTCCAGTATTCCTTTTTCGTGCGTTAGATATCCTTTTACGGAAGACTCCAAATTGGGAATAAGTTCTGCCTGACGCTTCAGTTGGTTTCCAATTTCCTGAATCGAAGCTCCTACTCTCGTTTTTGTAGAAACAAAAAAATTGTAAATCGAAACTACCCAAAGAATTAAAATCAATACAATTCCTAATAATATATATTGCATAAATATCACCACCCCTCAATTCTCAATTTTCAATTCGCAATTTTCAGTAAATTTTCATTGCCTCAATGATCATTGAGTAATTCATTGTAAATTGTAAATTATTAATTGTAAATTAAACCAACAGTTTCTCAAACGATTTCAGATCAAGACAATTGACTATGTTGGTTTTCTCACACCATCCTCGTCTTGCTACCGAAACTCCAAACGTCATATTATTCATTCCGTCAATATGGTGTGCATCTGTTCCAAATGTTAATTTCACACCAAGTTTCACAGCCTCACGGACTAGTGTATCGGGGAGATCCAAACGCATCGGGTCGCAATTTATTTCTATCCATTTATTATTTTTTAAACAAAACTCAAAAATTTCCGGCCAGTTTAGTTCCGCACCCTCTCTTTCATTTAATTTGCGCCCGGTGGGATGGGCGAATATTTTTACTCTTGGGTGGGATAGTGCGGCCATCACTCGTTTTGTTTGTACATCGCGCGGTAGGTCAAAATTTGAATGAATTGAGACCAGAGCAAAATCTAAAGTGTTTAATCCTTCACCGGGAACAGGAAGGCTCCCATCGGATTTCATGTCAATTTCGAGGCTGTTAAATACTCTACGAATATATTTTGTGTTCATATTTTTAATTGAGTAGTTTATTTGTTCAACCTCTTCCTTCTTCGCTTTTAGCTTTTCGGTAATTTGAAAATCCGTGTGTCCTTTTTGACTGGGATTGTGTTCTGTGAAAGCTATATATTCATATTTGAGCTCGTCAGCTTTTTTAACAACCTCTTCCATGGAACTGGCTCCCAAATCGTGACTTGTTTCTATGTCAAAACTTGAATGAATTTGAAGATCCGCTTTTACATCGGTTAGTTCGATCAATCTTGGGAGTGAATGATTTTTAGCCGCCTCAATTTCTCCGGTGTCCTCCCTAAGTTCCGGCTCGATATAATCAAGTCCAAGGAAATTATAAAAATCTTTCTCCGTCTTAAATTTTCGAATTTCGTGCTTCGGATTTCGAATTTCGCGAATTCCTTTTTCGCTAAGACTATATCCGTTTTTTAAAGAGAATTCGCGTAGAGCAATATTATGATGTTTACTGCCTGTGAAATGTTGTAGAGCTGCTCCGTATTGTTCAGTCGTTGAAACCAAAAGATCAATTTGGATATCCCCCGGAATTAAAATTGAAGCGGTTGTATCGCCAGCTTCAATTGTTTTTTGGCTATTCGGGTATTTTGTGAAATGTTCTATTACTTTTACCTTTTCACTTTTACCTTTTACCTTTGCTAAAATATCAATATCTCCAATTGTGGAAACATTTCGCCTAAGACTACCCAATGGGTCGATTTGGATAACGTTTTTATCTTTTTTCATCCAATCAATAATAAATCCGGCGGTCGATGCGGCATATGGCAAAAGATGACGTTTTGTTTTTTTCTCCCTTACTTCAACTTCTTTGAGGAGTTTTTTAACCTCGGACGGTTCACCCTGAGCAATTAGGCGAAGGGCAGTTTTAATGCCAATTCCGGGCAACTCCATTAATTTGAAGGCTTCTTTGGGGATATCCTTCATCAACTCATCAAAATGTCTGGAGTGACCAGTTTTGAAGAGCTCTCCTAGGTGTTCTGCGATTGAAGGGCCTATTCCTGGGACTTCTTCCAGCTTTCCATCATCCCAAAGGTCTTTAAGCTCGCTTGTGGCGTGTTCCACGGCATCTGCCGCGCGTTCATACGCAATTATTTGGAATTTATACTTGTTTTGGTCTTTTAATTGGTAGGCAGCCGCTACATCGCGAAGCAATTCTGCAATTTCCAAATTAGTCATCAACTGTTATAATACACACTATTGGGGTCGTAGCTCAACTGGCTAGAGCGCTTCCCTGTCACGGAAGAGGTTGCGAGTCCGAATCTCGTCGATCCCGCCCCAAATTCCCATTGACTTCGGTTTGATCATAGTCTAAATTCAGGCTAATTCGATTCCCTGCCCGGGGCTTGCCACTCCGAAGCCGAAGGCGAAGGGTGGTGAATATATTTGAACTTTGATCTAAAAAAATTTCTAAAAAACTTAAAACTTAACGAAGAAAATATCAGCATGGTTTTAGGAGCTTTAGTTATAGTGATTGTTGGAATTTTGATCGTAAACTACTTTAAGGATAAGAAAAGCGACACTCTCACGGGAATTAATACAGGGAGCGAATCACAAAAAGAACACGTTGTAGTTAAAGGTGAAACTCTTTGGTCCATAGCAGAAGATAAATATGGTTCCGGTTACAACTGGGTAGACGTTAAAAAAGCCAACGAACTTAAATCGGATACGATTGAGGTTGGTCAAAAATTAACTTTGCCTGAAGTTTCAGCCAAAAAACCTACATTGACAAAACCAACCTTGTCTGCAAACACTCAGACTCTATCTGGAGATACATACACTGTTGTTAAAGGAGATACTCTTTGGAGCATATCGTTACGCGCATACGGAGACGGATACAAGTGGGTAAGTGTCGCAAAAGCAAACAAACTTGTTAATCCAAATGTAATCCACGTAGGAAATGTGTTAACGTTACCGCGTTAATGTTATTAATTTACATACGCCAGTAAATTGGAATGTGTTTTGTATCTTACAAATCTGTTTTTTCAATATTTTGTCGATTTTTTGTTGTCTGTGGTTCGATACCATGATTCGAAACATGGTATCATTGTGTAATAAAAATGTCACAGGTTTCTAAACACTTCATGAATCCAAAAATCGCAGATCTAAAAATGAGGTAATTTCCTTTTTAGATGATTTGCTTTCCCCCGCAGAAAAAACTATGTTAGCTAAAAGAGTAGCTATCGCCTATCTACTACTTGAAAACAAATATACTTATAGGGAAATCTCCAAAACTTTAAAAATTAGTTTGGGAACCATTGCAAAAGTTCATGCAACATTTGCTTTAAAAGGAGAAGGTTACAGAAACATAATTGGAAACTTGGTTACAAACAAAAATATTAAGAATTTATTATCCGAATTTTTAGATTTAGTTACACCGACCAAACGTACCCTGACCGGTGAAAAATACCTAAAACTCAAATATGAATCCAAAAACAAGCGTGAAGAGCCTCTTTAAGCTTGTTACTATGATTCGAAACATAGTAACAAAATTCCGTATAGCGAGTTTGATATAATCTGTAGTGCGAATGCGGGTGTAGTTCACCGGTAGAATGCGTCCTTCCCAAGGATGAGAAGGCGGTCCGATTCCGCTCACCCGCTCCAATCCCCGTTATAAATCTGTGTTTGTTGTATAATCCAAAATATATGGAAGCTAAATCCGATCGTATTGTATCCAATAATAAATTACTCCCGCCAATTCCTCATATTGGCGGTCCGGGGGACCCCAAATTTGACCATATTTCTACCTTAGATATCGATAAAGACTCGAAAGATGCTATGGTACTTTGGGCAAATAGACAAGTGAGGGTAGAAAAAGCATACACAGAACTTGACAATTTAACCAGGAATCCAGGTCTTCCCAGAGCCGAAGCAGAAGTTGCAAACGAAGTTGTAAACACCGCACTCGATAAGTTTTCAAAAATTAATCGCGAAATAGCCAAAGCTTTAGAAGCGGATGGACTTGCAGAGTCTATTTTAAATATATATTTTGATGAAATGTTTAACCAATTTTCTCAAGACAGACTCCTGTTCAAACATCGAATCGAGGCGCAGACAACTGCCATTATCGATTCACCCATTGTCGAAAAAAGTGAGCTTACCAGCGCACTTTTATCAGAAGATTGGACAGCCAAGGAGAGAAGGAAAGCACTCGCCAACTTTGATAAGTTGCATTCCGGAATGAAAAGTCAGGGAATTGACGGGAAATACTTGCGAGATCTAAACATGCTTTGGAGATGGGCAGACGGGGAGGTACCGGAAGACGTATCAGTCTTCAAAATCCTTGACGTCGCCGACAACCTTTATGGCGAAGCGGGTGCGGCTTTCCAGGAGATTTGGGAAGCGGAAGGGGACTGGGAGAAGGAAGGGAATGACAAATGAATTCGGAGAAAGAAGTTACGGGTCAGGTTATGCACTCCGACCCAGAGCTAGTTGGAAAAAATATCCACCCCACTCATTTTTCCGTTCAAAAAACTTCTTTGCGTAACAGTGATTACGATAGCGGCTATGAATGGATAGATATGGGCAGTGGACATTTCAAACGCGTTCCAAAAAAAACCAAAGATGAAAGTTAAAAATGTCACAGAAAGCTCTTAATCTCTTCAAAACTCTTTGCCTCCATTAATTTTTGCCTAAGAATGCTCGCCCCTTTAAAATTATTGATATACATTTTGAAAAATTTCTTGATTATGGCGAAATTTTTGGTTCCTCCCCAAGTTTTTTCAAATAGTTCCATATGTCTAAGAAGCAATTTGATATATTCCGCTTTCGTATGTTCCCCTGAATCTTTTGAGAACACCCATGGATTTACAAAAATTCCCCGCCCTATCATTACCCCATCCACTCCGTATTTTTGGGCTTTTTTGACCACCTCGATGTAACTTTTAACATCTCCGTTTCCAATAATTATAGTATTGGGAGCGATTTTATCTTTAATTTTTACAATCTCGCCTATTTCTTCCCAATCAGCGGGGAAAGCGGACATTTGTTTTGCGGTTCTTGCGTGAATAGTTAACGCTGCCAAATCTTGTTTTAGAAGGAACGTGCACCAATCGCGTGCAATATTTTCATTTTTGCCAAGTCTGGTTTTAACACTCACGGGAAGAGCGCCTGCCCCTTTTTTAACTGATTTGATAATTTCGCCTGATAAATCGTAATTTCCTATGAGTCCAGCTCCTGCCCCACGTTTCATCACCTCCCGAACCGGACAGCCCATATTTATATCAACTCCGTCAAAGCCAAGGTCTGCTACAATTTTCGCAGCCTTTTTCATATTCCGAGGGACCGTTCCCCAAATTTGAGCAACAATAGGGTGTTGATCTGAAGTAAATGTCAGTTTTCTTAGTGGAATCCCGTGGGAGTTGAAGACTAAGCCGTCACTGCTTACAAACTCAGTGAAGAAGACATCAGGCCTTCCCGCTTCCAATACAACCTGCCTAAAAACATTATCTGTAACATCATCCATCGGAGCAAGAACGGTAAATGGCTTATGTAGCTCTAACCAAAAATTATTCATGAAGTTCCAGACTTTTAATTTCCGGTAAACTCTTGCCGATAACTCCCTGCAAGTCGCCATACATTCCGTGTGTGTGATCTATAACCTTTCTAATTTCTTTTTCCTGTCTGGCCCACTTTACATTAAAATACCTTTTTTCTTTCTCTAATTCTTCCTGCAAATTACTAAATGCGTCCACTATTCCCTCTACCCTGTTTTTAAATTCCGTCCCTGTTAAATATTGATAAAGAATTTTCATTTTCTCGTCTTTGCCTTCGCTTGAAGTCCTTTCGTGGAACAAACTCACCAGATTGAAACGTAAGGACCAGGAAAGCGGAATAAAATGTTTCCAACTTACTATCCAAACTCCGTCACGATAAGCAAAGCTGTCCACCCCCTCGGGTAAATTAACTGTAACAAGAACTGCCAGGTCGGCCTTGGCCTGACGCTGATCTTCTTTTAATTTCGAAATCCAGCCATTACTCCATTCGGCATTCTTGCTTTCCCAAAGAATTTTACCGCAAGATCTACCCAGTTTATCGACCACCTCTTGCTCCACATCTGCCCCTCTTTGCCCCTTTTTAACTTCCAAAATTTTATCCGTAGGGAACTCTTCTCTAAGTTTTGTTTCTAGTTCAAGTTCGAGCGTTTCTCCTTGGGTTTGTTGCGAACCTTGTTGGATCTTTGTTTTGAGGGATTCGATTTGATCCAGGGCTTGTTGAAGTTTATTGTCCTTTTCCAAATCTTTTAGTTTATGTTCTTCGTCCGCTTTTTGTCTGACCTCAACCTTAATTCTTTCTTCTTCATCCATTAGTCTCTTCTTCATTTGAATTTCGCGTTCCTCGTCTTTCTCGCGAAGTTTTTTGATTTCATCCAAAAGTTCGGAAATTTGATTTGTAAGTTTTTCTACGCGCTCCTTTGTTTCTTCTTCGCTTTTCCTTTTTACTTCTTCCAGTTCTTCTTTATGCTTTGACAACAAGGTTTGACTAACCTGTTCTTCAATTTCATGCTTTAGAGCCTCCGTAGCTTCAAATTCCTTGCCGCAATGAGGGCATTTAATTGTATTTTTCATTTAATACTGATTCTAACACGAAAGAAAAAGAGGAGGCGAGAGACCTTGATATTAGTTTTCACTAATCCTCTTTTTTCGTTTTTTATTGAACTATGGTAGCGTACCAAAATCTTTGCAAATTGCCATCGCTATTATCTACTACCGGGTAAAGGATATTGTTCGTTTTATCCCAGGCATAGATGGTTCCAATTTCAGGAGCAGGTGAATTTGGCGACGAACACATTGCTTTAACTCTTGCTCCGTTATCATTTACAAAAGTTGCCCAAGAATAGACAAATCCATTCTCTCTGGTTTTTTCACCGTTAAAACCTTCAAATTTCCAACCACTCGCAGGCAACCACTCAGGGGTGGAGGTTGGGACTACTGTTGCGATAACCTGAAAGGTAGGTGTAGAAAGTGCTGTTTGTCCATTCACATCAAAGACTTCATTGGTTGATGCCCGATTCCTCAAATAAACCAAGACAAGAAGGATCACAGCAACAACCAAAACAAGACCAGCTCCGGCAATCCACAATTTTTTGTTATTCATTTTGCCTCCTTTCGCAAAATGAGTCTCTCGCCTCTTTTTAAAGTTCTCTCCAAATCTATTGAAGATGTGCAAATTATACTCCAGAAATCAAATGTTTCGTAAGTTTTTCTTAAGTTCCTCCAGGCTTTGAAAGTCATGAATTGAAACAGGTATAATCTTTTTACCAATTTTGCCCAATCTTTTTATCAATTTTTGAAAATCTTCTATATTAATCAGGTCAGTTTTAGTCAAGATTATAACTTCTGGTTTATTGGTTAGATCAAAGCCGAATTTTTCTAACTCACTTCTTACAGTTTTGTAATCTTTCAGATGGTCCTGTGATTCGCAGGAGATACAGTGAAGAAGCGTCGAAACCTTTTCAATATGTTTCAAAAATGCAATTCCCAACCCCTTCCCCTTGGAAGCTCCTTCAATCAATCCCGGAATATCTGCAAGACATCTATTCTCAAAAACCCCTAAATTTGGCTCGAGTGTTGTAAACGGGTAGTTGGCAGTTTCCGCTTTTGCGTTCGTCAATTCGTTCAAGAGACTGCTTTTACCGGCATTGGGGAGCCCTATCAAACCAAAATCTGCAAGTAGTTTGAGAGAAAGGATAATACGTTTTTCTTCTCCGCGTTCCCCCCGACTTCCTGTAGTACCCCCAAAACCCCCTCTTCCTCCGCGACAAATAAGTTTTTCCTCACCGGGTTTAGTTAATTCCAAAATAGATTCGCCGGATTCTTTATCAATTATACTTGTTCCCGCCGGAAGTAAAATTTCAATATCTCTGCCTTGTTTCCCGGTTCTGTTGTTTTTACCTCCCATACTCCCGTTTTCTGCAATGAAAATATCTTTTTCACTAAATTGGTTTAAAAGATTAATATTTGATGAGGTCTTGATAAAAACACTGCCTCCATTGCCTCCGTTTCCGCCTGCTGGACCTTTAAACTTATTAGGCATTCCGGCTCCTCCGTGTCCGCCACGAATTGTAATTTCTGCTCTATCGATTAACATCTGCTCATTATATAATGTTTTTTATGTTAAATTTTCCCAAAGGGAAAAAATTAGCTTTTGTGTATAATGTCAGACATGTTTACCCGGACTCCGATGATCCTTCAACTTTTAACGAAGCAGATTTTGACGATCAGGAGACGATTGACTCAATTGTCTCTCATCTCAAAAATTTAGGTTTAGACGTTTTGCCGATAGAAGCAAATACTCAAGCAGAACCCATTTTAATCGATAATAAAACGGAAATCGGCTTTGTACTTAATTATTCCGAGGAGGTGTTTAAGTCTGAGCCAAAAACTTATATGGCGGAGGTGCTGGAAAGAGTCGGCCTGCCTTTTTCCGGATGCTTTTACAAAACCCAAAAAATAATTATCAACAAAGGTGAGATGAAGAGATTGCTCCTAATCGAAGGTGTGTCGACTCTACCCTATCAGGTTTTTGAAGACGCTAAGGAAAATTTGGACTCCCAGCTCAGGTTTCCTCTTATCGTTAAACCTATCGCCCGCGGTTCTTCTGCCGGAATAACAAACAAGAGTATTGTAAATAATAACGAAGAGTTGTCCAGACAAGTCAAATTTGTATTGGACACTTTTAATGAACCTGCTCTTGTAGAGCCTTTCATTGAAGGCAGAGAGTTCTCCGTTGGCATGCTGGGAAACCCTCCGGAAATTTTTCCCATAATCGAGCCTTTGCATGACAAACTTCCAAAAGACTTTTACCATATTGACTCAATGGAAGTTAAATGGAAAGTTGAAGACGAGCTGGGTGTGGATTATTTTAAAATACCTGCAGATACGGGCAATGATTTAAAGTCAAATATTGAAAATTTATGCCGTGCCACATGGAATACCTTGGAAATAAGAGATTTTTGCAGAATTGATTTACGAATAAATCAAAAAAATAATATTATTTATGTTCTTGATGTAAACTCTCCTCCGGGTTTAATTCCTCCGGAAATTTCCACTACCTCTTATTTTCCAATGGCCGCAAAAGTAAAAGGATATAATTATGAAGACCTTCTGTCCAAGATAATCGATGCAGGCCTTAGCAGATATCAATGATCATCAAAAGAAAAGAGGGGTATTATGTTATCGGCAGAACATCAAGAAAGCACCTGGGAGGACCGTACAAAAAACGGGAAGATGCAGTTAATAGGCTTCGTCAGGTGGAATTTTTTAAGAAATCCCGATAAATGAATATTGGATATGAAACTTAAACTTGTTGAAAAAAGAGAAGAGGCTAAAGGAACGGTATCTTTTTTTTGGGAGCCCGAAAAACCGGTGGATTTTTTGGCAGGACAATATTATTACTTCTCTATTCCAAAGCTAAAGTATCCTGACTCAAAAGGCACAACCAGACATTTTACAATTTCCTCTTCTCCAACCGAAGGGAACCTTCTATGGATTACAACAAGAATAAGAGAAAAGTCAGGGTACAAAAAAACACTCAACGAACTTCCTATCGATACTGAAATCGAAGGAGAGGGCCCCAATGGAACTTTCATTCTTGACGAGAAAGACATAGGACCACAAGTATTCATTGCCGGTGGGGTCGGAATTACTCCGTTTAGGAGCATAATTAAATACGCTATAGATAAGAACATACAAACTCCAATGTATTTAATCTACTCAAATTCTGATAGCCAATTCGTTTTTAAAGATGAATTTGACAAATGGGCAAGTCAAAATGATTATTTCAAAGTTTCATATTTCGATTCGTCTGTTTCTGGCCACTTGGATAGCACAAAATTGCAGCCCCTACTTACTACATACAATATACTTCATACAACCTTTTGGTTGGCCGGTCCTCCCCCAATGGTAGACGCCATGGAGCAGGTTTTAGGTAAACTTAAGATTACTTCCGACAAAATCCGCTCCGAAAAATTCACAGGATATTAGCTTCACTGATTCCCTCAGTGTTATAATCTTTGCAGAGTTTGCCGAGGTAGCTCAGTTGGTAGAGCGGCGGTATCGTAAACCGCAGGTCGTGGGTTCGATCCCCACTCTCGGCTCCCAAGATAAATTATGGCTATTATGGCTAGAAATTATTCCAGGCTGGCATCGGTTGAAGAAAGAAGGAATCTAAGAAGAGCAATCACATACATTGTTCTTGCAATTTCAGGTCTTGTACTTCTCTTCTTTTTGGGAATACCGGTAATCGGAAGATTCACCGCTTTTGTTTCTGATCTTGGAAAAAGTAATAAGCCGATTACAAACACTGACAAGACTCCACCCGCACCACCAAGATTCAATACTTTCCCGGATTTTACAAACCAAAACCAAATAAGTCTTGCTGGCACCACCGAGTCGGGGACCACGATTAAATTGACATTTAACAGAAACGTAATAGATACTCTTGCCGACAAAGACGGTACCTTTACGTTTAGCAACCTGACCTTAAATGATGGCTACAATATTTTTTTTGCCACCTCTACCGACGCTGCCGGGAATAATAGCCAACAAACACAAGAATATAAAATAGTTTTTGATAACAAACCCCCCGACCTGACAATAGAAAGCCCCGGTGACGGCTCAACTTTTTTTGGATCAAAGCAGAGGCAAATTACAATTCAGGGAATATCTGAAAGCGGAGTTCAAATAACAATTAACGATAGAGTCGTTGTTGTCGATGATAATGGTAAATTTCAATATACATTAACTCTCAACGAAGGAGAAAATAAATTTACAATTAAAGCGACCGACCAGGCAGGAAACTCCATCGAAAAAGACCTCATGTTAAGTTTTTCTCCTTAACACAAAGGGCAAGCAAAAATACCATCCACCCCATTATCCAGGGATAAAAAAGTGAATTTGAAAACAGACTATGAACTGCGAGAGCTAAGAACGAAGAACTAAGAACTAAAAAGTTGGGAGTATGTTTTACAGATAAGCCGATTCCTGATATTGAATAAATAAAAACTATTAAGCCAACAACCCCAGTAGTTGTCAAAACAAACAAGAGACTTGAATCAGATCCTGAACAAGAGTGAGAAGTAAACGTCTGAGATCCAATATATTTTTGGTAAGCAACGCACATATTGTTGTATCCAATCCCAAATATTGGAGACTTTGAAAATATTGCCAATGTAGATTGATAGTTTTCAACTTTTGCAATAGCTGAAAAACTTCTAAAAAGTTGAATGCTATGATTCTTTGTTGTGGGTAAAACAAAGACTAATACGACAAACAAAATCGATGGGATAATAATTTTCTTTAATATTTGTTTACCCCAAATAAACAGAGTAAGACCCACAAAAAGCGCCAAATAGCTTGCCCTGGAATAAGTAAAGGCCAGAGAGACTAAAAGAAACATTAAAAATAGAATATTTTTGAAGTTCCAACTACTAATACATCGATGTATTAGTAGTAACAAGCCAAAAACAATAATCAGACCCAAAAATGTTGGATCAAGAAAAGTACCAACTAAACGAAATAAATGCATATCCCAACCCCATTCAAAAAAAGGTTTAATGTCGGGGAATCTAAAAAACTGAATCCAACCAAATATTACAGATACGACAGAAACGGTTAGAAGAGAATCAACCAGCAATTTTTTATTCTTTGATCTACCCGCTGAAAAATTCAAAACATATATGAGAAAGTAAGAATAGGCAACCAAACGGAGAAGATATAAAAGTCCATAAAGTACCTCTATTTGTTTAAATATAAATAACCCAAAAATCCAGGAGAACGTCGCTACAACCAACAATCCTTGAATATACTTAAAAAAATCCGGTTTTTTGAACCTTTTAATAATTGCATGGACTGCCCCCAGTCCAACGATCACGTCCATCGGATGCAATATCCCAATTCTAATTATTTGTCCAAAAGGAAATATTACAAAGAAAAGAAAGATGAATATATTATTAAAATTTAGGCGTTTTGTATTATCCATTGTTTGCTCCATGACAGAAAGGAATGCAAAGACTGCATTATACTAAAAACTATGTTTCTGGTTTTAAAAAAAGTAATTAAAAATTTCCCAAAGGGAAAAAAAATAATTTTTAAAAGCGTCGGTCTTTTTCCTTCCTCAATATTTGCTTTCGCGTGCAGATCTGAATAGAAATTAATTTTCGAGATATATTCATGAAGATTGTCGGCAGTATTGTGAATTATTGGGGTATCGATCATTCCAACTCTGCCAGTTGACGGTTTCCAAACTTCATGAACACATCTTGCCCATTTCCCGGTTCCTTTTTTTACTAAACGGATAATTTTATCGTTCCCAAAATACTGACCCAAAAAATAATTTTTCCTTATAAATTGATAGCATGAAAAATCATCGGATGTTTCAATTTTGAACTCTTTTAAAATTGTCTCATCTTTGTCCAAAAATAACACCCAATCAGCTTTAGATTTTTTGAGTAATTTGTTTCGTGATGCCGCAAAATCTGTAATATTTTTTTTATTTAAGATAGCGGTCGTGAAGTTTTTCATTTAATTGATTTAAATACCTGTATACCCCCATCTACCCAAATTTCGCGTCCGGCTGCAATCTGTCCGGAACTACCTTCTTCAACTATTGTATACCGCACTCCTGCATCACTCTTAATTTTTGCGCCTCTAATTGTTAATAGATAAATATAGTTATTTGCAAAATTATTTTCGAATTGATCGTTTACCCCAATCCTTGAGATTGAAAAATCTGACCCTTTTGAATCTTTAATAATTTCATTGACCGTTGAAAGTTGAACCGAGTACGGCGGAGGGCTTTGGGAATAATCGGTAATAAATTTATCCCGGTAAAACCAATCGGTGCTGACTAAATTCCATATTCCGAAACTTCCGATTAAAAACGTAAGAATCGCCAAAACAATATTATTTTTAAAAGTTTTTACCAAAATGTAGCTTGCCATGATTAACGGGACTGGGAAAATCGCCAGATAATAATGTTCTGGAGGGGCTCCGTGCATGAATAACCCAAGATAAGGGATGATTAAATTAATCAAAAGTAAAATAAAAGCCGTTTCTTTATTTTTGTCGCGAAGGGGCCTAAAAATCCAAAAGGCGGATCCGAAGGTTACAAAGGCAAATAATGCGATCGATAAAGTATTTGAATTCGGAACAAACGAGTCTTTAAAAAACTGGTATACAGAGTAAATGTTTTGCGACAAGACTTTCAAATTAACACTATTCTTGGGATACAAACCAAAAAAACCAAGTACCCGGTAGGGGATCCATGTTATAAGTTGAAGTGTTATTGCAAATTTGTTTGATATCTCATAAATGATGAAGGTAATATTGGGGATCAGGAAAGCTAAAAAGAAATATATTACGTATTTTAATTTTGGGCTGACTTTAAAATAAATAAAACATACGATAGTTGCCGGAATTAAAAGAAACGGGCTTGGAAAAAAATTCATCGAAAGCCCCAAAATCAGTCCTAAAACACCTAAACTTTTACCTTTATCATTAATCGACTTTAGTAAATACCAAAGATATGGGAAAAATATTATAGCGGCCGGTGCATTATAACGTGAGTTTCTGGTCAACACGATCCATGCTGGGGAAACCGCCAACAGGAAAGAGGAAATCAATGCAATTTTTTCGTTAAATAATTTTTTAACATAGTAGTAGCAAACAAGGATTGAAACCGATTCGACGACCGCCCAAAAAATATTGATTACACTAGGATTAAATCTTGCAAAAAAAAGAAGAACGGTATAGATCCAATATGAAATTGGCGGAATAAAAAACCATTCGTGTGAGGTTCTGGGGCCTATCAAAAATGTCCGTGTTCCATGGATAATATTCCAAACGTTCATATAGTCTGTTCCCATCTCACCATTTAAAACAAGGTTGGGTATTAGTCTATAAAATCTCAAAAATGTTCCAAGGATCAATATTCCTAAAACCATTAGCGTACTTTTTGAAAATCTGGCAAACATTTCAACTATCAAAGCAGGTAAAAGGCCGTAGTGTTTTTTAAAATAATAATATCTGCTATGTGCAAATATTTGCTTTATTTGATCGGAACTCTTCGGCGTCCCTTTAGATTCCATGTGTATTGCTTCGGATTTTGAATCAAAATAAATTTCATGTCCGTTCTTTTTTAGACGTTTCGAAACATCGTTTTCTTCAAAATATAAAAATAGATTCTCGTCAAATTTATCAATTTTTTCGTAGACCTCTTTCTTAATCATGAAGGCGCCAAGTTGCCCCACTTCTACTTTCCGAGAAGTTCGCCTATTCCAACTATCCATCAGGTAATCTTTAACTATTGGATTGACGGGAAAGATTTTGTTTATGAAAGATAGAAAAAATATTCCTCTAACCGGGGTTAATTCTTTAGTCGCTTCGGGAGTAAATCTCCCCGAAATGTTTTTAATACGTGGAACCACCATCCCAATTTTGCTGTCTTTTTTCAAGATATTGTAAATATTTTTAAAGGATTGGAGATCGATAAGAATATCCGAGTCAATCGAAAAAATAAACTTTCCAACCGCGTGCCTAATCCCGAAATTACGCCCCGCCCCCCATCCTAAATTTTTTGAAGCAGAGATGTATTTAACCCAAGAATATTTTTTCTTAACAGTATTTTCCTCAAGTTTTTCACCATTATTGTCCACCAAAATAAATTCACCAGATTTAAATTTCGATTTGATTATTTTTAGTTTATCTAGACACTTGTAAACTTCACCGCCGTGCCCGAAATGCCCAACAACCACCGATACTTTAATCGTTTTTCGAAGCTTCATATTATGTCATCGAGATTCCGGGAAATGAAACTATAAATTTACCTCCATTTTTGACAAAAGCCCGTTCTTTTTTAATTATTTCCTTTTTATAATTCCACGCAAGAAGCAATACATACTTCACACTATCTTTTCTAAATATTTCCGGTGAAACAATTGGAATGTGCGTTCCCGGAGTAAACCGACCTTGTCTTTCGAGAGACTCGTCAACTATATAGTCCAAGATGTCATTGCCAATTCCACAAGTACTCAGAAAGGTATTTGCACGCCCTCCTGCCCCGTAGCCAACGATTCTTGACCCGCTTTTTTTAATACCCAATAACAATCTCTTTATGTTCACTCTGTGTTTATCAATTTTTAAATCAAAGTTTTTTAGGATTTTCTCATCAACATGTCCAAGTCCGCATTCGTATTTTTTTAATTTTCCGACGCTGACTTCTATTTTCAGTTTATTGTTAGTTTTAAATTTAGCATAAACACGAATCGAACCGGAATGTATCGACATTTTTTTAACATCAAATATTTCCAGATTAAACTTATTCAAAAACGGGTTTAATGTCGACAAGTTGTAATAACTTAGGTGTTCACCATAGAAAAAGTCATATTGCATCATTTTTAAAAGGTCGGGGAAATAGTGAACCTCAAAAATTAATACCCCATCACTCTTAAGGAGCTTACTTATACCACTAAATACATTGTCCATATTGTCAATGTGAGCTAAAACATTATTTGCCAAAATTACATCAGCCTTTCCATTTTTCTTCAAAATTCGATCCGCTACTTTAACCCCAAAATAATCGAAAACGACATTAATCCCTTTTTTCTTGGCAATTCTCCCAACATTTACGGCCGGGTCTACCCCTAGAACTTTATAACCCATTTTTAAAAGCGGAGAGAGTAAGACTCCATCGTTGCTGCCAATTTCCACTATAAAGGAATTCTCATTCAAGAATTTCTTTTTTACTTCCTCGGCATATTCCTGAAAATGCTTCGTTAGACTTACCGACGATAGATAATGATAATTTTTAAATAAAGTCTCGGAAGAAATAATATCCAAATTTTGAATTAGACCGCAACTCTTGCAAAAGAAAATTCGAAGAGGGTAATAATACTCTTTTCCCACCTCCCATGGTTTAAGATAATTGCCAGCATGGGGCATATAGCCAAAATCCAGAAATTTGATCAATTTGCGACTTTTGCAAAACCTGCAGATACTTCTCTTTTTGAATTTACCTAATTTTGCCTTTCTCTTAGTCATTTGTGTGTAGTTTAGCAAAAATTGTGCTAACATTCTCTCAAATTGCCATGGCCAAAGATTTTCTGATTCTCGGGGGAGAATCCACATTAGCCAAATATTTTATTCAAACTTATGGGGAAAAGTGTGTGGCATTGAACAAAAAGAAGTGCGACATAACAAATATTAAGATTTTGGAGAAAGTTATAAAGAGAACCAGAGCAGAATATATCCTCAACTGCGCAGCAATTACCGATATTGGATACGCAGAAAAAAATCCTAAAGAATGTTTTAATGTTAACTCCATTGCCGTCTGGAATTTAGATATACTTACCCGAAAATATAATAAAAAATTAATCCACCTTTCTTCAGACTATGCAGTTAACCCGACAAATGTTTATGGATATTCTAAGCTAATCAGTGAAAGGCTTATCAACAAGTCTAAAAACCTTATCATACGAACAAGTTTTTATAGCAATAAATATTACATAATAAACTCTCTCGTTTCGGGTAAAGTCACCAACGCTTACAAAAATGCTTTCTTTAATCCCGTATCCATAAACCGACTAGTCGGGGAAATTTACAAAAACAGAAACAAGCATGGAATTCTTAATATTTTTACAGAGAAAAAAATATCCAAATACAGTTTTGCAACAATGGCAGCTAAAACTTTTAATATCGATCGAAAGTTAATTCAGCCGGTTGATTTAATTAACGTTGAGGAAAAAGCAAACCTACCATTAAATTCATTCGTTCCATCAGACATCAAAATTCAGCTGGATGAAGATCTTCTTACTTTTAAAAAACATTTAAAGCCTATCACGTCTTAAGGGTCTTAAATATAAAGTACCCCGTAAAGGGCAGGGAAATTAGGGTTCCTATGATAGCCGATGCACCGGCCCCTATTATTCCATAAGTTTGTGTGAGAGGAATAATTGTAACCCAAAGACCCAGGGTACTAACAATTGTTACGATTGCAGAATATTTTTGCTTCTCTTTTGCGACCAATAAAGAATTTGTCGAACTGGCGATACCCCGAACTACACCAAGTACAGACAGAAGTTTTACAACAGGGATAGCACTCTCCCATCCTTTTCCAAAAAGAATATTAACTATCGGTGCGGCAAAAACAAAAACAATTATTCCTGCAGTCGTCATTAATACAAAATTCGCTAAAGTATTTTTAATAAAAGCGGATTTAAGTCGGGCGGCCTCACCCGAAATCTTGGAAAAGATTGGAAAAGTTACTCTGTAAAAAATATCTCCAACTTCAGTCAGTGGAGCAGTCGAGATTTTATATGCATTTTGGTAAATTCCCAGTGGAGCGATACCTAAAATTTTACCGACAACGACATTGTCACTTTGTGTATAAAAATAGTCAAAAATCCCAAAAAGTGTTACCCACTTACCCCTTTCAACTACTCTTTGTATCTTGACTTTATGAAAAGCAAACTTCGGCCAAGGTCTTGCAACAATAAATGTGTAAAAAACCTCAAAAACTGCACTTGCTACAAGCCCCAAAACCATTCCGTATGCGGATTGTAAAATTATTACGCCAAGCACTGAAACCAAGCACTCTATCGAAAAAACCGAAATTCTATATAAAAATTCTTTGTTAAACTGCAATTCTTTTTGAAATTTAACAATTGAAGGATTAATTAATCCGCGGATTAAAGGTACTAAAGAAGCTATATACAAAAGAGCCTTTGATCCGGGCGAGTTGAAAAATCCCGAAATAGGAGATGCGGTAATAAAAATAAGGATTGAAATTAATAGACCGCGGATAATAGAAACTACCCATGCAGTATCTATATAGTTATCAATATCCTCCTTTTCCTGAATAAGAAAAATATTAATTCCGGTTTCTGTGATAATCTCTAAAAATCCCAAAATTATCGTAACTACTCCAAAAACTCCCAAACTAAATGGAGTAAGAATGTGAGCGATAATCGCAATCCGGATAACACCAATAAGACGATACAGGACCCTAAAGGCAGTCATCCAACTTAAACCTTTTAGTGTGTCTTTAAAATAACCCATTATCTATTAATTATACCTGATACAAACCCTCCCATGACACCTAGGTCAGAAACTATTTGAAGAATGGGTCCCCAGACAGCCACTCGGTAGTCTCGAAATTCAAGATATATTTTCCGAAACGCGTAAATTAAATAAAGAAAAAAGAAAAAAAGCAAATAGGCGAGTAGGTAGGGGAACTCAAAACTAAGAACTAATAACGAAAAACCTGCAAGGTAACGAAAGAGAACAAAAAGAGCTTTAATATTGTGCGACGCAAAGCCTTTTCCGGGAAATATCCAAATTTTTGATTTTGCGTCCCCTTTTGCATATTCATAAATCTTAGATCTGAAATCCTTGATCGACCCGGGCATCCCCCACTCTACGATTGCATTTTTCATGCGTGAAATCTTAGCTCCATTTTTAATTAATTTATAGTTAAAAACTGTATCCTCCGCCGTTCTCTCCGCCCCCTCAGGAAACCCACCAACCTTTTCCCAAATTTTCTTTGTGAAAGCAATTGAGCGTGTTGAAGGCAAAAAACTGACATCAAAATCTTTCGGCCTTGTCCCTAAAAATACGGACATTGCCTTTTTGACAGGGTGCGACCCTGTCATGCGGTAAAACCCCGCAACAACATCGACTCCTGCATTATCAAAAGGGGAAATTATGTTTTTTATCCAATAGGGAGAAGCTACGCAACCGGCATCGGTCATAAGAATAATTTCACTTTTTGCAATTTCCACACCCAGGTTGCGGCCTCTGGCCCTTGAACATTTTTCGACAAGAAGTTTAATACGACCTTCTCTTTTTTGATAATGTCTGATTATTTCAACTGTTTTATCTTCAGAGCCGCCATCAACAATGATAATCTGATCAGGTTTTTTTGGCTGCGCCAACAGAGAATCCAAAAGTCGCCCTATTGAATCTTCTTCATTTAGCGTTGTTATACAAATCGAGATATTCATTTGCCAGTTTGTCCCAAGTTTGGGATTTTACCCACTGCTTAACATTCTTGTCGCTAAAAGGCGACATTTTCCAATAGTCTTCTTTAACCTTATTATTCCAAAACAATTTTAACTTACATCTATATGATATTGCTTCCAGAACCGCCAAATACCCTCCGGGAACACAATATTTTGCTTTTTTAAAAAACGGAGCCGGATCGGTAAACCCATGCACCTTTCCATATTTCCCGCATTCTTTTCTAAGTTGACCATCACCGCAAAAGTCAACTTCATATTTAACCGCTTTGTTAGCCGCTGGTTTATTGGCCAACCATTCTAAAAACTTACAAAGTCCGGTATTTTCCTCCAGTCTCCCCACATAAACGATACTATTTGCTTCTTTTGCTACACTGCTATGTATCACTGTAGCAGCACCATAAATTATTTTATTAAATTTAACTTTTAAGTATTTTTCTAGAAATTTACCGACCCCAATTGTTCCTGCTGAAAGTTTAACGACAAGTCTTTTTTGCCAAATACTAAATTTTGATAATGGATTATCCCACTCCAGTCCGTGAATAGTCGTAAATACGGCTTTTTTAGGATACAAAAATCTAAACGGCAAATACCAAATAAAAATATCGTGTATATGAACGACGTCTGCCTCCTGGATTAATTTTCGGTTTTTAAATATTTCCCGCCAGATAAACAATAGTCCCAAAAATTTTATGTGTGGATAAGAAAATCTTACAACTTCTATCCCATTTGTTATTTCTTTATCCTTTAATCCAGAGTTGTATTTCTCTGTAAGTATGGTCACGCTATTCCTTTTTCGCTTTAAGCTCTTAGCTACTTCGTAGACATGTTTTTCTACCCCTCCGATATGGGGATGGTAAAGACGAGTGATAAAAAGGATGTTCATTTTTTCTGAGCCACTAAAATCATCAAATTTGGTTTCCTTATTTGGATAGGAAGTAGCTTAAGTATTAATTTCTTTAATAAATAATATTTTCTAAATGCATAAAGAAAGTGTTCTTCAAGAACTTTGTACCCGGACATCTCCAGCTCATATTTAAGAATTTCCGAAGTGTACGCCCTAAGGTGACCGTTAGGGTTTGTTCCTTTTTCTAACATAAGTTCCAATCCTTCATTTAGTGGAACAGATATAATCAGCTTGCCATTTTTTTTCAAAACCCTAGAAAACTCTGAGTAGGCCCGAAAGGTACTGTTTGTTGGTAGGTGTTCAAGAACATCTAAGGCAAGTATTACATCCATTGATTCTCGATTAAACGGGATTTTGAGTATATTTCCAATTTTATACGTTCCGATTAATTTCCTGGAAATAATTTTAATCGTAGATGAGGCTATATCTATACCGAAAAGGTTATATTTCGAATTTTGTAATGATTTTTCAACTTCACCAGTACCAACACCCACATCAAGTAGATTACCGTAACCAGCCTTTAACATCTTCAATATTTGTTTAACTTTATCTTTGTAGATAGAGCTCGAAACCAAGTCCTTATGTCCGATAGAATTAATTCTGTTCCAAAACTTCGGGGTATTTAAATCTTTCTCAGCAACAAACATTGTTGAGTACGAATCTTTAAATTTCTTATTTCTACGACTTTTTGCCAAATTATCTCTAACATTTTCAGCTTCAAAAAGATTTTGGGTATTGACAATGTATTTCATAGTTATGAAACTGTGTTTGTAATGAGAAAAAGCTTGAAAGGTACCTTTTTTCTCATTGTTGTTTGTTTGTTGTTCTTCTTGGTACCTGCAAACTCCGGCACCCAAGCCCAGTCATCACTTTTCGAGGACAATTTTAACACAAATCCAAACGGTTCGGTTCCGAACAGTTGGACCATTGATGGTCCATCGGGTTGGAACGTCCAAAATGGAATGTATGGTATAAATACAGCTGGTGTAAGCAATACGGTTCCTAAAGATGAATATTGGGACTCTACTTGGAAAAATATTTCATTCGATGTTGACGCAATGTGGATGTCAGGGCAAGATAAAAATATTATTTTTCACTATATTGGTACATATAGTTTTTATGAAATCCACTACAACGAAGATGATGGCGGAACCTTCCATATAGATCGGCATATTGATCAAACAAACGGAGCATCTGTGGCAACTCCACTTAAGAATTATCACTTAAACAACGGGGTACTTTACCATTTTAGAGTTGAATTATCAGATAACCACATAAAAATATTTGAGGGTGCGAACACACTGTTTGACATCCAAGACAATACCCCAAACCCTATCTTAGGCGGAAAAATAGGGTTAAGAGCTGGGGGCACTGAAGTCTGGTTTGATAATGTCGTTGTCACTGAAATTTCAGCAGAAACACCCACTCCATCACCAACTCCAACTCCCACACCATCTCCAACACCCTCGCCGACCCCTACACCTGTTACTAAAGTATTTTTAATTCCTGGAACAGGGGCCAGCTGGAATGTAGATGCACTTATTAATTGCAAAGAGTCCGGTTATTCGGGAGACTGGACCATGGCGCCATATGCAAAAGAAGTTTATTCCCAATTACTAAGTTCGCTAACCGCCGCGGGTTGGGACACAACTACTTTTAATTATGACTGGCGAAAACAAGTTCCGGAAAATTCCTCGCTTTTTTCAAACTTTGTAAATTCAAATGTTGGTTTGAACGAAAAAGCAGACATCGTAAGTCATAGTTTGGGGGGCCTAATAGGCAGAAATTATTTGGAAAGTCAAAGCGGCGGAAAAGCGTCCAAACTACTCACCGTGGGAACTCCACACAAGGGCCTGGCAATTACCTATCCTGCTGTAGTTAACAACGAAATCTGGGCAAATGACCTGGTCGAAAAAATAGCCGCAACTTTACTATTTAAGCATTGTGGTGTCCCTGCGTCATTTAAAAACATGCTTCCAATCTATGACTACTTAAGGAATAGTAAAACAAATCAATTGAAAGATGTTAACAGTATGGAAACTAAAAACAATTACTTACCGACCAATTTTGTCAGTCCGTTTTGGGGAGTGAAAGTGGGAACTCTGGCGGGAACTGGTAAACGGACACTAAAAATAATAGACGTTATTAAAAATTCTTCCTGGCCGGATGGGAAACCTGTAGGCCGGGAAAATGTGAACGAAGGAGATGGTATGGTTTTGATTGATAGTGCGCAAATTCCCGGAGCAGCTTCAAATGAAGTGATAAATCAATCTCATTCCGGAATTATCGCTTCAACCGAAGGGGTAAGTAAAATTTTAGAATTTCTTGGAGCGCCCGGAATTGAAGATCCGCCGTATTTTGACCCAACCTCTGCTTTAATTTTAGTTGGCTATCCCGGAAACTTCTGGATAACCGATCGGAATGGCGTCACTACTCAGAGCGATAAAGGAATGATCGCCATAATGAATCCTGAAGATGGCAACTATAGACTTCAGATGATTCCAACTTCGGGAAGTACTTCTTTTATTGTTGCTCAATTCCTTCCTAACGGAAAAACTTTATATAAGGAATATAAATTTAAGGGAATCAGACAAAACCCTAAAGTTATTGAATTTAGCTCGAAAAACCCAAAAGAGAATATTTTGAATTCCCCCAAGTCATGGTTTGAGTATTGAATCAAGATTTGTTTGCAAACCTGGCTTTTGCAAATACAAAAAGTTTGTAGATGATAATTATTCCAACTGTTATGAGTGCCGGACCGTGGAAAAACGAAAAAGGCGGGGTCCCTACGTCCGTCCCTACACCAATCGAGTGAATGCCAATTAAAACAAACACCAGATAATTAAGGATGTGGAATTTTCTCCAATTGACCCTCATATAAGGGGTAGCGGCACGAAGTAACCCTGCCCAGACGGAAATATTTAAAAGCCAAAAAGAGACCCTGCCCAATGTGTAGAAAAAATCGATTCTTGTCGGGCATAACAAACAAAAACCCGTAAAAATATAAAATGGGTCCAATCCCCGTCCCAAAAAATAATTAAAGAACATAAAACTAATTGGATGTAAGATAATCAAAATATAAGCAATTACTCCCTCAATGATATGAAATCTGAATATCCAACCTCCAAGTTTGTTTGTCCATTTTTCCATAAATGCGCCAAGAATTATCTGAAAAAACAATAAGGTAAACGCGGTAAGTCCTAAAAATCTTTGGACAAAGTTTGCAATTGTGGAAGAATTTCTTAGTACATAAACAGGTGGAGTATTGGCAAGCAACGAAATAGGTACCAGACTTAATACTCCTAGCCAAATAATGTAAAAAATGATTTTATTTTTCATATTAGTGGACGACGTTGGAATCGGACCAACGACCTTTCGAATGTGAGTCGAATGTTCTACCACTGAACTAGTCGTCCTCCTCAATGTATTTTACCATGAAGGTTACCAAACCTGAATGGCAAGCTATGCTTACCATCTTGACAAGACTTAACACACCCCCTAAAGTAAAACGTAATGATTCATATCATTACACAATATGAATCAAAAGTTTTCCCTAGCACTATCCTACGACGATGTTTTGTTGGTTCCCCAATTTTCAAAGATCGGGAGCAGGGGGGACGTGGATCTTTCAATTCAACTGACTCCAAAAATAGTTCTTAAAATCCCCCTTGTTAGTGCTAACATGTCTGATGTAACGGGGATAGAAATGGCAATAGAGATGGGTAAACTTGGCGGGCTGGGAATAATTCCCAGATTTATGATTCCGGAAGAGCAAGCTTCAATGATTGACGCAGTAAAAAAAGAGAAGGTAATGGTTGGCGCCGCAATCGGAATTAGAAATGGTATGTATGATAGGGCGGAAGTTCTTCTTAAAGCCGGTGCCGATATTTTTGTACTTGATGTTGCCCATGGATATATGGAAAAAACTATCAATGCAGTCGCTGACTTTAAAAATAAATTTGGAAAAGTTGATCTAATTGCAGGCAACGTCGCAACAGAGGAAGCCGCCACCGCCTTGTTTAAAGTCGGAGCTGATTGTGTGAAGGTTGGAATAGGCCCGGGTTCAATTTGTACGACAAGGGTTGAAACCGGTTCCGGCGTTCCACAAATAACAGCAATTATTGACGCGGCAAAGGCGGCCAGAAAGTTCGGAAAAACAATTATGGCGGACGGCGGAGCTAAAAATTCGGGAGACATGGTGAAGGGGCTTGCCGCGGGAGCATCCGCAATCATGGCCGGAAGTCTTTTTGCTGGTACCGACGAAGCCCCGGGAAAAACTGTAATCATAAACGGTAAAAGATTTAAAAATTACAATGCATCCACTTCACGAACAGAAAAGAAAAATCATATCAAAGTTGCGGGGGGCGAATTTGAAAAACATTACGCAAAACAAATCGAAGGAGTAGAAAGCCTTGTTCCGTCTAAAGGTCCGCTTACACCAATAATAGAAACTTTTTCCGCAAATATTCGTTCAGGTTTAAGTTATTCGGGTGCAATAAATATTCCCGAACTTTGGGAAAAAGCTCAATTTATTCAAATAACTGCTATGGGGCGCCGTGAAAGTGAGGCCCACGATGTTATAGTACAATGCTAGTACTTGTGTTTACTCCTTGACCCCAAATATAATGAAACTTACATATGTTCGGTAAAGTTGGTGCATTTTTTTTGGATATATTGGAAGTAGTTGTATTTGCTGTCGGCATTTTCTTTTTCGTCTACCTTCTCATTATGCGTCCCCATAAAATTAAAGGACAATCTATGCACCCCAACTTTCCGGATGGTGAATATTTACTAACCGAAAAAGTAACTTACTATACCAGAAGTCCTAAAAGAGGAGATGTCGTTGTTTTTACTCCTCCGATCTCAGAAACAGACGAATTTATTAAAAGAATTATTGGACTTCCGGGAGAACGTATCATGCTCAAAGATAATCGCGTCTATATCAACGATACTCTTCTGACCGAATCATATCTTTCTAATGATATTTATACAGAAAACGAAGGATTTTTAAAGGATGGAGAAAATTATACGGTTCCGACCGATCAATACTTTGTAATGGGAGACAATAGACCCCACTCCTCCGATTCCAGGTCTTGGGGTTCTATTACTAAAAAATCAATTAGTGGAAGAGCTTGGATAATTTATTGGCCTCTTAATCTTTCGGAAGTAGTAAAAATACCAACGTATTAAGAAGTTATCGCTTTGTAGACTCTTTGAAGTCTCTCTTCGGTTTCTTCAACTCCGCCTTTAAAGGTAAAGCTTATTTTTGTCTCTCTTTGCGATCTGATTAGCTTAACCGCAGTTTTTTTGGACAAATCGGGATCCCCGTCAACATAAAATACTTTCTGTAAATCCTCCTGCATCTTATCTATTTCTTCAGAAACAATCCTGATATGCTGACTTGTATTTGGTACTTCCTGTTGAGACTTGGCTTTCATACGCCTCGCAAGCTCCTCTGCGCGACGCACACTGCCACTCTCCCTGAGAACAATCTTATAAGCCTCAATCATTAAGTTGGGATCATCAATGGCTGCAAGAGCCCTTGCGTGACCTTCAGTTATAAGTCCGGACAAAAGTCCGTCTTTAAGGGCATCGGGAAGAGAAAGAAGTCTTAATGAATTGCTAACGTAAGCGACTGATTTGCCAATTCGAACAGCAATTTCGCTGGTAGTTAAATTAAACTCATTCATAAGGCGCTCAAAGCCTTTGGCACGGTCTAAGGGGTTAAGGTCAACCCTTTGAACGTTCTCCACAAGTGCCATCTCAAGCATGCCTTTTGGTGAAGTTTCACGAATAATAACCGGTACGTGGGTTAATCCGGCAAGTTTTGAGGCACGCCATCTACGCTCCCCCGCGATTATCTGAAACCCTGCCGGAGTTTTGGCAACTACCAGAGGTTCCAATATTCCGTGTTCACGAATAGAATCAACAAGGTCTACCAAGCTTTCAGGGGTGATTGCGCCACGAGGTTGAAGAGGATTTGGTTGAAGCTGTGTGACTTCTATTTGTACTATTTCTTCCGCCATAATGTTTATAAGATACTAGGCACTAGCAACTACACTAACAACTCTCTTACCCAATTTTTTAGTAAATTTAACGACTCCGTCGGCAACAGAATAAAGCGTATGATCACGACCCAATTTGGCACCAATGCCTTTACCAAAAGTTGTACCGCGTTGGCGGACTAAAATTTGACCCCTGCCAACTTTTTCACCACCGGAAACTTTTACCCCAAGTCTTTTACCTGCCGGGCTAACATGTTGTGAAGCTTTTCCTCCCGCCGCTTTATGTGTTGACATCCTTCGCACAATATAAATGAAGTTTTCACAGTTGTCAAGGGGGTTGGTACGATGCATTAAATCATACTTCGTTCTTGAATGAAGTTAGGAAATTTTCTCCACCAGAAGTCTTGTATATTGAGGTCTAAATCCTGTATGTTTCCTGTAGCGTGATTTTGCTTTAAATTTATAGACTTCGATCTTTTCTCCTTTTTCAAGTTCTGTTACAACCTTTAAGGCTACTTTTACATCTTTTAGTACCGGCTTGCCCACTTTTACCTTTTCTCCATCTACAAACAAAAGTACGTCTGTCACAAAACCTTTGATATCGACAAGTTTATCCACCAAAAGCTCTTTGCCTTCCTCAGCTTTATATTGCTTGCCACCGATCCGAACAATTGCATATTTATTCATAATATGGGTATTTTAGCGTTTATAAGACGAGCTGGCAATCCCCAAGCCTATTAACGTAGCCAGAAGTGAAGATCCGCCTGCTGAAACCAATGGGAAGGGTAGCCCAGTAACCGGCAAAAGCCCAATATTCATGCCTATATGAATAAATATTTGGATCAAATATGTCAGAAAAAACCCCGAAAGATATCCGCGTGCAGCCGGGCTTACAGCCTGTTCAATGTAAGCCGTCAAACGGTAAAGAATAATGAAGCTGGCGAGAGTCGCGAGTAGCGCTCCAACAAAACCCAATTCCTCAGAAATGGCCGAAAATATAAAATCCGCTTGCTTTTCAGGTAAAAATGAAAGCTGAGTCTGGATACCCCGCCCTAATCCCAATCCTGTAATTTTACCGGACCCGGCAGCTATGGTAGACTGTAAACTATTATAACCTGCCCCCAAAGGGTCCGAGGAAGGACTAACAAAAGTAATAATGCGCTGCTGTTGATAGGGCGCCATTACGAACCAAAAAAGCGGAGAGACAACTAATAAAGCAACTCCACCGAAAAGAACATATTTTTTGTCAATTTTTGAAGAAATCAGAACACCTAAAAACCCAACCAGTGTTAGGACAGACACCCCAAGAGAGGGTTGAATAAAAATAAGGAAAACCGGAAGAAGCGCCAGCGCAAAGGTTTTTACTATTTTTATAAAATCCAGTTTCCCAAAAGTAAGATAGTTGGCAAAAAAAATCAAAAGAAAAGGACGGACAATTTCTGCCGGTTGTAGACTGATGGGACCAATCGGTATCCAACGAATTGTTCCCCTTGTTACACTTCCAATTATTAGAGTTGCGAGAAGAAGGATAATTGAAAAAATATACAGATGCTTAGAAAAAAGAGAAATTATATCAAAATCCAACTGGGCAAAAACAAAGAAAGCGCAAATTCCAATAAACACACTAAGAAAATATAACAGGAATATTGATGGAGCAACCGATTTTAAAATAATTATGCTTAGAAAAAGTAAAAATATAATGGAGAACGAAAAACTAATATCTTTGGTTAAAAATCCAAATATCGGGTTTTGTCTTTTCACTTTGAAGCTTTAGAAACCTTAAATTTGCCTACAGTTAATCTTTTTATTTGTGCTTTATTTGTCATCCATTGAACAAGTTTTTTATCCAATGGAATTCTTTCCAACTTTACATCAACTTGTTGAGTAAGATTTAACCCCAATCGTTTTCTTTCCTCTTGAATTTTGCGCACCAAATCACGTACCCTGGCCTCTTCTGAAAGTTCCAGTGTAATCTTTAAATCATATTCATCCTTCGTTGCATTCCAAAATAACTTTTTTACATTAATCTCATCCCTAATCAAATACTCAAGGTTTTTAGGTACTGGTTTTGAGGTCGTTGAATAGGAGTTTAGGGGTTGCTTAACTCCGATTTCTTTTTCCTTTCTAATGGAATGGGCTCTTTCTACAATCTCGCGGGCTATTTTCATTTCCTCCAATAGTTTGTGATTTGTTTTTTGAGATTTGAGATTTACATCCGGCCAGTCACTTAAATGCACTGACTCTTCTTTGGATAAATTCGTAAAAAGTGTTTCTGATATAAATGGCATGAAAGGGGCAAGAAGACGGGATAAAGTATGTAGTATATAGTATGTAGTCCGGTAAAAAGCATTCCTATCATTCTCGGACTCTGCGGCAGGGCCTACTCTACCCCTGGACCTTCTAATATACCAAAGGCTTAAGTCGTCAACAAACTTTTCAATTTCATTCGCCCCCGCATAAGCATCATATTTTTCAAGGCTATCCGTAACCAACTGCACAGCTTGGTTAAGTCTTGCTAAAATCCATTTGTCCAAAACGTTAGTACTATGTACTATGTACTTTGTACTCTGTACTGGACGCCATGCGTCCAGGTTCGCATAAGTTACAAAAAAATTGTAAACATTCCAAATTTTTAGATGAAATCTTCTTCTAATTTCATCGGCAATTCTATATCCAAACAGTAAATTTTCCCCTGGGTTCTGACGCGCAAACATCCATCTCATTACGTCGACTCCTATCTTGTCAGCGCCTTGAGTAAATTCGATCATGTTCCCTGAACTTTTGTGCATAGCATTCCCCTTTTCATCAAATAGTGTGGCATACCCAAGAACTGTCTTAAAAGGTTCCGTGTCTTCCATAACCGTACTCATTGCAATAAGAGAATAAAACCAATTCTTAAATTGTCCGGGGAAACTTTCGGTAATGAAATCTGCAGGGAACCATTTTTCCCATTTGGTTTTATCTGTAAGATACAAAGGTTTGGTTTTGGTCACCTCAAAGTTTGCGGCTTTGTTGTTTTCGCTGATTGTTGAATATGGAATTATCCCTGCATCCAACCAAGGGTTACCAACAGGCTCAATTCTGCTCATAACACTTCCGCATTTGGTGCACTTGATTTTAACTTCATCTATCTGAGGTTTGTGAGGAGTCCTGCCATCAAATTTTTTCCACCCGACAGTGGCGAGCTTTTTTAGCTCCTCTTTTGAACCAATCACGTCAAAGCTTCCGCATTTTTTGCATTCCCAAATAGGAAGGGCCAAACCCCAATACCTGTTTTTCTTGCTTATAAGCCAATCGTGCATATTGGACAGCCAATCCATCTCACGGTCAAATCCAAATCCCTGAATCCAGTTAATCTTACTCGTGACATCTTTCATCCGTTCTCTAAGTGTCCTTGTGTCAAGGGCTTTTTGTTCTTCGTCTTCGTCGCCACATTTCTCCGCTTTTAACTTCGATGGAGAATCCATCGAAATGTACCACTCATCAGTTACCTTCCAAACGAGTTCAGTTTTACATCTCCAACAGGCAGGGTATCTATGAGTATATTTTTCAATTTTGTAGAAAAAATGATTTTCTTCCGCATCCTTTCTTCGTAAAAAGTCTAAAATTATTTCCGGATGCTTTTTGGCATTCAGTCCGGAAAATTCTCCCAGTCCTGCCACATATGACGCATCATCGTTGATCACAGGAATCATCGGAAGACCGAGTTTTTTACCGAGTTTAAAATCCTCACTTCCCGCAGAAACCGCAGTGTGCACAAGACCGGTTCCTTCATCAACCGTGATCGGTAGAATTAAACTATCTGTGGCAACAACATTATGGAATTTGGCATCGTTTTTTGACGAAGCCGCAACTACTCCGGGCAAATTGTCAAAAGCGCCTTTGTATCTTAGACCTACAAGTTTCCCGCCTTTGATGGTCTTAATAACTTTATGATTCTCGCCAGCAAGTACCCGGGGAACCGCATCCTTTGCCAACCAATATTTTCTTTTCTTAACCTCAACAAGTGAATACTCCAGTTTTTCATCAACCGCTATGGCGATATTGGCAGGAATCGTCCAAGGAGTTGTTGTCCAAACCATAAAATACTCATCGATAACCCCAACCACAGGAAACGCCAAATATACAGATTCATGAGTAATTTCTTTGTAATCCTCAGTAAGCATTTCGTGCTGGGAAATTGCTGTTTCACATCTCGGACACCAGGGAACAGAATCATTCCCTTTGTAAATCCAGCCGTTGTCATGGCACTTCTTCAAAAAACCCCAAATCATATAATTGTTGTCGTCGCTTAAAGTGTAATAGGAGTTGTCCCAATCCATAAAATAACCCAGACGTTTGCTTTGCTCTGTTTGAATTGACGAGTATTTTTTTACCCTGTCTCGGCAAAGCTGGACAAATTTGGCGACGCCAAAAGTTTCTATGTCTTTTTTACTCTTAAACCCAAGTTCCTTTTCAACCTCTACCTCAACCCAAAGACCCTGACAATCAAAGCCGTTTTGAAAACGTTGATTAAATCCTTGCATATTTTTATATCTACGCCACAGGTCCTTGTAGGTACGGCCCCAAGCGTGATGAACGCCCATAGGATTATTGGCCGTAATTGGTCCATCAAGAAAAGAAAAGTATTTTTTAGAGTTTGAGTTTTTTTGAAGATATTTCTTTACTATTCCATTTTTAGTCCAAGTTCCAAGAAGCCTCTTTTCCATTTTAGGAAAATCGACCGCGAGATCTACAGGCTCAAAATAGGGTTTTTTGGAAGCCATATGAAGCTATTATAAACTAGACCTGTCTAAAAGGAAATGTCGTATATTTTGGCTAATGTGTGGAGGACCTCTGAACTGCTATTTCCAGTCTATCGATACCATACTTTTCAAATTCCTTCTCATATTTTTCATAAATCTTGTGAACCCTTTCAGGAAGACAGAAATTCTTTTTGAGCCCTTCTTTTTCCTCCTTAGTTATACTTTTAAAAAAGTCTCTTTTTCCCATTCTTGTTTGCAATTCTTCCCAAAAGACATCTTCATGAAAAATTTCCATAATCTTATCTTCTTCCTTCCCCAAGGAGTTGGAAACTATTAATTCACCTTTAAATTTTTCAAAAAGATCCTCATATCCGAGCTTTTCAGAAAGCTCCAGGAAATATTTTAGTAGTTTTTCGTGCCTGCTTGGGCTTTTGTACTCTTCCCCATTATATTCGTCGACTGCTTCACGAACCCAACTGCCAACAATCAAAGTTAATATCAGTTCTTTGAGTTCACCTTTCGTAAATTTCATTAATTTTCGTCTCCTTTTTCAATCATCTGCTCGACTTTTCTTTTCGCTTCTTCAAGCAATTCTTTGGATTTTTTGCGTGCTTCATGAGATTTTTTAACCAAGTCTGCAATTTTTTGTTGAGTTTCCTTTGGTAAAATTGGAATTAATATATTCTTTATTTGTTCGGGCTTCCAGTGAACGATAATAGACCCACCAGCATCCCTTTCTGCCTGCATCTGCCCTACCAGAGAGCTGATACAAAGGGATAAATACTCAGGTTCAATATCACCTTTTAACCTAAGCCTTAAAATCCCCCCAGAAATTATTCCTTCAATCGGTTCTTTTACAACATAAGAAATTCCCGGGGTAGCATCTTTCGTTAGTAAAATTTCTCCAACTTTTGGTTCATAATCTGATCTTAATTTTTGATAAAGCTCGTCTGATAAATACTTTTGATCTTTTGCTTCAATTCCAAATTTAGTTAAACTACTGACGCGAATAAATAGTTTTCCTACTTCTTGATATGCTTCGCTACCTGGCTCAAGACCTTTTTTAAATGTAATTAATTCTCCTAAGAGTTTGGCGTTGTTAGTTTTTATCTTCTCTAAGATTATTTGATATTTTGGCTGGAAGTAATCAGCATCAACTCTATCAACGTTTCCTGTATCGGAATAATTAACAATGTAACTAAGATCTTCCAGAATTTTATGATCTTTTAATCCCAATTCATCCAAAAGTAAATTTTCTGCTTGTTGATAAAATTCTTCAGACTGATCGAGTTGAGATTTAGATTTAAGAAAATAATGCTTCACTTTGTCGTTTGTTTCATTGTCTGGTATAGGAATAAGTAGGTCTCTCAAACTGTCTTTAATAATGGTTGGTTGGCCAGAACCTTGGAGATGTCTTAAAATTAATTTTCTTCCAACGTTTGAGTTAATAAAAGTAACAATAAATTCATTTAAGCTAGAACTTTTAAGTTTGATTAAGAAAATGTTGTCTGCGAGCGTCGCTTTATCTTTAACACTTGGCATAATATAAGCTTTTCCAAGGTATTCTCCAGTTTTTGAAATCAACACCTCACCTCCTTGAAGTTTGCTCTTTTTTAAAAATTCGTATGTGGCCTTATCTACATACCTAATATTTTCGTTAAAATTATTATTATCTAAGTTTTGAATTCTTATCCATTTTGCGAAGTTAATACCGTCAGTCACATTAACATTTTGTTTCAATCTCGCGAAACTGCCGTTAGACGTATAATCCGTAAGTATTTCAATTAAATCTCCGAATTCTTCATGTGGTATCGACTTTATTGCCAAATTTAAACTTAAACATTCCGGATCGTAGTAATCTGCGTCGATTCGGTTGACACCCTCAAGTTGAGATTTTTGGATTATTGAAAAAGTCATTTTTAGCAACTAACAGCTTTGCTTGTTAAAGTAAAATCCTTAATATCCAATGATTGATTATTTAATGTAAAGTCCTTATAAAATCTCTGGGAAGAAGTCTGAACTTCTACGTTTACTTTGTATTTTCCTCTTTGTAGGGCAAATTGTGGATGTTTAAAATCGTAGGCATAACTCCAATCATTAAAACCATAACAAGGATTCTCATTATGAAACTTAACTGCTACGGCCATTTTGCCTTCTTGTAATTCATCCAAACTTTTTGATGGCGATACGGAGGCAATAACCCCTTCAGGGAACTTCGAGATATCAATTTTCCTGTCTGAGGTAATTGGCTCCCCCTTGCTTGACCACCTGCCAAAAAAACTGCACAAAGTATTCCCATCTGTATTTAAAATCTTTAATTTTACTTTACAATATTCTGCCGATCTCCTACGAAAAATAAAAAACCAACTTGGGTTGTCTAAATTTATAATATTTATATGTACGAACTTAAGAGTTCCATTTGGTGATTCGTCTTCTGAACCTAAACATATTTTTATATTTGGTTTAGTAAAATAGTCATTAAAATAGATTCCGAGAAAAGAAAGTAAGAACCCGATATATACAGAAAAATAATCTACAGGTTTTGTGGAAACACTAATAGTCAAAAAGGCAAACACAACAATCAATGTAACCCAAAATAAATATTTTAAATTATCAAAAAAGTTGTTCATTTCCAAAACCCAAATCCTTCATTTTTGGCAAACTCAATAAACTTATCTGCGATTTCATCAAGATCGTGATCAACCGCTGGATCGCCTTTTGGATTTGTGACAATTTGACCTTCTTCATCTTTTTTGTAAACATAATCACCACTATTATCCTTACCACTCTTTTTGGAAACTGCCATAAATATTGGATAATCTTTTGGTACTTCTTGTTTTTCCTCCCATTTTTGCAAGAATAATACAGAAGTCTTTGTTCCCGTGTGAGGTTTAAAAGTGTTAACATTAAGCCCAACCACCGCCAAAATTCTTGCTTTATCAAAAAGCCAACTCCTAATATAACTCATATTTGTGTTATTCAAGACCCCCTGGGGAAGAACTATTGCTAAGCGACCTCCGGGTTTAACCAAATTTAAAGCCCTCTCAATAAATAGGATGTGGCGTTCGGATCTATCTTTTAATTTACCTTTATCATTTTTTGCAAGCTCGTACTCGTTAAGAAGCTGTCTCTCACGAATTTCACCCGCGAATGGGGGGTTTGTTAGAACAACATCAAAATCAAAGAACTTAAAATTGTCTTGATTATTTCTGTCTTTGTCATAATCATTAAATTTGTGAAGTCTTTCAAGTAGCTCCGCCCTCGCTCTCAATTTCTCCGAATCATCACCTTTCCATTCCTGAGGATTGAGCGAATTTAATCTAAAAATATGTGATCTTCCATCGCCGGCAATTAACATTAAAGCTCTGGAAATTTTTACAGGTTTATCATCAAAATCAATTCCATAAATATGTTTTCTTGCAAAGTCAGATTTTGTCTCGGCTGACTTCTCCGACATAAAATTATCCCAAATCCATTGCATTGCGTGAATTAAAAACCCACCTGAACCAGATGCGGGATCTATCACATATTCATCTTCTTTTGGGTTTAACATTTTGACAGCCATATCAATTACATGGCGTGGGGTAAAATATTGACCTTTCTTACCTTTGGCAACATCGGGGAGTAGATATTCAAAAGCACGGTCAATAATTCCTAAATCGGCATCGAGTAGTTTTACTTTTTCTAGTTGCCCTACACAAACTGATAAATGGGATGGAGAAAGTTGAATCTTTTCGCCATCGACAAACATTCCCGGCCATTCTTTTGTGGAACTTTCAAAAAGTCGTTCTATGTTATCGTAGGTAACTTGCGGGTTTGTTGATTGCCTAAATAGGAGTTCGCCTTTCCTATCTCGTGCGTATTTTTCATCATAAAGTTTCGCATAAATTAACTTAAAAATTTCATTAAACGAGTCAACTCCCGCTCCAGCCAATACGAGTTCTTCCAAGACTTTAATGATTTTTACTAAATCGTATTGTTTTTCCAGTTGATCCAAAGTCAGTTTTGCATCCTGAACATCTTCTATCGTTTGATCAACTCTAGGGATATCACGAAGTGTGTTTTCAAAATTGTGAGGATACGGTCTATAAAGGATGACCCTAACAATACCGTTTGATAAAACTCCAATTGGAGCACCTTCAGCATTAAGATAACTTTTAATTTGCTCAATTCCGTCTTTTGCTTCGGGACTTTTTACCTCAATTATAATTTGGGGTGTTTCCTTGTCTTCCTTGTAGACGACAATATCAGCAGCCTTTTCACGAACTTCACGTCCAAAATTAACTTCTTTTTCGACAGCGATCCTGTCTAGTGGATAATTGTAAAATTTGGTAAGTTTAAAAAGCCAAAGCTGGCGAACAATTTCTTCCGGCTCACCAATTTGTTTTTCTTCATTCCAAATAGATAGATCTATATTTCTTTTGAGACACTTTAAGAAAAACCTACCCTTTTCTTTCTCAAATATATCGAGAGATTCTGAAGGTTTTATATTTTCAAATTCGGTTAAACCATACTGAACTTCGGGGTTTTTAAAAATTTTATTTATAATTTCAGAGTTTAACTTTGTATCCATTTTAGTTTGATTCACTGGCAACCTTACCAATTACCTTTCCCAAAAGTCTTGTTTCCGGGTATATCGGAATATTCTGATATTTTGGATTTTCAGGTTTCAAATATATTCTACCATTTGAATTAATCAAACGCTTAATTGTTGTGCCATCGTTATCACGAGCAAGCACAACATCTCCATTTCTAAATTCCTTAGCTTGCTGGATAATAACCTTGTCTCCGTCTTTTATACCCGCATCCGTCATAGAATCCCCTGTAACATCAACAATAAAAACATTTTGCGCTGTCTTCATGTCTTCAACTTCCTGCCAATCAAGATTTTCAAACGCATCTTTATATGGGCCAGCTGCAGTAAAACCTAAACTTGGGATAAGCGGTCTTGCCGATAAAATTTCAAATCCTTTATCTAAAATCCTTATGCCACGAGCCGTTCCTTCCTCTCTTTTGATAAAACCTTTTCTTTCCAAAACACTGAGAACATCTATTACCGCTTGATTAGAAACCACGTCTAATTCTTCACGCAAATCCGCTAAGGTGGGAGGGTAACCTGAATTTTTAATTGAAGTGTGAATAAATTTTAAAACCTGTTTTTGCCTTTTTGTTAATTTTTGGACAGAAACCATACTTATTTATACTGACTATTTAGTCAGTTGTCAAGCTGTAATTTAGTGGATTTTACGAAGAAAAGCAGGGATTTCGAATTTCTCACCAAAAACATCATCATCACCCGAATCATCAGAATTTTCCGGCGGTTCGGTATCCCTATTATTTTGATCGTCTTTTCTGTTTATAACAGGCTCACTTACAACGCCCTGTACGATTGGTTTTTGAACAGGTTTGCTCATTTGGGCTAAACGCGAACGGGTTTCGTCAAAACCTGTGGCAATTACAGTAATTCTGACTTGATCGTTTAGTCCTTCTTTAATTACTGCTCCAAAAATAACGTTAGCGTCAGGGTCGGCCGAGCTCGATATAATCCTCGCCGCTTCATCAACCTCAAACATTGTCAAATCATTTCCACCGGCGATATTAAAGAGAACCCCCCGCGCTCCCTCGATAGATAAATCAAGTAATGGCGAAGAAACAGCCGCACGTGCCGCCATTTGTGCCCTGTTTTCGCCGGCTCCGGTTCCAATACCGAGAAGGGCGCTTCCTGCGTCTTTCATAATTGTCTTGACGTCCGCAAAGTCTACGTTCACCAGTCCCGCAGTAGTAATAATATCCGCTATACCTCCAACTGCTTGGCCCAAAACCGAATCAACCACTTTAAACGCCTCAAGGAGGGTCATTTTTCGGTCGATGACATCCATTAAGCGTTGGTTTGGAATAACTATTAGTGTGTCTGTTGACTCCTTAAGTTTTTCAATTCCGTCCTCGGCTGCAACAGCGCGTCTCGTACCCTCAAACGCAAATGGCTTGGTAACAACTCCTACGGTTAGGGCACCGCTTTCTTTGGCCAGTCTTGCGATAACAGGCGCTGCCCCAGTACCGGTTCCACCGCCCATTCCCGCCGTTACAAAAACCATATCGCTATCAATTAAAAGTTCTTTTATTTTTTCTACCGACTCTTCCGCTGCTTGCGCGCCGATTTCCGGATTTCCTCCGACTCCAAGACCTTTTGTAAGTTTTTCTCCAATCTGAAGTTTTGTCGGAGCTTTATTTTGAAGAAGCACTTGCGCATCGGTATTTAATGCAATAAATTCAACTCCGCTAATTGTACCCGCATCAATCATTGAAGAAACCGCGTTTCCTCCACCACCACCGACTCCAATTACTTTTATTTTAGCGATTCTAGCTGAATCAGGTTTAACAAGTGCCATAGTATACGGCCATGATTCTACATGGCCGAATTACAAATTACAAATATCAAATTTCAAAATGAGGCAGTATTACCTAATATCTCAGTATCCAATCACTCAGTATCTATTTTATGGCAGGAGATCTTTAATTGAATCAATGACTTTTCCAAACATTCCGGTCATCTTAGGTAGTCTTATCTTTTTCCCAAAACTTGTCAAGTTTTCACCCGGAGCTTCTTTTGCGCCATAGTGTAAAAGTCCGACGCATGTTGCAAATGATGGATTCATTATGTCATCAACCAAACCACCTATACCCCTCGGAACCCCAATGCGAACGGGTAGGGAAAGCATTCTCTTTGCAGAGTCTATCACACCCGCAGTTTCTGCTCCGCCACCGGTGATAATTGCTCCCGAAGGAATTCGCACGGCAAGACCTTCTCTTTCAAGTTCAATTCTAACCATAGTAAATATTTCGTTCAACCTCGGCCTGATTATTCCCTCCAATAAGGTTTTTTTGGAAATCTTTCTAATTTCCGTGACTCCCAGACTTTCTAAATCCATTTCATCATCTTCGGTTTTTTCTTTTCCCGGTTTTTTGGAAAGCGCCAACTTAATTTTTTCCGCAGTTTCCAATGAAACACGAAGCCCTATCGCTAAATCATTAGTCACATTTTTCGCCCCGACCGGAATAACTCCGGAATATGTCAGAGCTCCATCAACGTAAACTACAATTGAAGTTGTTCCTCCGCCTACATCAATAAGCACACAGCCCAATTCCTTTTCAGTTGGGGAGACTGCAGCTTCCGCAGCGGCAAGACCTGAAAAAACAAGGTCCTCAATCCTAATACCCGCTTCTTGTATTGCCTTTTTGGCATTTTTAATGGGTCCCACGCCTGCTGAAATAATATGTGTATCTACCTCAAGTCTTACTCCGCTCATCCCTACAGGATCCCGAACACCGGTCTCTCCATCGACAATAAACTCTCTGGGTAACACGTGGATGATTTCACGGGAGGCTGGAACAGAAATGGCACTTGCCGCCTCAACTACTCTATCAACGTCATTTTGATTAATTTCACCATTGGGATCAGAAACCGCCACAACTCCATGTGAATTTTGCGAATGAATATGGGCTCCCCCAATTGAAGTGTAAGCTGACTCCAAATTGTAACCTGCCATCCTTTCGGCCGCCTCAACTGATGCAATTGTTGCCTCCGTAGCTTCTTCTATGTCAACTATCTGACCCTTTTTTATTCCCCGCGATTCAGTTGTCGCAGCGCCCACCACATTAATTGAAGTTTCGGCACTTACCGGATCGATTGCAACTTGGCTAATAAGAGTAGCAATTTTGGTTGAACCCATCTCGATCGCTGCTACTATTCTTGTTTTTGGCATAATTTAGTTTATCTTAATACAGCATTTTTAAAACGCAAGTCAATTTCGGAAAATTTTTCTTCCTGATCCGATGTTTCGATTTTTGAGTATATTAATCTCAAACTTCCAAGTAGAACCTCCGGATCGCCGTACAATGGAAATATTACTCTAAGACCCACTGGCATATCAACAACCAAAGCATCATTTGCGATCGTTCCATATAGAACTTGATACATTTGATAAACGCCCAGGATCAAATTTAAGGCAATGAGATTGGGTTCCCGTCCTTCTTGAACTATGATTGGTAACGAAGTAGTTCCTGCTTCAGTTAAAATATTCCCATCTTTGTCTATCAAAAATATTCTACCGGTTAAAATATCTTTTATAGCAAATAGGGGCTTTTTAACTATCAAATTAATCTCGAGGATGTCTGGAAATTTATATTGAGTGGAAAAACTAGAAACCAAAGCGTCGGCTTTAAGGATTTTTGAGGTATTTTTCTTGACATAAAACAAAGTTCTGGAATTTAAGGGTTTAAGTTTGAAATTTACTTCATCGGGACATTCTCCGAACTGACTTTTACAATCGATTCTAACTTTGATAAAAAAGGGGATAAAAAATAGCAAAATGAAACAAAACAATATCAAAAAAAGGGGAAGTTTTTTAATCATATGCACCCTTCAACAAGGTCAACTACTTTTCGCGCAGCGTTCATGTCCGGATTGATATTTTTCCTTGTTTTGTCAACAATCGACCTCCAATCTGTTAAAATCCTATTTATTTCCTTAATGATTGCTTCAGAGGTGGCTTCTTTTTCAAAAAAAACGTAAGAAAAGCCGAGACTTTCTGCATATCTGGCGTTTTTTACCTGCTCTCCCAGAAAAGTTCTTGGGAGTGGAATTAATATTGCGGGACGTTTGGCATAAAGAATCTCGGATATAGAATTAGCCCCAGATCTACTAATAACCAAGTCTGCCCTAGAATAATAATTTCCGATTTCTAAAGGATTGATTGACGGATAAACTTTATAATTAATCCTCAGAATTGGTGACAATTTTTCTTTAAACTTTTCCACTTTTTCAAAATCTCTCTCACCTGTTATATGAATTAAAATATTACGAGAGAGTATCGATTTTGCTACATTCATCACCAACTCGTTAATAAAGCTGGAACCACGGGAACCTCCAATAACCAATATTACCGGGGGTTTCCCCAAAACTGTCTTTGTTTTTATATTTAAAATATTGGTCATCAACGGGTTTCCGGTAACTATCGACTTGTTTTTTGGAAAGTATATTTGACTTTCCGGTCTGGACAGGGCAATTTTTGTCGCAAAAAAAGCGGAAGAGATAGATGCGCGGCCGGCTACCACTGTCTGCTCGTGTAAAATCACAGGAATTCTAAAAATCCATGACCAAAAAATTACAGGGAATGAGGAATAACCGCCGAAAGAAAGAGTTACTTTGGGTTTAATTTTTAACATTAGCCAAAAGGCCTGGATAAAACCGACTGGAATTTTTAGAAGAGATGGAATTGTGTGTCTGGTAAATTTGGTTTGAATTTTTCCGGCTATAATCGGAATAAAGTTGACGCCAATTCTTGGGAAAGTCCGTGACTCTATTGTAGAAAATTTGGAACCCTCAATTGCCGTTAACGAGCCAATCCAATAGATTTCCGCTCCTTTCAGCGATTCCCGCCTTCTTATTTCTTCAACAACAGCGATTCCCGTTGTCGCAGCATGACCACCTGTTAAGAGTATTGTTTTTGAATTCATATTACCTAGAAGTATAGCCTATTTGCCAAAACTCTTCATTTTTTGAAAATATGACCTATAAGCTTGACTTTTTAATGTGGTGGTGGTACCATTAGCCTCAGTAAGTTAGATATACACTGGTTTTATTTACAACCTGTAGTTTGATAGCTTGCTTTTTGTTTACTTGCACATTAACTAATTGAGGATCTTCTCTCTACTGAGTGGGTAGCCCCTTGGGTATCAGCTTATCTGGTGCCTAAAGTGCTACCTATTCTAGGGATGGCAGCTAATGCTGAATCAAAATTCTTTTGCAAAGGAGAAATAAAATGAGAAACGAAAAAAGTTGGGAAGAAATTGGCCTCGGTTGCCTTGGCGCTATCGCCCTGGTCGTCATCTTGGTTGTGGTTTCGGCCTTTATCACCACGCTCGTATGGGGATGGGTTGTACCACAGGTCTTTCCGACCGCAATCGCAAATGGTCTTTTGCCTGCGTCGCTGTCACTTGTCCAAGCATTCAAGCTGAGCATCCTGTTCGGCATTCTTGGATTGACAGGCGCTTCGGCAAGCTCATCCAGCTCAAAGACCTCATACAGCGGTTGTGGTGAACGCGTTGCAGTTGCAGCGATTGCCTTCCTTATCTGGATTCCACTCGCGGCGATTGTTATCGCTTTCTCGGCTTGGTTGGTGACGCTCGCCTGGGGTTGGGTCGTGCCTGATGTATTCAGCGGTGCGGTTGCTCAGCAACTTATTCCAGCCACGCTCGGTTTTTGGCACGCAGTGATGTTGAACATCTTGTTCAGCGTTCTGGGACTCAGCAGTCACCGCGCCTCGTCGTCATCTTCCAAAAAATAATTAAACCATCCGCATTTGAAGTGCAAACAACCTGAAGCAGATTTGACCCTAAAAAGTCATTTCATAAACCTTCAGGTTTTTTCTTGTCAAAATCGCTTGCAAGGTGACACCTTGAATGCTATTATAAATTATGCCCAGTCGTAACATTATAAAAGTTTATGTTGAAAACGGTTATTACCATATTTACAACCGTGGCGTTGAGAAACGAACCATATTCGAAGACGAACAAGACTACAGAACTTTTTTAAAGTATTTGAAAGAAAGCCTCTCTTCACCCTCCAATCTTAAAACAAAAACCAAAACTTTCAGCGTTCGGGGTGTCACCTTTGACGCTACACCAAGGCAAGTTAAAAACTTCGACAAAAAAATTGATTTAATGGTTTATTGCCTTATGCCCAACCATTTTCATTTACTTATAAAGCAGAAGGGACACAAAGATATCGGTGAATTTATGCAATCTTTGTCCACCAGATACTCCATGTATTTTAACAAGAAATATAAGCGGATAGGCAAACTCTTCCAAGGATCTTATAAGGCTATACTTATAACAACTGACGATTACCTTTTACACCTTTCTCGTTATGTACATTTAAACCCGACAGAATTCACAAAAGATATTGAGAACGCTTATTCTTCATACGCCGAATATGTAGGCAAAAGAAAAACAAGTTGGGTTAAAACCAAAGAAATTTGGTCTTATTTCAATAAGGCGAGTATTGATTTTAAAAAACGCGGTAACACGTATCGTGACTTCGTTGAAAAATATCAAACAGACATCGAGTCAACCTTGGGCAAATTAACGCTTGAAGAATAGATGCATTCAAGGTGTCACCTTGAATGCATTGCATTTTCGTAAGATCCATATTTTGATATATTCAAAAGTATCCCGCACGCAGATAGTATCATCACCAAACTTGTTCCTCCATATGACAAAAATGGCAACGGGATGCCGGTTAAAGGGGTTATGGAAACCATCGACGCTATATTCAAAAACGCCTGACCCGAAATCCAAGCCACGATGCCAATTGCAAGGACTTTTGAAAATTTGTCAGGTGCGCTCCTGGCAATTTTAACTCCTTTGACAAATAAATATATGTATAAGGAGATAATGGCAACCGATCCTATAAGACCCAGTTCCTCTGCAATAACGGCAAAAATTGAATCAGTTGAGGCTTCTGGTAAAAATAAATATTTTTGTCTTGAAGCCCCCAGTCCTACCCCAAATATTCCTCCTGACCCTAATGCCAATAGAATTTGTCTTATATGATAACCCTTTCCCAGTGGATCACTTGTTGTTTCAAAAAATGTAAGAAGTCTGTCTCTTCTGTAGGGGGAAACTAGAATAAGACCAATCGTTCCTAAGGCGCCAGTTATTAGTGCGCCAAGGAAATATAATAGATTCACACCGGAAATAAATATCTGCGACAACCCGATTACGGCCACTACCAGTGTGGTTCCCAGATCCGGTTGCAACATTATCAAACCGGTTACTAGAACAAGAGGAATAAAATATGACGCGGCCCCTTTGTTTTTAGCAGCAATTTTTGCCAAATATATAGCAAGGCTAAGTTTAATTATCTCTGAAGGCTGGAAGTTGAAAGCCCCGATAGAAATCCATCTTCTAGCACCGAGGGCCGCAAAACTTAAATGAGGTAACAAAACAGCCAAGAGAAAAAGTATCGAAAGGAAAAAAAACGGTGTTGCGATTTTTTCCCAAAATGAGTAATGAACATTTATAGTAATAAACAGTGTAACGATTCCAACGATTGCCCACACCACCTGTTGACGAAGAAGAAAAAATTTATCTCCGTATGCATTTAGCGCCTGAGGGGCCGAGGCATCGGCAACAAATATTAACCCCAATGCGACAAAGAAAAGTATCAACCAGAAAAGTTTTTTATCAATATTTTTAACCTGCTTTGAAAGCACCAATTTTTTCATATTGTGGCCAACCAAAGACCAAATATGGCAAGGAGTATACCTAAAAGCCATGCCCGCATTACTATCTTTGGTTCTTCCCAACCGACCGCTAGAAAAGTATGGTGAATTGGAGCAAGCGGGAATATTGGTTTTTTGAGGACTTTCCATCCAACAATTTGGATTGCGGAAGAAGTCAGTTCGATAACAAAAATTCCGCCCATCACCAGAAGCGCAATAATACTCCCCGAAAGTAACCCAATAACAGCGAGGCTCGCCCCAAAAGACAAGGCTCCTGAATCTCCCAGAAAAATTCTCGCAGGCCATATATTAAAATATAAGAATGCAAATAAGGATCCCAACCATAGCGCAACAAAAAGCGAAAGAGGAGTATCCAAGTGTCCAGCAATTATTACGCCAAACGCCGCCAAGCATATTATCAAAAGACCGGAGGCCAGACCATCCAAACCATCTGTGACGTTGAACGCGTTTGAAAAAGCCACAAGCATAAAAGCAGCGAATGGTATATACCAAACACCCAAATCATAAACAACGTGTAAAAGTGGAATATTGACAATATGTATTCCTAAATCCTGATAAATAAAAAATCCGACAGTAAGTCCCAGAATCCACTGAAGAATAAATTTTTGCCAACGCCTAAGACCAAACCACAAACCCAAAACGCCCTTTGTGGGTCTGGCAAAAATCTTGAGTATATCGTCAAGTAAACCCAAAAGTCCGAAACTTAAAAAGGTAAAAAATATTATAAAAAGCTCTCCCCTAAGCGGATATGATGTTTTTATATATACGCCAAGCCTGGAAGACAAGGGGAACAATATTGCAAAAAATAAAGTCACAAGAAAAATAATGAAAACCCCTCCCCCCACGGGAGTACCGGTTTTTGTATCGTGAAGTTTGTCAAAAAGCGGCACTTTGCCACTTTTTGGGGCTTCTCTGCGTCTTGTTAGCTTCAATTTATATAAAAGCCCAATATAGGGCACTATTAGGACAAAAGAAATCAAAAAAGAGAAGATAATTAGGCCCAAACCAAGCGGCAACAAGTTCGGAGTGGTCATAGCGTGACTTAATTATATCAGGATTTACAACCCTGTGAAAAGACAATCAAGAGAGTTTGGCTATAAGTCTATCAAGGCCGATTGATCTGGAACCTTTAACCAGTACACTCGCATTTTTCTTAATCAATTCTTTTACCGTTTGGGTTGCGCTTTCTGTGTTAGAGAATAAATATGTTTTTGTTTTTTTAGACTTTTTATTAACCTCATCTATTAAAAATTTAGCAGACTTCCCCACCCCAACCACAACTTCAAAATTTGATTTAGCAATTTCTCTTCCAAGTTCACGGTGTGCCTGTTCGTCATACTTTCCCAACTCCAGCATATCTCCTAAAACTGCAATCTTTTTTTCATTAGTTATTTTATTAAAGTACCGAAGAGTTGATAATGCCGATTTCGGATTGCTGCTATATGTATCGTCCAAAATCACAGTCCCATTTTTTAATTTTAAAATATCTAATCTGTGTGGGGGTTTTTTATAATTTTCAATTCCTCTTCTTACCGACACTCTACTAATTCCAAGATAAGTTGCTACCGATTCCGCTGCGAGTGAATTCTGAATAATGGGGTCGGGGTTGGGATGAAACCACACAATTTTTTTATTTATTTTTTTGGCAAATTTTACTAAATTTTGATCTCCGGAGTTCAGGAACGCAACTCCGGATTCCGAAAGGTTCAAAATTAATTTCCCTTTTTCTTTTAGGACACCTTCTATGTTTCCCAAAAACTGCAAATGTGTCGGATAAATATTTATGATTACTCCGATATCAGGCTTTGCTAACCAAAGATAATAATCCATCTCACCGGGGTATTCGACAGACATTTCAAGAATTATGAATTTTGTTCCCCATGGAGTTCTCAAAATTGTATTTGGAATATTAAAGACCGAGTCTAAACCCGGAAGTGTTGAGATGGTTCTACCCGCATTTTCCAAAATGCTAAAGATCATCTGCGAAGTTGTACTTTTCCCGGCACTTCCAGTCACCGCGATTATTTTAATATCAGTAAATTTTTTCAATAATTTTAAATACCATCTTGCCAATCTTCGCTTTATGGGATGGATAAGCCATTGCGAAAACAAGAATGTATACTTTGCAGACAAGCTTTTATTTTGCAAAAGAGGTAACTCGAACACATCGTGAATTGGAAGTTTTGGTGTCACCCAACATCTGATAATTGGATTAATTTTTTTCTGTTGCATACCCTATTATTCTATCAAGTAATTGCGAATAACTCATTCCAGCTACTTTTGCGGCCTTTGGCAGTAATGACGTAGGTGTCAGTCCCGGACTTGTATTTATTTCTAGAACAACGGGCAGTCTATTATCTTTTAAAATAAAATCCACCCTCGATACACCCCTACAACCAACTGCTTTATAAACTTTAACAGCAATGTCTTGGACTTTTTTTGTTAACTCAGAAGAAATTCTAGCGGGAACAATCTCTTGGGCGCCATTATCTGAATATTTTGATTTATAGTCAAAAAAATTACCTTTTAAGGCTTTTATTTCAATAATCGGAAGTGGAATCGGGTTTTCATTCCCCAAAACAGCGCACGTTAATTCGAGTCCATCGACGAATTCGTCAACCAGGGCAATTTGGCTATATTTAAGAGCAAATCTTAGAGATTTTTCAAAATCTTTCTTATCTTTAACCACTGATGCTCCGACCGATGAACCCTGATCGAATGGTTTTACAAAATAAGGTGGTTTACCGAGTTTAGAAAAAATATTTGGAATACTGCCTCCATCCTTATAAATTATATATTTAGGAATTGAAATATTTTCCGCCGCCATAACCTTTCTAAACATAACTTTATCCATTCCAATAGCTGACGCCAAAACTCCAGGGCCGGTGTATTTAATTCCCAAAATATCCAACATACCTTGAAGTGTCCCATCTTCACCAAACGGGCCGTGCATCGCGATATAAACAACATCGGGTTTTGTTTTTAAAATTGATTCAACTCCTCTCCCAGATTTGGGAACTTTAAACGGAATGACATTGTATTTATTTTTATCCAATTGTTTAACCACCTCGTTACCGGACGTAATGGATACATCATATTCCGGAGATTTTCCTCCCATTAAAACAGCAACCCTGATTTTATTATTCATAATATAATCTTCTTCAAATTCTCTTCTATTTTGTGTCCTAAAAATATTTCTGCAACTTTTGTGAACCTTTTGGTCAAATCAGTTACAAAGAAATTCTTTTTTCCATGAGAGTTCTGTTCATTTAACATTTTATTCTTTGATAAGAAATCAAAAACTTCTTTGGCGACTGATTTTCCAGGGTCGACAATTCTAACGTGATTGTCGACTTCTCTGGCAATAAGTTTTTCAATAATCGGATAATGAGTACAGCCCATTACCAGAGTATCTATCTTTTTTATTTTTAACTTTGAAAGATACTCCCGCGCGGTTTCTTTTAAACCATTACTTTTAATTTCACCTTCTTCAACGAACGGAACAAACAAAGGACATGCCAAGGAGATTACTTTCGCGGATTTTAAATATTTTTTAATATCTTTCTCGTAGGCTTTACTCTCAATAGTCGCTCGCGTTCCGATTACACCTATTTTCTCTCCCACTCTTGCCGCTTCTTTGGCTGCTGGATTGATCACTTCAAAAATTGGAATATTCTTAAACTTCTTTTTTAAATAATCTGCAGCGACAGCTGAGGAAGTATTGCAGGCTATTACAATGCATTTAACTTTTTTAGAAAGAAGAAACTGTGTATTTTCTTCAGAAAACTTTTTTATTGTCTCCGGACTTCTCGGGCCATATGGAACTCTGGCGGTGTCTCCAAGATAGATAATATCTTCGTGGGGAAGAAGCTTGATAATCTGCTTGGCAACAGTTAACCCGCCAAGCCCTGAATCGAAAATGCCAATGGGGCTATTTTTGCTCATTGAGAAGTGATTGTACAGCTTTTTTGAATTGATTTCCTCTGTCTTTATAGTTTTTGAACATATCGAATGATGCCGATGCCGGAGACAGTACAATTACGCCGCCCTTGGGGGTAATATCGAAGGTTTTTTTAACTATCTCCTCCATGTTTGTTTTTTGTAAATTGTAAATTGTAAATTGTAAATTACTATCAAGATATTTATTAATTATTGGACCAGTTACACCAATCAGAACTACGTTTTTAATATTTTTTGTTTTATTAACTACGTCTCCCAATTCTTGATAGTTTAAACCCTTATCACTTCCCCCCAATATTAAAGTCTCCGGTTCTGTAAACGAATTAACTGCTGCAATTGTAGGTTGCGGACCTGTGGCAAAAGAGTCGTTATAAAATTTAATTCCAACCACTTCGTTGACGAATTCAAGTCTGTGTTCAAGTCCTTTAAACCCTATAACTACTTTTTCTATTTTTTCTTCGTTTATATTTAATATTCTTGCAACCTCAACTGCCATTACAATATTTTCTTGGTTATGTTCTCCTCTCAAAGTAGTTCCATTTTTAAACTTCTTATCCAACGTTTTTTTCGAAACATATATTATGTTTGCTTTAGTCTCATCTGCAAAATCTATTGAACTTTTATATTCAGAATTGACTATTAGATAATCTTTCTGTTTTTGGTACCTAACTATATTTTTCTTCGCATTAATATATTCTTCCTGGTTTTTGTGCCAATCCATGTGGTCTGAGGTAATATTAAGAACAACTGCGATATTTGGACTTCTATCTAAATCTATCAACTGAAACGATGACATCTCCATTACCACAAAACTGTCTTTTGTTAATTTTGGCAGGAGCTCAAGGTAGGGTTTGCCGATATTTCCTGAAAGATAAACGTCGCGTCCATCCACTTTCAGTATCTCGTAAATTAAGGTTGAGGTTGTTCCTTTCCCTTTTGTTCCGGTAACCCCGATAATTTTTGCTTTACAATTTTCAAAGAAAATTTTTATTGGACTTGTAATAATTATTCCGGATTTTTCAGCGTCTACAATTTCTTTCTTATATCTATACACACCGGGAGACCTGACAATTACGTCAAAATCCTTTAATCTGGATAGATAATTCAAATCATTTTTTTGGTCCAAAATACTTGGCTTGATGCCAATACTCAGAAAGTATTTCTCAACATCCTGACCTTCTAGTCCGTACCCCAAAATTGCTACCTTTTTGTTTTGAAATTTATTCATATTTCTAATACTTCAATACTATATAGTATTGAAGTATTTGAGCCTAGAAATTAACTAATTGGACTTCTCTTTCCAGTTTTATTCCGAATTTATTGTAAACGTCATCAATTATTTTTTGAGATAAATCATACACCTCTTTTGCACTGGCCTTACCTGTTTTATTTATCAAAATCAAAGCATGTTTGGAAGAAACTGCTACATTTTTATATTCTTTACCCTTCCAGCCGGCTTTTTCAAGAATCCATCCCGCGGGAACTTTAAAATTTTTATCAGATTCATAAAATTTAATATCCGGAAATTTTTTCCTGAGGCTGTCAAATACTTCTTCATTAACTACTGGGCTTTTGAAAAATGACCCGGCATTCCCAACTACTTTTGAATTTTCTAATTTTTCAGATCTAACTTTAAGTACTGCTTCACGGATTTCTTGAATTGTGGGTTTTTTTGATTTTATATATTTACTTAATGATTCATAATTTGCCGTTCCGTATTTATTTTGTTTTAATTTTAAGGTAACACTAGTAATTATATATTTTTGCCAATAACTGTTTTTTTTGAAAACGCTTTCGCGATAACCAAATGCGCAATCAGCTTTAGAAAAAGTTACGATTTTACCTTTGACTAAATCAAAAGCTTCTAGACTTACAAATGTATCGCTTAATTCAGTTCCATAGGCTCCTATATTTTGAATAGGGGAAGCTCCAACAGTTCCGGGAATCCCAGACAAATTTTCAATACCTTGAAAACCTCCGGCGACAACTTCTTCAACTAATTTGTCCCAGTTTGCCCCGGCATCCGCGACTACGCTTCCATTGTCCTCAATTGAAATATTGTCATCTACATATTTAACAACAACTCCGTCAAAGTTTTTATCGGACGCTAGAATATCTGTCCCGTCCCCGATAACAAAAATCGGAAGATTATACTGGTTTGCGAATTTTACCACTTCGCCAATCTCCCTCTCGCTCTTTACTTCAAAATATCTTTTTATCTCGCCTCCGATTCTAAACGAGGTTATATCTGAGAATTTAATCGTAGCGATTTTTCCGGCTTGCCCTGAAATTGCTTTAGCAATTTTACGGGCCCACAAATAACTTTTACCAGCGCCCATAACAACAACTATATTGTAAATTTCAAAGTCCAAATTATAAATTTCAAGTATTTTGTTTGGACTATCCGCAGGAATTATGTTTTTGTGGAAAGATGCCTTAGCTACAAGCTCTGGAGTAATCGATTCATCGATTTCGTCTCTTGCCTTAAAGATGGGTCCAATTATGACTTTATCGGCGCTATCAAAAACACCTTTGTAATTATCAAGAAAAGCTTTTGTTCTTTTGTAACCATGTGGCTCATTTATTACCAATATTTTTGCCTTGGGATACTCTTCCCGCAATCCGTCAATCGTTGTCTTGATTGCAGTTGGATGATGCGCATAATCATCGTAAACCTTGATCCCGCTCCGATCTGCGATCAACTCGAGTCTCCTTCCAATCCCCCTGAAGTTTTCGATCGATCTGACTATATTCTCATCGCTAATTCCTAATTTCCTCCCCAATACAAAAACCATATTTGCATTTTTTTGGTTATGTTCACCCAATATTTTTAAATTGAATTTTTTATTTAAACTATCTTTTTCTGTAATTAATATTTTTTGGCCTTTCAAATTATTAACAAACTTTTTGAAACTCTCTTTCACTGCTTCTTCATTTTTAAAAAAATCGGGATGATCAAATTCAATATTATTTATCACTATCACATCGGGGTAATAGTGTAAGAAGTTATTATTAAACTCATCCGCTTCTATAACTGCATATTCTCCGTTTCCGAATCTTGAATTACCATTCCACTCAGGAACAAATGCACCAACCATCACAATCGGATCAAAGCCATTATCAATTAAAAGTTTTCCTGCCATTGCAGTAGTCGTAGACTTTCCGTGAGTTCCCGCAACACAAATTACCTTTTTATCTTTGAGTAGTATCTTTCCTAAAAACTCCTGCCATGTCATTAGTTTGCCGTCTTTTCGGGCCATTTCAATCTCTTCGATTTTTATTTTACTGAAGAATAATGCAGGAGACGAAACAACAAGGTCGGCATTTTTAATATGTCCGGGGTCGTGTCCTTGATATATGTTTTTGGAATATGCAGTATTTTCTTCAAGATCACATCCGGTTACTTCATAACCCATTTCTCTTGCTAAATTGGCAACACCCGAAATTCCACTCCCTCCGATTCCCACAAAATGAATTTTCTTTGTCATTGGTTATTGTTTAACTTTGCAATCATCTTCCTATTTGCCTCTGCTAGTTGTTCCGGAGTATTAATTCCCTGCCATTCGTCGTCGTTCGGCAAAGTATAAGTAGCCATCCTGTCTCCTTGGTCTATAGCAAGTTTAATTAAATCTACCAGATAATATTCTCCATGAGCACTTTTATTAACTTTTTCGATGTTATGGGAAAACCATTTTTTATCAAAAACATAAAGTCCATCGTTAACTTCATTTATTTTTCTTTCTTCATCGGTTGCATCTTTTTCCTCAACAATTTTTGCAATCAATCCGTCGGGTCTACGTATAACACGTCCCAATCCAGTTGGGTTTTCTTTCATTAATGACACAAATGTAAGTTTTCGCTTCCTTTCTGTGTGGATTTCCAAAATCTTCTTTATTGTTTCCGGAGTATAAAAAGCGCTATCGTCTCCATTTATTATTAGTAGGGTCTTAGATACTTCAGAAACTATTTTAAACCCGGTTTTAGCGGCATCAGCCGTTCCACCTTTAGGATTTTTTTGATACGCAATTTTTACGGCGCCCTTAATTCTATTAATTACCAAATTTTTTCTAAACGAAACAACAACAGTAATATCTCTTACCCCAGCCTTTCTCAAATTCTCAAGAGTATACGAAACCATTGGACGTCCACAAATTTCATGAATCACCTTTGGATACTGAGATCTCATTCTGGTTCCCTTTCCTGCCGCTAGAATCACCGCCGAAACATCGTTTGTTCCATTCAGATAATTTTCAATTTCGACTCTATCACTCCAAGAATGTTCAAATCCTTTATATGCCATGCTGGTTTCGTGTCCCTTTCCAAAAAATCCCACCATATCACCTTTTTTTGCAAAAGAAAGCGCATATGCAATCGCTTCACCGCGAAGTGGAATCCTGACAAAATTTTTACGATCGATTGCCCCGACAGATTTTGCCCCCCTAACCATTTTTAACAAAATATCATTTACGTCTTCGCTCCTCGAGTCCTCCGCGGTAAATATCGAAAAATCGGCTAATTTAGCTGAAATTTTTCCCATTTTAAATCTTTTTTTTGTATCTCTTTCCCCCGCACAACCAAACACAGAAATCAACCTTCCTTTATTTTTGCATACTGATCTCAAATAGGTAAGTACTGCCTCCAATGAGTCGGGTGTGTGAGCAAAATCGATAACTATACGAAAATCTAAATCATTTTTAATTTCTTCTAATCTTCCTTTTGGTAATTCGAAAGATTCTAAAGTTTCCAACGCTTTTTTTCCATCAAAACCAAGTTTTGTTACGGTTTCAATAGCCGCATCGACATTTAAATTATTAAACTTCCCGGGAAGAGTGTTTGTAGTGGTTTCTATTGGAGCAATTACTTTAGATTTAGCCGAATTAATGAATGACATTTTTACTCTCCTATATTCTCTGAAGGTTTTGTGATAATCCAAGTGTTCAGGAGCAATATTGGTCAAAACCCCAATTTCAAAATCAACTCCTGCAATTCTTTTTTGATCAATTCCGTGTGAACTAACCTCAATAACTGCATACTCACACCAGGCGCCTACCATTTCTTTAAGATATTTATGAAGTGAAATTACATCGGGGCTTGTAACATGAAAGCCCGTATCTAATTCACGATCTTCTATTTTTGCCATATTTGAGGAAATCATCCCAACTTTCTTTCCTAAACATGTCAACATATGATAAATAAGGTGAACCGTGGTCGTTTTACCTTTAGTTCCTGTAACTCCTATTACTTTTAGCTTCTTTGACGGATTTCCATAAAACTCCGAGGCAAGTTCTCCCAATTTCTCACGAGAATCCGGAACCTGGACATAGCGAGTACTTAAGCGAGCAAAACGAGTCGAAGGATTTTCTCCAAAAATTTGCGTGGCTCCCTTTTTTAAAGCTTCTTCAATATGGTCGTGTCCATCGGTAGTCAAACCCTTAATTGCTACAAAAACCATGCCTGGTTTAACCTTCCGAGAATCATCTGTGATACCAATTATTTTCCCCATTCGTGGTATATTATACCAAATACGAGGCCAGAGAGTTTGGTCCCTGAAGATTACTTAACTGTCACACTCTTTGCCAAATTGCGGGGCTTGTCTACATCTAGTCTTTTTTTTATCGTCAAAAAATAGGCCAAAAGTTGACCCGCTACAATGTTTGGAATAATTGTAGCAACTCCTGCATCTTTAACCGGAATATAATAATCAAAAACTTCGTGGGGCTTAAACGAAATACCTATTACAAATCCACCGCGCGCTTTCATTTCCATTGCCCCCGCGAGATTTGCGCCATATGTTTCATCGTTTGGCAAAAAGGCAATACAAGGCGTCCCTTTTGCAACCAATGCCAACGGTCCATGTTTAAGCTCCCCCGCAGCTAACCCCTCTGCATGAATGTAAGATATTTCCTTAATTTTCATTGCTGTTTCAAGAGCTGTTGGGTAAGAAAGACCGCGTCCGATTACATAGATGTTTTTACTATCAATAATAATACCAGCCAATTTTTTAATGTTTTTGATGCTTTTATCTGAAAGAGTTTTTTTGACCGAATCGACCGCATCCATTAAAACTTTTTTACCTTTCCTAACTCCACCGTCCAGTGAAAAGGAAAGTAAAACTAGATGAGCTATCATGCCGGTGAGCGCTTTTGTCGAAGCAACTGATTTTTCGGGACCGGCACTTATTAGCATTTTTTCATCAGACATCCTGTAAAGGGATGACCCTAAAACGTTAACAAGAGAAACAATCTTAGCTCCTTGTTCCCTGGCTTTTTTCATTGATTCAAGAATGTCTATAGTCTCTCCTGACTGAGAGATGGGTATAACCAAACTATCTATATTTAAAAAGTCCAAGTGATATCCAAATTCACTTCCAATTGCAAAATTTATGTGGCGTTTTGCAACTTTAGAAAATAAATACGTTCCGGCCATCGCGGCATACGAAGCCGAACCACATCCAACTAAATATGAGCCACGAGACTTTTTGATTAATTTTGCAACTTTTTCCATTAAACCCGAACCGGTCGAAGCAATTTCCGACAATATTCTTGGTTGTTCATATATTTCTTTAAGCATAAAATTTGGAAATTTACCTTTTTCTCCTTGGTCTACATTCCAATTAAGCTTTTGTTTTCTAAATTTTACAATTTTGCCGGTTTTTACATTTGAAACTCTTACCTTATTTTTTTCCAAAATCGCCATTTCATTGTCTTCCAAGAAATAAACATCTTTTGTGAAAGGTCGTAATGCTGAAGCGTCACTTGCCAAAAAATTCTCACCCCTTCCAAAACCTACAACAAGAGGAGAACCGTTTCGTATCGCAACAATTTGCTTTTCATTTTGTTTAATAGCAATTATTGCATTAAGCCCGGTCATTAAATTGAATGCTTTTTTGACTGATTCGGAAAAGATCAATTTTTTATTGAAGTCTTCGACCAAGTGTGAGATAACTTCCGTGTCCGTTTCCGATATAAACTTATGGTCTTTTTGGATTAATTTCTTTTTAAAATCTTCATAATTTTCAAAAATCCCATTATGAATTACTGAAATATTTCCCGTGCAGTCCGAGTGGGGATGTGAATTTGTATCTGTTACGCCGCCATGTGTCGCCCATCTTGTGTGCCCGATTGCAATATTCCCATCGGGCAGATCGTCAACATTATTGTTTCCTATTTTCCCCGCAGCCTTTTTTATAAAAATTTTTAATTTGGTCTCCGAGACAACTGCAACACCCCATGAGTCATAACCGCGGTACTCCAGATTTTTTAACCCATCGAAAACCAACTTTGCAGAAGCGGTCCGCGATCCAATATAACCAAAAATTCCGCACATTTTATCGTTTCTCTAAAATACTGATAGCAAGTTTTTCTGAATCATGGCGAAGAAGATGTGCGGTCTTGAGGTATTCCCACAATTTTGTTTTGATTATTTTTACATTTGGAGCGATCTTTTTACATGCTGGCTCATCAAGTTTAACAGCCTTTTTCTTTTCACCTTCATAAACTTTTACAATTTCTCTGCCAAAACTACCGCCATTGGCAACTAAATAATCCAAACGCTTTGGGTTACCAAGGTAAAAAATAAACGCCTTTACAAAATCTGAAGCTTTAAAATAATCTGTTTCTCCCTCTTTTTCAATTAAATTTAAAACAAAATAAACTTTTGCACGGCTTTTCCGGATTGCCTCGGGAACTCCGGCTATAAGTAAATGAGGCAAAACACTTGTGTATAAATCCCCAGGCGCAAAAATTATTTTGTCTGCGTGCTGAATTGCCTCAATTACCCGGGGATTACTGTCTGCATGTGTACCAAAATATATGCGCATAATCCGATCCTTCGGATCAAATCCGTCTTGTTCCCGACGGGTATCAATATTTGTTTCTCCGTCAATTTCCTTTCCCTTTTTGGTAACTGCAACTAAATTTAGATCTGTTAATGTAGCGGGAAGTACTTGCCCACGTATCCTGAAAAGAGCCCGCTCCGCATCAGTACCCCTATCCTGACCATGAAATATGTGATCGAGTCTAACTCCAATCAAATTACCGAGTGAGTGCCCTTTTAAAGGGCCCACAACCTCTTTTAACCTATCATCAAACAATCTTTGAGCAACCCTTTGCTGTTCGTCATCTTCCATTAGAGCCAATAGACAAGCTCTAATATCGCCAGGGGGCAAAACTCCAAGTTCACTTCTCAATACTCCGCTGCTCCCTCCGCTGTCCCAGGTCCCGACAACGGCTGTGATTAATGATGTGTCATTAAATTTTTTAAGACCGTTGAGTAGTTGAAAATGTCCGGTCTTTCCGCCAAAGGTAACTATTTTTTGATAAAATTTGAGAGTCTTACCTAACATCATATTTTGTAACGATCTCTGCCCCCAAACTTTTCAGTCTTTCGTCAATTTTTTCGTACCCTCTCTGGACCACTTCTATATTTTCTATTTCACTTCTTCCGTCTGCTACAAGAGCTGCAAGTATTACAGAAATTCCCGCCCTAATATCTTTACAAAAAAGTCTATCACTCATAAGACGCGTCGGACCACTAACAATAACTCTATGCGGGTCCGCAATAAAAATATTCGCCCCCATTGAAATAAGGTCATCCACAAAAAACATCCTCCACTCATACATGAAGTCGTGGCAAAGAACTGTTCCTTGAGTCTGAGTTGCCAAAACAATGAACGGACTCATTAAGTCTGTAGGAAACCCTGGCCAAGGTTGAGCTTTAAATTTCTTTCTGTTGGCTATTAATTTTGAAGGGAAAACTTCGATGCTGTTTTTTGAAAGTTCATATTTAACTCCCATGTTTGAAAGATTAATAAGAGCCATTTTATAGTCTTTATGAATAAAATCGTCAATTTTTATGTGTCCTCCGGTAATTGCTGAGGCAATCATAAAAGTTCCCCCTTCTATATGATCCGGCATAACCCTATATTCAGTTCCTTTTAGTTTTCCACCGGAAATTGTAAGTGTACCGAGCCCTAATCCTGTTATTTTTGCTCCCATTTTATTGAGGAAGTTGCCTAAATCAGTAACGTGCGGCTCTGTGGCCGAGTTCTCAATCACCGTAATTTCGCTTGAGCAAGTGGCCATCATCAAAGCCATTTCGGTAGCCGTAACCGACGCCTCTTCCAAAAATATTGTGCCTGATTTTTTCTTGTCCCAAGTTAAAAAGAACCTGCCGTCTCGCCGGACCATCTCCACCCCCATTTTTTGCATCATCGAAAAATGGGTATCTAGGAACCTGTCGCCTATCTGGTCTCCACCCGGCGGAGTGACCACGGCTTTGCCGAATTTGACCAAGAGTGGTGCGGCAAGTACTACTGAAGCTCTAAATTTTGCGGAAAGATCGGGATCAAGATCGAAAGAACTTAAACCTCTGGGGTCAATTGTAACTGCGTGACTTTCTTGCGTAACCTTAGCACCGAGGCTCTCGATCAATTTTAACATAACGGCTACGTCAGAAATATCAGGCACATTTGTAAGGGTAGATGGAGAATCTGCAAGAAGTGTTGCCGGAATCAGTTTTAAGGCCGAGTTTTTATTGCCCGAAAGATTGATTCTACCCTCAAGCTTCCTGCCTCCGGTGACCAAAAGTTTCGACATTCGTTGTAAGTATACTACAAATGATCAAAAAATCAGATGTTGGGCTCGATTCCTAAATACGGAAAAAGGTCCTTTGCAACCGAGTACCACAATGGGGCTGCGGTTTCAGCAGCCCATGGCGAACTTTGAGGTGATTTTAACGTCACAAGCATTACAAATTTGGGCTTGTCTGCCGGAGCAAAACCGATGAATGAATGATTTGTGTTTGTGGAATCGTAATGACCTTCAACTGGAATTTGAGCTGTACCCGTTTTACCAGCGACTTTAAAACCTGGTATTTTTGCCCATTTTGCTTCCCCTTTATCTGCCGCCGCAACCATCATCTGAGTAACTTCGGTGGCTGCTGCCGAACTTACAACCCTCTTTGAAGGCTCAGATTTAATCTTTTCCTCCCACCCTTCTCCTCTTACACTTTTAACAACCCTGGGTCTCTCTAAATATCCGCCATTTGCTATTGCTGAAACAGCGCGAATCATCTGAATCCCGGTCACCGCAATTCCCTGACCAAAGCTGGCCGTTGCCAAATCTACCATACTCCATTCCCCCTTTTTTCTAATTGATGGTGCGCTCTCACCCTGTAAATCTACCCCCGTAAGTTGTCCTATACCAAAACTGTCCAGATAATTATACAGTCGGTCCGCTCCAAGCTTCTGACCTACAAAAACCATTCCAACATTATCGGAATCAACTATCACATCCGTCATCGTAATATTTGGATGGTATACATTGTTCCATGTTTTTATAAAATACTTATCGAGCTTCAACGGCTCCGAACAAATATCGCATTCTGTATTGGGTTTAATCACTCCCGCGTCAAGACCTGAGGCCATAACGAGAACCTTCATAATAGAACCTGGTTCAAAGGAGTCTGAAATTACGGGATTTTTAAAAAAAGAGTTTCCGTACTCACTATAGTTGCCGGGGTCATAAGATGGATAACTGGCCATAGCTAATATTTCACCCGTTCTCGGATCTTCAATTGTAATAGAACCTCCCAACGCTCCATATTTTTCTATTCCGTCTTTTAATTTCGTTTCCGCTAAAATTTGTACTCTTTTGTCTATACTCGTAATCAAATCGATTCCACCGATTGCTGAAACACTTTTACCGGGATTAAGAAGAATGGGTGATCCTTGAGCGTCTTTTTCCCGACCTAAAAAACCAGGTTTGCCACTTAGCGGTAAATTGTAATATCCTTCTAAGCCAAAATAGCCAATATCTAGACCCTTTTCGTCTTTACCGACAAATCCCAAAAGTTGAGCGGCCGATGAAGCCTCAGGATAATATCTTGCCTCCTGGTTATCAAAATTAATTCCTTTTATTCCCAATGCCTCAATATTTTTTTTAGTTTCGTTGTCTACTTTTTGTTTTAAAGGAACATATGCCTCTTTTTTGCTTAGAAGGTTTGACAAGCGAGACTCATCATCATTTAAAAGGGTTGCAAGCCTGACCGAAACTTCGGAAACCTTTGCCTTTAACTCATTGGTGTTTGCATAGACAAGCCAAGCATCAGTGCGCAATGCCCAATAGCTGCCGTCACTGGCTAATATATTTCCTCTTGTTGCATTCATAATTTGGGAGGAATTATATTGACCTTTTGCCTTTTCAGACAAATCAACCCTTCTTATTATTTGCCAGTAGATTAACCTAAGAATTAGACCTATAAAAAGAAGTAAATAAATTAAAGAAAACGCTTTAAGTCTCCATTCCGGTTTAATATTTTTTCTGCCACGCATTCTTTTTTATCCTCCAATTTCAGGGAAGTTTGGCAACCGGTAAAATTTGAGATATATAAACCAAGTTTTCAGGTTTTGTAAAACCCAGCTCTTTGCTCTTTTGTTGAAGCTCACGACTCGACAAGGTTTTTACTAACATTTCTTCAATATCCCGCCTATCCTCCACAAGTTTGTTCTCGATTTTTTCAAGCGAGGCGATTTCCATCCCGCTTGTGGCTGTTTCTATTGTCATTGCAATCGAACCAATAGCTAAAACACCGCAAAAACCGGCAAGAAAATAATTTTTAAAAGGTACTCCTTTTTTGACTTGTTTCTTATGTATCTTCCCAATCATACCAATCATAATTTTTGAACAATCCTCATCTTTGCGCTCCTGGCGCGTCTATTTAAATCAACTTCAGTTATCCCCGCCCTAATTGGTGCAAAGGTAATCATTCTACCTTCACCTATACCTGCTTTTTCTTTATAAAAATCTTTTACTATCTTATCTTCTCCTGAATGAAAACTAATAATCACCAGGCGACCGTCTTTTTTCAAAAGATCAAAGGCTTTCGGCAGAACCTCTTTCAAATTTATTAGTTCACTGTTTACAGCAATCCTTAATGCTAAAAACGGAAGAGTCGCAACGCTCATTCCGGGCTTTCCCGTACGAAGTCCTTCGCAAATTTCAAGCATGTCTCCGACCGTTTCAATGGGTTTTTCCATTCTTGAGTGCAATACTCTACCCGTGATCCACTTTGCGGCGCCGGGATCAAGTGATATGGAAAACAAATCTTCGAGTTGATCCTCACGCAAAATATTTAATAAATCGGATCCTTTCACATTCTGGGTATCGGGATTAAGACGCATGTCAAGTAATGCCTCGGGATTTTCAAAAGAAAATCCTCTTTCAAGATCCTTTAAATGGATATTGCTTACACCCAGATCAAATAGGATTCCGTTTACTGGAAACCAATTGTTATTCCTTGCTATTCTGTCTATGTTCACAAAATTGCCTTGAACGAGTTTAAAACCTTTAAATTTTTCTAAACGTTTTTGTGAAATTGCAAGCATGGCCGGATCTAAATCAATTCCCAGAACTTGTCCACCCATTTTTAAGATTGCCTCCATGTGTCCGCCATTACCTGCCGTACAATCTATGTACCTTAAGCCTTTTTCAACGTGCAAACTTTTTATAACCTCATCTACCATTACCGACTCGTGATATTTACCAGGGCTTTGACTGGCCAAGATTTTCTTATTCATTTTTTTTAGCCAATTCTTCAATGTAACCTGCTGCGTCTTTTACAACTTCCTTTTCTTTAGCTTCCCAAGTAATCTTGTCCCAAATTTCGGCTTTTTCACCTAGTCCAATAAAATACAAATCCTGCGTAATACCAGAATATACCGCAAGTCTTTCTGGAATTACGATCCTTCCTTGTTCATCTGGAATAACTTCGTATGCAGAAGCTAAGATAAATCGTTCAGTATCACGAACTGGATTTACTATTAGCGACCGCTCTCCTGTTAGCCGTTTATAAAGTGCATTCCAATAATCTTCGCCAACTAAAACCAAACATCCCTCATACCATCGGGCAAGGATACAACTCACACCTAATTCTTTCCGAAATTGCGATGGAATCGAGACTCTGTGTCCTGAAGCAAATTTTGCTGGATAAGTTCCTAGTAACATACAAACAACAATCTGAGCCGGGCAGGTTCATATTTTATTCTGGTTTGGAATGGTCTTCACCATTCCGTGCCATTAACAACCATTTTGAGCTATTTTCACAGTGATGTCAAGGGTTTGTTTCACAAACCCGAAGATCCTGAGCGAAACCGAAGGAGCAAAATCTTACTATCTACTTTCCACTATGGGGCTTTCCGTCTGAAGCGAACACACCATAACCGTTAGACCAGGTTGTGTACATTGAAGAATCAGGCTGAACAAAAGTGGGCATTGTTACAAAAAACACTCCTTTTGTAATTTTATCCAAAGTGTAAGTAAATTTTCCGTCGACTGAGGTCAGAGCGGTCGTTTCTGATTGCAAATGAAAATCTGTAGAGAGTTTACCTACAGATTTTCCGTTTCCATTCCGAAAAGTAATGGTCATTGTTCCATTTTCCACTCCAGCGTCATACCTAAATTTTCCCGAAGACTCTGATCCAAGCAGTAATTTTCTCTCAACGTCTCTACCGGTTAATTTAATTGTTCCCGGCACGCCCTGCTGACCACCGTCGCTTGTGGAATAAACTAAAAGATAGTCCATACTCACTGCTTTCGGGACATTGATCTTCTGAACTTTGAAATCAAGCCAGTGTCCATCTGACCCATTCACACTGGGGTTATTGGTGGGTATAAGAAAAACCGCCGGCCACTGAGACTGGGGAAGCTCGGGAATGATTTCTTCTTCCTGGGCCGGTGAAACGTTCCCCTTCATTGCCTTAAAAATAATAATTCCAACAATGGTCAACACCAAAACTCCACAACCTACTAAAATTAATGGCAGATATTTTTTCATATTACTTATTACTAATAATCATTTTTTCATTCTTTCCACCATTCTGTCAAATACACCTCGGGGGTGTACTTCCCTTGACACCTCGGGGTATTTATCCTAAATTTAGATTACACCCATGCCAAGACGATTACTACCTCTCATTGAAGGTAATTATTATCACATTTATAACAGAGGCGTGAACAAACTCCCGATCTTTTCTGATCGAATTGATTACATTCGAATGATCAACTTAGCCAGGTATTATAAGATCGTAAATCCAGTCATAAGATTCTCTAAATTTCTCATTTTATCTTCTAATCAAAGAAAAGAGAGTTGGAACAACATGGCCAAAGAGAAATCTTTGGTAGACATCGTTTCGTATTGCCTTATGCCTAACCATTTTCACTTCTTGCTTCTTCAAAATAAAGAAAACGGAATATCAAAATTTATGGGAGACTTTCAAAACAGTTATGTAAGATATTACAACACAAGGCATGATAGAGTGGGACCTTTCTTTCAGGGTCAATTTAAAGCAGTTCGAGTGCAAACAGAGGAACAACTACTCCACCTTTCTAGGTATATTCATTTAAATCCTTATTCTTCTTCGATAATTAAATCAAGCGACAATCTTGAGAACTACGAATGGTCCTCATATCCCGAGTATCTAGATCGGGCAAAATTTGAGTTCTGCAAAAAAGACTCTATTTTAGTAAATTTTAAAAACATTGAAGGTTATAGCAAATTCGTTTTAGATAACGCCGAATATCAAAAAAAATTGAGTAAAATTAAACACTTAACATTAGACTGATGAATAAAGTACACCTCGGGGGTGTATTTTTATTTAAGTCTGTCTGAAAAATAACTTTGAAGCCTGTCAATATCTACCCTCTCTTGTTTGGCGGTATCACGATCGCGCACAGTCACTGTGTCGTCTTCAAGTGATTCAAAATCCACCGTAACACACCACGGAGTCCCAATTTCATCCTGAGCAAAATAACGCTTACCGATATTCCCCCGGTCATCCCATACCACGTTAAACTCTTTTTTGAGATTTTTATAGATATTTCGAGCTTTTTCGACAAGTTCCGGTTTATTTTTTAGAAGAGGAAACACGGCAGCCTTATAAGGAGCTAGACTGGGGTGCAGTTTTAGAAAAACTCTTTCTCCCTCTTCCCTATATGAATCAATCAAAAAAAATAAAGTTGCGCGGTCAACGCCGCCAGAAGTTTCAATAACCCAAGGTATATATTCTTCATTGGTCATTTCGTCGCGATACTTCAAACCATGATTCTTTAAATCAAAATCTCCTCTATGGTGAATGCCTTCCATCTCACTCCACCCAAAAGGTGCCTTGTATTCAATGTCTGTGGCATATTTGGCATAATGGGCTCTCTTTTCCGGTTCGTGATCATGGAAATGAAGTTTTTCAGGATCTATCCCCAAATTTTTATACCAATTAATTCTAACTTCCTTAAATTCGTCGAAGGTTTTTGCACTGGCGTCATCGTCAGGTTTTACAAAATATTCAAGCTCCATTTGTTCAAATTCCCTTGAACGGAAAGTAAGGTTTCCCGGAGTTATTTCGTTTCTAAACGCTTTACCAATTTGCCCTATCCCGAATGGTACTTTAATGCGAGTCGAATTAATGACATTTTCAAAATTAACGAATGCTCCTTGAGTTATCTCTCCTCTAAGATACGATTTTTCTTTGGGTTCCGTCGTCCCAAGTAGAACCTCTGTCATCAAATTGAAAGTCTTTGCATCCGTCCATATGTCTTTTTCATCCGGATGAGAATTTTCGTGGTCTTTAATCGCCTCGTCGTTATCGGCGCGAACTCTCCTGTGACAAACCTTACATTCTACAAGCGGGTCTGAAAAAGCTTTAAGATGTCCCGACTTTTCCCAAACCACCGGATTCATGATTATGGCTGCGTCGATCCCCACTACGTCCTCGCGTCCGTAAACCATAGTCTTCCACCATTCTTTTTTAACGTTATTTTTTAGTTCGACCCCAAGAGGGCCATAATCCCAGAACCCCTGGTAACCGCCATAAATTTCGCTGCCTTGGAAAATAAATCCACGACGCTTTGCGAGTGAAGTTACTTTTTCCATCACGCTAGTGTGAACATTCAAGTCCATAGAATGATTATATCCGAAATCTCATTTATTTAGAAGCCAAACGGAGAAGTTGAGAATAGTTGCAAAACTTACCCATAATATATATGGATAAAGAAGATACGAAGCGGTTTTGTCAATCTTTGCAAAAACTTTGATTGTTTTGAATATAATAATCCACATGATAATTATTACAATAAGCGCAAGAAAAATCTGTTTAGCTCCAAAAAATATTGGGGACCACGAAAGATTTAAAACGAACTGAATTGCAAAAATTTTTAGAGCTTCTTTTATCTGTTTCTTTTTAAATCCCTTTTTCCAAACAAGATATGCCGACACCCCCATTAAAATGTAGAGAACTGTCCAAGCGGGGCCAAACAGCCAGCTGGGTGGAGTAAAAAACGGTTTGTTGAGAGTGTTGTACCAGGACAGATCCATCATTCTCATCTTAAACCTAATGTATAATTAATTTCAAGATGCTTACACAGATCAAGTCAAATTGGCAAAATATTTTGATTGGGATATTGCTTACGGGAATTTTTGCTTTAGGATTTTTTATATCTTACCTTAGTCTTAAATTATCAAAGATCTTTACTCCAACTCCTCTTCCTCAAAAGGCCTTAATTTCTTCAACGAACTCCCCGAACCCGATTGTTTTTGCCGCAGCACCGGAAATCACACCGGAAAAAGGTGTTTATAACACGGTTTTGTTGGGATATGGCGGAGTGGGACACGCAGGATCTCTGCTAACAGACAGTATTATTGTCGTACATGTTAATACCAACAAAAAAACCGCAGCTATAATCTCCATTCCACGAGACTTGTGGGTTTCCGGAAATCACAAGATAAACGCTGAAGCTTCAATCAATGGTTTTCAAAACGAGGGCGGAGTTATTAAAGATGTTACGGGACTGCCTACCGACTACTTTGTCTCAATTGACTTTGGTGGATTAATAAAATTAATAGACAATCTTGGTGGCATTACCCTTACGGTTCCAAAAACTTTTGACGATCCGTTCTACCCTATCGCGGGACTTGAAAACGAGACTTGCGGCAAAACAGAAGCTGAAATACTTCAGCTCAAGGCCAAGTATTCAGATTATCAACTTGAAATCCAGTTTGCCTGCCGTTACGAACATTTACATTTTGACGCGGGGCCGGCAAATTTAGACGGCACAACTGCTCTAAAATTTGTCCGTTCGCGGCATGGGGATAGCGATTTTGGCCGAAGTGAGCGGCAATTCGCGGTCCTCAAGGGAATTTTGGCAAAACTTATTTCCCTCCGTGCTTTAGATAAAACAGACCAAACAATCGATACGTTATCTAAAATTGTCAGAACAAATTTGAATATCGCCGCAATTAGAAATTTAATAGAAGTAATAGGCCCAACAAGCGACTATAAAACTACAGACATTCATTTAAATTTAGACAATGTCTTAAGCGAAGGAAAATCAAGTCAAGGTGCGTATATTCTTTATCCCAAGGCTGGAATGTTTGATTTCTCACAAATTAAAGGCTTCATTGCTAATCAGTTGTAGAAACTCTTAAAAAAGGCTTCGGAGACCTCCTTAAATAATTTAACTTTTTTAACAACTTTCAAATGATTGGGTTGGTGACTCAGAGATCTTTCGAAATGATCTTTTTTATTGAATGAAGGTCTTGAATCGTCTGTTTCATACTCCTCACGGAATTCAATATCGCTTCCACCCAATTTTTTCTCTTCCGTCAGTTTTCTTTCTATCATTGAGGCAGGATATACACATCCTGTTTTGTCTCACTTCCTCCAACCAGCTCGCCTTCACCACGCAAAACCCTCTCAAGCGGTCTGCAATTATGACAACCTCCTGTTGGACAAACGAATTCATTTTTCAAACGCGCCAGCTTAATTTTTTTGGCAATTTCCAAAACTTTTTTATACGACTCTTTTATTTCAGGTAGTTTCTTTTCCACAAGTCCACCTTGCCCTTCCGACTTGTCCAACGTAGCTTTAGCGAAGTTGGAAGCTTCATGCGAAGGAGGGTCGCGGTCTAAATACCAATAAGAGGTCCCCGAAACTTTTTTCGTTTGCGTGTTTGTTGCCAACAAGAGGTAAATCGGGAGTTGTAAGGAATCTTCACGCTCCTCGTACTTCCCTGTTTTGAAGTCGATTATATGAACAGAATCATCCGCATCTACATATTTGAGCCAGTCAATCTTGCCACAAAGAATTATATTTTCTTCGATTGATAAAAAATAATTGGGCAAATTCAATGTTCCGGTCTTTATTTTTACAGCCTTCTCTAATATTGGCCCGGGATCTTCCTGTAAATTCATTAGCATTTTGATTGCCCGATCTCTGTAGCCAATTTCTTCCGTATAATTTCTAAAACCACCTTTTTTACCGCTAAATTTAAGCCACACAGGATCCAATTTTTTAACTAGTGATATTTTTAGTCTTTCTTCCACGGGAAGTACTGCCAACGACTCAATTACTTCATGAACTGCTGTGCCAAGCGAAAGCGGTGGGGTAACGACAGTAATTTTGTGACCGGTTGCAGGATCCTTATAGACATTACGCAAAAAGTAGGCCCTGGGACACTTCAGGAAATCCGAAATTGAAGAGTGGGAAACCCAAACAGCGGAATATTTGTCCCGTACCATAATCACGATTATACACCAGATTTTTTGGCACTCCACTCCGGTTTTTTAATGAAAAATAAGGCTATCCCAAAAATTGTGAACGCAATACCGACAAGCAGCCAAGTTTTTGCAATTTCTGTCAACACAGGTTGAGCAACGATAGCAACTATTTGTTTTTCTAAAGCCGCTGGGCTTTTCAAGTTTGTTGTCAAACTACCCACAAAACTACCTGTTAGCTTCCAAACTAAAAAAGACAAAATCCCGGTCAAAAGAAGTGTGACACCGGCAAATGTAAACCTGTTGCCAACATCTGTAAGGATAACAAAAAGTAACATACAAATTACAAGCATCACTATGGACCCAATCGACAATAGGGATGAAGTTCTTCCAATTACCGAAATCCATTGAATTTGATTTCGGTTAATAGGCATGTTAAATTTCGAAAGCAATGTGGTGAGTGATGTTTGTTCATTTATTCCCAAATCTTTGGGAATAAATCCTTTCGGGAGCTTGCTGATGGGAATATATACAATTATTTCCCTGGCATGGCCATTTGCAAAACTCAAAATATTAATTAGATTCCTATCTATAAGATCTTTTACGTTAGTTGGATTAATTAAATCGGTCAAAATCTTGACGTCAGATATCCTTCCCCCCTCTTTAACAATCTGCTTTTCTGTATAAGTTTTGAGTGTTTGAGAAAGGTTGTTGTAAACATTCCCCTGATCGAAATTTTTTTGCCAAAAAACCGGAATAAGGAGTTGATACTTTATTGTCGCGGCCACTGTGCCGATCAAAAATAGAGGAACAAAAATAATAAACAGGATCGATTTTGCAAAAAACTTCATTCGACTTATTATACTAGATTTGCCATTTATGAGTTTTTTAGTACAATAACGGCTAATATGTCATGCGAATTATACGACTATCTAAAAACAATGAACTTTTCGAAAAAGCGTCGCTGCGTTTACGAGATAGATTGCCCGCTTGCTAAAGGGCGGGAAGTCAATCTGACGGAGATTGCCGAATCGTGCCGGGCAATTGCCGACGAGGGAGAGAATTACTCTGTCACGGAAGAAGACTTGCTACAAGAAGATAAGATTAAAACGCTAATCAGTATTGCCAGGGTGAACTAATTTCAAAATAAACTATTTTGAATTGTTGTAGTATCAATTTTTGGATAGGAAAAATCCAATTTTACTTCATGAGTTTCATTCCAAAAATCAATATATTTTAAAAATCCGTTTTGGAGGGCGTGGTCGTAAATTTTAGTTGTGATTTCTACATCCATCTCACAATATTTCCTTAATTTTGCCAGGCTTTCAGTGTCGCCCGCTTTCCAATATTTAACTGCGTTCTCCCCCGAATCGTTTTTTCTACTCCCCAACGTTGCCTTTGCTAACGAATCAAGCGATACTCTTTTGCCTTCAATTTTTTTAATTGAGTCGAGAATATCAAAATGTTTAAGTTTGGACCAATGCCCCGGAAAATAAGGAGAAAGTGCGGGAACATCAAAACCAATAGAATTAAACCCTATTATTCTGTCCGCCCTTTCGAACAGTTTGAACATTTCATTAAAATCTTTCTCCCAAAATGATTGCATTTTACCATCAATCACTTTGAAATCCCCATCCAGCGTTCGAGAATAGACTGAGGCGATGGAAACACCAAGTTTGCTGGCATCATACCCATCTATCTCATCAAAAAACTTTTTTGTTTCTGTATCAAATATTACTTCAAACATTTTTGCCATATTTATTTAAAAGAACCTATTTAAGTTTGTTTGAAGATTTTACATTACCTATGAAGTTTTCTCCAGTAACGACACTCTTTCCGGTTTTGCTTTCAAGTTCCATGCGTGCATTTTTCGCAATTCTACCACCTTTATTGGCAGGCATTATATTTTCTTTAACACCTTTTGCTTCTTCTGTTTCCGCTATTTGCCGTGTCGAAAGCTCGGCCAAAGCAGTAAAAACTAATTCAGCATCGCTCATGTGATCGCGCAAGTTTTGAGTTTTTAAATTCTTCAACTTTTTATGCTCCTTCACTGTTAAATCGCTCCATTCTTGATGAATTATATTTGTTAGAAGTGCATATTCTTCTTGTTTTGATATTTCGTGAGTTGCCCAATAATCTGTTAATTTATTTCTGATCTCTTGCCCCATCATTCTTTGTTGAATCCACTTTTCACTTCTTCCCATTTTCTGCCAATAACTCCTCCCTCGATTTATTGATCTTTCAGGGTCTGAAATATCTTGTACTCTTTCGTAACCAACTTTTGCCAACCACAACTTAACAGGCTCAGCGTTAGGCGATGGAACAGATTGAATAATTCTAAAAAGCGTTTCTGTATCTGCTGAATCAGTTAGCCTCAGCTTTCCGTCTGCGGCCATCATTTTCAACCGGTTACATTTTGTAACCGTTTCACTTCCTTCTTTGACCAGTCTGTTTTTTAGCACTTTCCAATAATTTCTAGCTAGTTGAAAATCTGATTGGTTTATAAGGACTCCAACTACATCCACAACCGAAAAATACCATTTCTCTTTTTTCTCATCCCAAGCTCTACGAATTTTGGAGCCATTAAATATCGCAAGTTTAGAATCCATATAATCTAATTATACTTCTATTTACAAATTACTCACGTCCGCGGAGTTTTTAGAAAGTCAGAAAAATTACTTATCCAAATTTCATAGAGGTTTTCTAAAGCCTCTTTTGTATACCAAGCAAACCCTTTAAATCCAATTGCATTTTCCAAGTTCTGCAACACGGCCTCCGATATTCCCAAGGCCAACCACACCCAAGGTTTTCCCTTTTAATTCAAATCCTTGAGTCAGAACGTATTTATTTTTTGCAGTTCTACGATCAGAGAGAAAGATTCTTTTTGAGGCGTCCAATAAAAATGCAATAGCCTGTTCCGCAACTGATTCTTTTGAATACCCTGGGACATTGCTTACTGGTAAGTCTCTCTCTCTCTGCAGAGTTCAAGATCTACCCAGCCAAAAGAAGTTGTAGAAAGACAAATCCCTTTCAAATTTGGTAAGGATTTTATTATTTGAGTTAGTTTATCTTTTGCTTTTTCAAAACCACCTAGCGGGTCGGGGTCACAGCCAACGATATCAGCATCTTTTGCCATTTCCAAAAGTTTTTCTATCGGAAGAGTGCCCCGTGTTTTTGTATATAAAACCTCGCCAAAATTGGAAAGCTGTTTTTGCTGGTCAGAAGTAAAACTGTCTTGAGGGTTAAAAATGACAATCTTCATTAATTGAAATATATCACCATTTCTCGGAAAAATAAATCCTTGAAAAACCTGGAACAAATCCGTATCACTGTACTAGTACGATAGTACAAAGATGACGTATTGGCTTTCACTATATTAATACATACCAATATAGTGAGTTGAATAAGGTGTTGCAAGCTGATTTAATGTTATTTATTTTTGAAAATATAACTAAGGAGGAAAATTGAAATACTTGTAAGTACCACCGCGGGACCGGAAGAAATACCAATATATTTTGCAAGAAAAATTCCCAAAAAAGATGAAACAACCCCGAGAATAATCGAATACAGTTGGAATTGTTTGATGCTTTTTGATAGATTTTTTGCCGTCACAGCAGGAATAATTACCATCGCCCCTGTTAATAAAGTCCCCAAAAATTTAACCCCTAGAGCTACCACAAGAGCCACCAACAGAAGGTAGACAAGATTTACTTTTGCGACATTAATTCCCTGAGATTTGGCCAAATCTTCAGAAACTATACCAAGGAGAAGTTTTTTAGAAAATATAAACGTAACAATAAATATGATAATCGCTCCAATAATTGTTAAAACACTATCCATTATCCCTATTTTGTCTATATTCCCAAAAAGTGCCTCAAGTAATTCCGGTTCCGGAGTAAGTAAAAGTCCCAACGAAAGGCTCGCAGTAAAAAATACTCCAACTAATGCCTCGGGATAAACTTCGGAATGTTCACCCAAATACCAAATACCAAAAGTTGCAATGACAAGGGCAACCAAAGCCCCTAAAAGCGGGTTAATTCCGAGAGTTATAGCAATTGCAATTCCGGGGAGAGCTACGTGACTTAGAGCGTCCCCGACCAGCGACATCCGTTTAAGAACCATAAAACTTCCCAAGTATCCGGAGGTTGCTCCTATAAGTGCTCCCACCAATAAAATTAAACCGAGATTAGTGTTCATGATGACGATATAAATTTACCTCTTCTCCGTACATTTTTGTCAGCGTTTCTTTATCTATAACTTTCAAAGGCGGCCCAAAACATATTTTTTCTTTGTTAAGGCAAAGCACATTTGAGGCATAATGATTAACTACCTGAAGTTCATGTGAGATAAATATTATAGTCAGATCTGCTTTTTCCTGAAGTTTATGAATTAAAGAATAAATTGTTTCCTCTCCGGTTATATCGACCCCGGCGGTTGGTTCGTCAAATAAAAGTACCTGTGGGTCCCCTAAAAGGGCGTAAGCAATTAAAACTCTCTGAAGTTCTCCGCCCGAAAGCGCACCGATCCTGGTTCTTAAAACTCGTTTGTCATTATGTAAATGCTCAGCTTCTTTTTGAAAACCAACTTCTAAAAGAACTTCGTGGATTTTATCTATCTTTTTTTCTTTAAATTGTAAAAACTCTGCAACAGTTAAGGGAAGGTCCTTGCCGATAAAAAGCTTTTGGGGAACATAACCAACATTAATATTTTGCGCCCATTCAACTTTGCCCTCAAACGGAATAAGTCCCAAGATCGCCCTGAAAAGAACTGATTTACCGGCGCCATTTGGGCCGATTATGGCCAATGTATCATCTCTTTTAATTTCAAAGCTAATGTCATCTAAAATTACATGATTATCAAATTTAACTTTTAGCCCGTGAACAGATAGGATGTTGTCTTTTTCCATACAATATTATGATACCATTCTTTTCCCCACTCTTTGAGAGAAAATTTTTCGCTCAATTACCTCCTCCAGTTTTTGATCGGCATCTGTAAGAGTCTTACCTTCCGGCCAAAAACCTAAGGTAGTTAAAAGATTCAAAATAAAGTCCATACGAAGGTCTTTGAGTTTCTTAGTTTTTTTGAGTTTGTTTAAATATCTGAGAATTAAATTAAACAAATCAACATTAGTTTCTCCGTCATGAGTAATACGTCCGATAATTTCGGCAAAATAATAGGCCAATGACACCTTGTTCAAACTGGTTCGAATCTCCTTGAAGTCATCAATCATTTCAACTTCAGTCATATAATCTAAGCCGTGCCCGGTCGAGGCTTGAAAATTGATCAGGCTAAAAACTTCCAGGTGCCCCCTTTTGTGGCTTTTTGGTTTTCTGATCCCTTTTGCAAGTAAACTCAATCTGCCAAGGTTCTTGCTGAATATTATAAGGATTCTGTCTGCTTCACCAAAATTACGTCTAGCGAGAACAATTCCTTCTGAAGTATAACTATGAGGTTTCATTGAAGATTACTATATACTATATACTACAACCCTATTTTCAGCTCCTTGTCTGTTTTTAAATAAAATTCTTCTGAATGTTTACCAAGCTTAATTAAATACAAAAATCCGTCAGTACCGGGTTGTTTTTGAATCAAAAGTTTATAATTTTTGGAGACCTTAAACGGCAACTTATATTCAAATGTAATCTTAGATACCCCTTCAGGTCTAAGTTGGAAAAATCCGGCAAAAACAGTCTTACCCAGATCATCGTAGGGATCGGTCTTCGCATCTAATCCTTCGGATGTAATAAGTGTACTCCCCTGAGGCACATATACTCTTACCCAGGTAGGTAGGACAGAATTAAGCCATCCGTCCTGTTTCATGGGATTTTTATAAGTAATTGTTAAAGTTTTTGTCACGGTCCCATCCGAACCTATTTTAATATCTTGATTCACATCTTCTGTCGCATAAAGATTTGATTTACGCCCCCCCAAATTGGCGTCATTAACATGAAGATAATCTCCATCATAATTTCTAATCGTCCCTCCAAGCCCAAAATCCGAGACGGCTGTTTCCACTTTAGGATCAAAAATGTAGAAAAGAACATGTTTCTCGATAAGAGATTTAAAACCGGCTTCAAAAAGCGCGGGAAGTTTTTCTTTTGGTTGTCCAAAAGCATTGGCCAAAATTGAGTTCATTAGAGGGCCTATTATCCTTTTTCTATTGTCTGAATTTGGTGGACGTAAAATTATTTTTCCGGTCAAAGGATCCCATATTATCGGCCCTTCAATATCCGCAAAACTTTCCAGTTCGTGAATAACTTGCGGACAACTACACTCCGGGTCGATCTTCGTACTGAAATTTCCAAAACCAGGTACACCGATCGGACCAATCGCATCAAGCAAATTCGTAAGAAGCTGTGTATCTACCGCAATAATTCCATCAATGTTGCCCAATCCTAATTTGCTGATAGCAGAGCTAAAAGTTTGCATACTTACACCAAAATCCGGAGACCAATTCATGTCCCGCAAACGCAAGTTCTGAGAAAGAATATAAGGACCCTTAATATATTTAATAATCGGTTCCGGAGCACGAATGGATGGCTTGTATTGAGCGTCCAAATTATAAATATCATTTGATGATACCGGTTCGAATTTGGCTTTATCTACTTTCATCATTGCATACGCAGTCATAAAACCTCCGGTTGGCCTAATCTCTTTATCGTTCTGAAAAAGTATCATATATGTCCGCGGGGAATCCATTCCAAGAATATAGGGGGCATTTTCAAGCATGGGTTTACCATTGACAATAAACCCCGAAACCTCTTCCACCAGACCCTGGATAGTTTTAATTTGAGATCGGATTTTTTTACCTTTGTAAACTTCCGGATATCTATTAGGGACAATTTGCGAAATTTCATCATTTATGGTTTTTGCTTTTGCAGAAATACTATCAATCTTTGGCAAAAGGTCCGGAATCGTTTTGATAATAAAATCGATTCTGTCTTGGGTGGTCTGTTCGCCTGTTTTTGCCCCCAGAATGGGAGAAACCCCGCCCTGCAAGCCCAACAAATCAGAATACGGCTCGATCGTTGTAACGACAATCTGCCCAGCTTCGATCCCAGCCTTCGCAGCAGTAGCTGCATGGTCCCCATCCTTTACATATGGACCGACAAACGGCAAAATCTTAGCCCAAAAGATAAATTTATAGGCCGTCCGAAAATTGCCCAAATTAATGTTTGTTTGATCAAGTCCAACTTTTATTTTAGCCAAATCTTTACTTTGGGCAGCTACTGAAAGTTGATTTAACGAAGTGGCGAGTTTAACCCCTTTCTGATAGATCAAAAAGCAGACGACAAGATTGTATATGAGAAAAACCGAGAAAAATATCAGGACCATTAACCAAACTTTTTTGGTCTTACCGGATTTAACCTGCGGCTGAGGCGAAACGTTTTCTTGTAAAACTTCTATTTTAGGAACCAATATGGAAGATTCTCCCGTTTGTATAGGCAATTTTTCATCTAAATTTATTTTGGGCAAACCTCCGCCATCGTTTTGCATAATATTAATCATATAACAAAGATTGTAATTCGAGAAGCACTATAAATATCACACTGCGCCAACTCCGGTTATCATTGCAAAAGGGGTTCTAAAAATAATAAATAAATCCGTTAGCAACGATTTTCTACAGGCGTAGTCTGCATCCATCCTTATTCTTTTATCAAAATTAATATTGCTTCGCCCTGTAACTTGCCAGTATCCGGTAATCCCAGGCTTCACAGTTTGGGTTTCCTTTACATACTTTTCGGTCCCTTTGTACCTTTTTTGCTGTTCAAATATCTCGTCCGCGTGATATGGCCTTGGTCCTACGATACTCATTTCTCCTCTTAAAACATTAAAAAGCTGTGGCATTTCGTCTATTGAATACTTTCTTATAAATTTCCCGAATTTGCTGACTCTTGGGTCATTGTGCAGTTTAAAGTTCGATCTTTTCCATTCTATATAGAGTTTCTTGAACCTGGGGTCTTTAGTAATAAGATAGTCAGAATTGACCGGCATTGAACGGAATTTATATAAACGAAAAATCTTACCATTCTTACCTATCCTCTTCATATGTTTATTTGCTTTTTCAACAAGAGCGGGCCCTGGGGAAGATATCCAAATGACCATTGCAGTAAAAAACATTATCGGTGAAAAAAGAGTAATCAAAAAAATGGACATTGATATGTCCATTAATCTTTTTACAGAATTGTAATACATAACAGGATTATATTAGAGCAGCTCCGTTCTATTTTCCGCCTTCAATTTCTCAACCACCTTTTTTACATCTTGGGCATGGCTTTTGGACATAACCAAAAGAGCCTCTTTGGTATCAACTATTACAACATTGTCTACATCTATTACTGCTATAAGACGACCGTCCGTCTGAATTAAGGCGTCAGTCGTATCAATATTTATAACTTCTCCTCCTTTTTCATCTCCGGAAATAATCACATTGCCACCATTGTCTTTTGGAAGATTTTTCCAAACTTCATTCCAATCTCCAATGTCTGTCCAATTATAGTCAGCAAGTATCATAAAAAAGTTAGCTGTTTTCTCGGAAATTGCATAGTCTACAGATATTTTCTCAAACTTGGAGTATTCTTTTGCCAACACATCTTTTTCATCAGGTTTTTCAAAATGCTCTTTTATGGTCATCATTCCACTAAATAACCCTGGAGCGTGAATCTCGACCTCTTTCAAAAATGTGTCGGCACGCCAAACATAATGATTGGCATTCCAAAAATATTCACCAGAGTCAGTATATTTTTTGGCTAGTTCTAAAGGTGGTTTTTCAACATGTTCGTCCCTTTTAAAAACATACCGATCCTCTGAAACGGCCACTTTTTCACCCTTTTTAAGATGTCCAAGGCCGGTGTGTGGATAAAGTGGCTTGATACCAATGGCCATTAGACAATTATTTTCGTATGAATATTTACTCGCAGCGAACATCGTATTTTCATAATTTAACTGCGGCGTAACAAAGTGATCTGAGGCTGCGTTAATGATGACAGCGTTAGGATCCTTATTCAAAATGTAAATAGCACCTAACGCGTGCGCTGCGGCACTGTCTTTTCGTTCAGGCTCAACGATTATATTTTCAATTAGAACTTTTGGTAAAAGCTTTTTTATCTCGTCTCCATACGCTTTGGTGGTGGTAACAACATATATTTTTTCCCAAGGAAGCATTTTACTTAATCTTTCACCGGTAATCTCCACCAATGTTTTTCCGCCAAATAGCTTCAGAAACTGTTTGGGGGATTTTTCTAGCGATCTCGGCCAAAGACGTGTTCCTCCACCTCCTGCGAGAATCAAGGCATACAAATGATCCTTATATGAGCCTGAGGAATCTTTCTTGGAAGTTCCGTTTAGAGAATCTTTTTGCATTCGTATGTAGATTATCAACTAAAAACTCCATTTTTTCAAATCTCTTTACTGCCTTCGTCAAACTTTCAGAGTTTTGTTCATCAAAGAATATACCTGTTTTATCGGGAATGACAGTATCAATTGCTCCCCCTTTTTTATAAGCAATTACAGGAACACCCATCGACTGTGCTTCAATTGCCACAATTCCAAAGTCTTCTTCTTGCGGCATTATAAAGGCTTTTGCGCCGGAATAGTACTGGACCAATTCTTTTTCCGATACCTCCCCGACAAATTTGATATTGTTTTTAGCTTTTCTCTTTAGTTGTCTTTCATCTCTTCCCGTACCAACGATTATCAGAGGATATCCTAGTTTGTTAAACGCCTCGATAGCCAAATCAACCCTCTTATATCCGACAAGTCTTGAAACAATCAAGAAATATTTTCGTTCGACCACTTCATTACTATATAGTAATGAAGTATTTACAGGAGGAAATATTATTTCAGAATCTCTACGGTAATACTTTTTAATTCTTTTTTGAACTTCACCGGAAATGGCAATTAAAACATCCGGTCGCTTTGATGCAACTAGATCCCACTTTCTGAGGAAAAACACAAACGGTCTTGAAATAGTCCAAAAAAAAGGAAAAAATTTAAATACGGGCGGAGGATTCTTGAAGTAACTATCATGCGAACTCCAAAGATAGCGTGTTGGTGTCAGACAATAACATAGATGAAGTGTTTTTGGTCCTGTCTTAATTCCTTTTGCGGCCTCAGAAGTTACACTCATAACCACGTCGTATTCGTCAAAATTAAACGATTCAAAAGCCAGAGGCATTAACCAACCAAAAAGTTCGTGCGTTAATTTAATAAAAGGAACTTTTTGCAAAAACGAGGTTACGACCTTTGGAAAGACTTTTGCCCACTTGGCTTTCTTTTTATCATAAACCGAAGTATAGAGAGGTGCGTCCGGGAAAATTTCGTGAAGGGCAAGAAGAACGCGTTCAGCGCCCCCCCATTTATTTACTCTGTCGTATATTATCACTACTCTCTTTTTTGATTGCTTCTTCATAAATTTCCAGGGCTTCTTTGGCCATTTTAACCCAAGAATAGCGTTTTGAAAACTTTTGGCCCTCCTCAATACGCCTTCTGCGTTCCTGAGTGTCCATCTCCAATGCATTCTTCATCGCCTTTTCAATTGAAGAAATGTCCAGTGGATTAAAATAAATTGCATTTTTACCATAAATTTCTCTGAAGACCGGAATTTGAGAGGCCAAAAGAAGTGTCCCTGAACTAATTGCCTCAAGCCCGGGAAGACCGAACCCCTCCGAAAGTGACGGAAAAACAAACGCAATTGAATTTTTGAATAAGCCTCCTAGTTTCTCATCAGAAACAAAACCCAGAAGTTTTACAAACTGGCTGGCACCAAATTTATCTATCACTTCTTCCAATCTGCTGATAAAAACGTCCCTGGCCGAAGCAATTAACAACATCATTTTCTTGTCTGAATTTTTGTTAAGTAATACTGTCGTTTCTACTAAACGATCAAGGTTTTTATGCGGATAAGCATTTCCAACATAAATAAAGTACGGGCTGTTAACCTTTGTTTCACCCTGAACTATCCTTTTATCAAACCCTTCATATATTATCTCTATTTTTGAATCTGGGATATTATAATATTTCTTCAAACCTTCCTTAACTGCATATGACGGTACTATTATTCGGAAAGAAGCAAATACAGCTCTTCTGAAAACAAATTTGTATACGGCCTGTTTAAAAAGATAAAGCGGTCCGGGTAATGTTGAGGCGGAAAGACCGGCAAAATCGTGCATCAACATATCGTGAATAGTAACAATAAATTTCCCCCGATAAAAAATTGGAACATTAAAGTGGGGGAAATGCACAAGATCAGGATTTTCTTTATTAATTAAACCCGGAAGTTTTACTTGTTCGTACAAACTATAATGACGAAAGTCAGCCAAAACTTTTTTCCAATTTTTCGGAAGTTTCAGAGTATCAAAATATTTTTTCCGGAGAAGCAAAATGTAATCATTTTTGACATCAATTTTGGCCAGTTCCGCGATAAGATTGATTTGGTATCTACCCAACCCTGCATTTTCCAAACCGTAAAGCCGGCCGTCAATCAATATTTTCATTAATACGAAGAAAGGAGAACCACACGAACATAACGGATAATTTTAAAAATGTTAATTCCAAAGAGCACAAAATAATCAAACCAAACCGGATATTTTCCCCACAAATTTTTTTTGAAAAATCTTTCCATCGAGGCAACTCCTGCAAGTCTGATTTTTTTCCTTTGTATGGGAGTAACTTTGAATTTCCATTTCGCAACCTTTCCTTTTGTAACCCCTTTGAGGTGAGTAATATATGCATCAGGATAATAGATCAACTTGTAACCCAATTTGTGGATCTGATAACAAAGATCCACATCCTCCCCATCAAAAAAATACCCTTCATCAAACCAGCCGACTTTATCCAATATTTTCTTCCAACTTAGGAAAAAGGCTCCCTGAATCGCTTCCACTTCGTGAGTAGACGTATCCGGGATATCTTCGTAATAATATTCGCGGGTTTTACCTAAAATTAATCTATTAAAAGAAATCCTGGGGACCGGAAATCTACGCCTTACATCTTTATCCATTGAGCCGTCCGGTAGAACCAATTTACATGTAACAGCACCAACTTTGGGATGCTCTTTTAGATAGCGCACGGTGAGTGCAAAAACATTCTCATGTACCAAAGTGTCGGGATTTAGAAAAAGTATCATCTCACCCTTAACAAGCGGTCTCGCACGATTGTTGCCTTTCGAAAATCCTTCATTCGGCCCCTCTATTAATTTTACCCAAGGGAACTTTTTTTTAATCATATCCGGACTTCCGTCGGTTGAAGCATTATCCGAAACAATAACTTCCATGGGAACTTCTTTTGAATGTAATTCAACCGAATTCAAACAATCCTCAAGAAGTTCTTTTGTATTGTAATTCAAAATTATTACAGAAAGTAACGGTTTGATCATGGTTTATTCTAACAACTCGGAATAGGCTTTGTCGAGCCTTGAAACAATGGAATGCCAATCAAAATTGGCAGATACAAAAGATTTGCCTTCCGACGCAAGTTTTTCTGCTAATTTTTTATTACTTAAAACGTTTATTGTCATCTCTGCCAAATCTTTTATATTTTGTGACACCAGAGCTTGTTTCCCCTGCGTTATTCCCAAACCCGCCACGCCAACTGGTGTTGAAACAACGGGGAGTCCCGAAGCCATCGCCTCTAAAACTTTAAGCCGTGTTCCACCGGGGCTCATAATCGGGGTAACAAGAACAGACGCTGCTTTATACGCATCTCTGTTATCCTTAAGTGACTCACTTATTTCTATATCATTATATTTTTTAGAAAATTCAATTATTTTCTCCGGAACATTTCTCCCTGATATCCAAAGTTTGACACCTTTAACCCTTGCTCTTACTACCGGCCATATCTCTTTAATTAATATGTTTACAGCTTCAACATTTTGCATCCATTTATAGTCACCGTGATACAAAGCCCTTGGGGGAAACTTTCTTAAAACCTTTTTCTCCTCAAAATAATCTACGTCGACTCCGTTTGGAATAACCCCTACTTTTATTCCTGGTATTTCATCTTGCATAATTTTTTTGTCTTCTACCGACACTGCAAAAAGGCGGCTTGCTCTTTTCCAGTAAAACTTTTCCCAAAATTTCAATTTAATTACATCAAATAGATATATTGGTTTAAAGAAAAATGATACTTCGTTATCCACATAGTGTTGATAAACCGAAAACTCAATAGTGGGTTCAACCAAAACTATCGGGACAGAAGTCTTGGGAATATGTGGCATGACATAAAATGTCTCAGCATGAATTACATCGTATTTATTGTTGGTAAGTTCTTTTTTTATTGCACTTCTCTCGTCCAACGACAGATTGCGGATAACCACCAATGGGTTAAAACTGATGGCTGTCAAAAATAAATTCCTAAAAGTCCAAGGTGACTTTGGTCTTTTAAAAACCATTACTTTTTCACAATATTTTTCTATTTCCGGCAAATATTCTTTTTCTTTGTTGTCTTTAATTAGGGACATCAAAGTTATGTTGTGTTTTTTGGAGAGGAGTTTAATCAAATGATACCAACGCGTTTGTCCTCCGGACATTTGATCGATTGGCAGAAATGGAACGAGCATCAATATCTTCATTTGGTTTTTACAGTTTGATGCAAATCGATAATTATATATTTATTGGTTTTTTCTATTGTCTTAAACCTTGATACCATCATTTTTGTATCGGCGCTTTCTAAATCAACTGAAACATAATAGTCGGCCCCTTTTTCTATCACACGATCAATGGAATCGTCTATGGCAGGCCAGCCAGAACGTTTCGTTGCATATAAAAATGCTGTATCACCATTGTAAGGGGCTATAACAATCGCGTCTTTGGGAGTAATTTTATCTACTTCAGCGCCCGCAGCAAGAATTTCGGGATGATTAATATTGTAATTTCCTGCAATCTGGTTCCATCCTGTAATGAGCATCACCCAAACAGAACTAACCAATATAATTCTTACCAACCACTTATTAAAAGTTTGTTGACGCCATAAATAGATAGATCCTGCCGCAAGGGTCAAAGCAATAACTGGAATTGAAGGAATCTGATAATAATCATGCATGACGTTAGCTGATGCCACAGCTACGACATACATAAATATTCCTGCCAAAAACCAATGAATAAATAAGTTTTTGACCTTAGTGTTAAAAACACCGAAAACAAATGGAATTAGGCCCATTGAACCAAGTATCAGGTGTCCCAGTCTTTCTCCAAAAATCCAATACCAAAAAGATGGTTTAAACCTGATTCTATCGCCGTTAAAAGCCCAAAGATAGAAAGGAATTCCTTCAGGAAATCTTGATATCCAAGCTCGCCAAAGTATGAACGGCAAAAATGCCAATACAAAAAAGGTGATTGCCTTAAAAAGAATTTTCCTGTCATTAAATATTTTCTTTAATTCATATTTTTTTAGCGCCAGGTAACATATCGGAACGATGTAAAAACCCATATAGGGTTTAATTAAAAGCATTGCTGCAAAAAATATTCCGGAAAGATACAAATAAGTATCCCCCTTATCGTCAAAGAATCTGACAAACAGCCAAAGTGAAATTATCCCAAAAGTTACACCCATAGGGTCGGGTAATATTACACGGGTAAAATAAATGTTATACGGAATGAATAAATAGAAAAATACACTCAGAATTCCTCCCCATTTACCGATAAATCTTTTACCAATTAAATATAGAAAAAAACCGGATGTAACGGCGGAAATGATCGAAACAAGTCTGGACAAAATTTCAAGAGAGATGGATTGAAAATTCACTGCAAGCACGGCCCCTATGGCATTATAAAATGGAAACTCAACCATTCTGTATCCGTTTGGATTAAATATACCGGTTTGAATGCTTGAAATATCGTGAAATTTGGGGTAAATGAGATTAATTCCATTTTCTACATATATTCGTGTAACAGACGCAGTATCCGCCTGTCTCCAGGAATGCCAATCAGCTATAGGGCTTTGGATTTTGTAAAGCCTCACAACGAAGCCCATAATTATAATTATTGACAAAATTAAATACTCAAAATATTCTGACTTGAAAAACAGGGTACTATTCTTGCTCATATTGTTTATTTCTAACCACATAAACAGCTAATCCCAACAATAACCAAAAAAGTGTAGCAAATTTTGAAGCTTCAAACAAATCTATAAAGAAAATGCTCAGGAATGTACCCAAAATTCCTCCAGAAATACCTACCACAAATCCAAGAGAGGGGGGGTCTAATTTGCGAATTGTTGGAATAGAACTGGTAAATATCTTTCCTATCCTAAGAAAGACAAGCCAAAAAGCTAAAAAGCCAAACAACCCTGTCTCACCCAAAATTCTCAAATAGTCATTGTCTGTTGCCAAATCAATCGAGGAATAGCCTGTTCCTAAAATTGGATTAATCATAAAACTCCTTATGGCTCTTGGCCATTCCACGTTTAACCGAATAGATGTTGATCTATCTTCGATTACCGGAATTGGTAACGGTGTCTTCACTTGTAAATCAACCCTCCGGACAGGAAGGATTGCTTCGTCTGCATATACAGTAATTGATGGACTAGCCATTCCAAAAACTTTTATTAGCTGTCTAAATCTTTGATTAACCCCAGATGACATTAGAATCAGAAATACACTGACAGCAAGAACGATTATTAACGCTTTAAATTTTTTGACCAATATCAAAGCAAAAGTAACAGCTCCAAGATACGAAATTTGACCTGTCCTTGAAAGAGAATTGATAAGAAGCCAGAGCCCGGCTCCAGAAGCTATTATAAATAAGATTTTACTAAATTTCTCTCTCAACAAAAAAATTAGGGTAATAAAAATCGGTAAAACCAGAACAATAAATGCCGCTAAATCATAGTGTCCGGCAAAAGTTGAATTGATATGACTTCCCGGTGTCCAAAAAAGGGCAACGCCCTTGGAATACTCCATATTCTGAGTAATTATTACAGGAAAACGAAAATACATTTCCCCAACCCCGTATATAAATACTGCAACAATCACCACAAACAATACTTTTATGTAATAATCCAGATTTTCGGACACCTTTTCCTTAGACAAAAGTGTTAGTACCGCAAAAAAAGGAACTGCGTATTCAATTCTTCTGGCCCAGTGAAGAAGACCAAGAGTCAATCCCGCTGTCCGTGTAAGATACACTCCTGCAAAAACAGACAAAAGTCCCACACCGAAAAATATTAAAAAGGCCTGTACAATTTCGTCTTTAAAAAAAGATTTAAAATTGGGTAGAATCTTAATAAAGGTAAAGGCAGCCAAAATTAAAAGAAGCAGATCTTCAAAACGTACCGCGACATAAGTTCCGGGAACATTAATAAGCGGAAATTTGGGAAATAGCGGAACTATTATTAAAACAGCTGCAATTAAATATTTTGAAACTGTGTTAAATTGAGACAAAAGCTTTGACATAAATTTTGGCAATTTTAGAATCGACTAAACCATAAAATAAGATCCTAAGAAAGGCCCCAAGTTTAAGAGTAGACGTTAGTACAGGAAGTTGCCAGCGAGAATAATGCTTTTTATAAAAAAGTTTTAGGTTCTGCATTTCAAAAATTGTAGCCTTTTCGCTTCCGTTAGTCATTTGTCCATAGTGAACTATTCTCCATTCAGGTAAATACCAGGATTCCCAACCGGTTTTATAAAATCTATATGCCAATTCAACCTCCTCCACATATAAAAAGAAGTCTTCATCAAAAAGCCCTGCGGAATCCATGGCGTTTTTACGCATTAAAAAAAATGCTCCTGTAACCCAATCCTGCTTCTGGGTTTTTTTGAAATACGCCTCATTTTTATGAAAAGGAGAACCGGGGTGAAGCGGATGGTAAGGCTTCATCAACTTATCAACCCCGGGAATGTCATCAATAAAAGTCATCCAGGCAAAAACTCTTGGAAGTGTGGGGAAATATCCGCCGGAGCCCTGAAAGGTTTTTCTATCGGAATTAAGAAGGGCACAAGAGGAAAGGCCTACTTTGGGATGCGCATCCATCCAGGCAATCATTTCTTTAAATATTTTTCTATCGATTATCAGAGTATCGGAATTTAAAAGCAAAACATACCGCCCCCGTGCAATCTTCATTCCATAATTGTTGTTTTCTCCAAATCCGTGATTTTCATATTTTTTTATTAAAGTTACTTGAGGAAACTCTCTTGCAACCATATTGGGAGTGTTGTCGGTAGAGGCGTTATCTACAACAATGACTTCACCGAATATTCCATCGAGTGCCCTGTAAACGGATTCAAGACAATCCCTAAGCATGTCCTCAATATTTGTAGATACTATTACGATTGAAATGTCTATATTTTTTCCTGACATATTTGGAATTATACCTTAATTTTTTTGCCCCGAATATCAGAGAGCGTCTGTTCCCAGGATACGATAAGCACCCAAGCAAAAAATATTATCCCTGCAAAAACCGCAACACGTACGGGCACTACGCTGGGAACATACTTTATAATTATCTTTTGCCTGAATTTTCGACCGTTAATTACTGAATAATTTTCTTCGCTTGCAGGTTCGTATCCGTTAACATAAATGCTTTCTCTGAACGGATGTGTTATCTGTTCCAAAAAGGTGCTTCTTGTTTGATCACGAATAATTGTTTGGGCGTTTTCCGGAGGATAATTTAAACGATAGGTAGGAAGCTGAATGTTATAAACTACTGATCTGTCAAACTGGTTTTTGTACCACACCATTACTTGCTCCCGAGTAAAATTTGTAAAATACCCACGTCTCTGCGGAGTTTCCAGGTCAGCCGGTTCGTCCGATTGTATTGAATCCGACGGAGGAATAGGAAAATCCGGATTCGGAAGCAACAAATAGAATAAAAATACTGCCGATAATACAACGCTTATCAATATTAAAATTTTCTTCATACCATTATCACTTAATTACTATATAGTAATTAAGTATTTCTATAACCAATCTGAAACTATCTGTGCTAATTCCTTTTCTTTTCCGTTGAACCCATGGTCGGCGTCTTTGATAATTTCGTATTTGAATTGAGGCTTTAGATCTTTTAATATATTTACTAACTTAGGTATTTCACCCCAGGCATATTCGTCGTCTTCTCCGTAAACAACGAGTGAGGATTTATTTATCTCTTTAAAATATCTAAACAAAGGCCTTTCGGATATTTTCGCCAATCCCAACGCTTGAGAAAAAGGAAAACAATTGTAGTCACCGTCAGGATTTGCGACATCAAAAAACCCTTTATTGGAAAGGATTTCATCAAATTTAATTAATTCTTCAATAATCTGTTCACCTTCCCCTTTTCGTATTTTTTCTTTGCTTTTATTTAAAAGCTTAAAAAACATTTTATCATCTAAAAGATCGTAATAAATACCTGTATCATCACCTCCGCAAATCAGCACATATTTTGAAAATTCGTTTTTGGGTTTGTAATGGTTATAAACGCAGATCTTATTAGCTCCCGTTGACTTTCCCATCAGATAAAACTCTTTATACCCCAAGCTTTTGACAAAATCTAAAGCTCCGTCAATATCTAATACACATTCTTTTATAATCTCGTAAGCACACCCGTAAGATTTTCTATCTTTTTTTATTTTTTTTAAATTAATGTTCAACTTTTTTATAATATGCGCACCTCTATTGTTAAATTTTAGAAGAGATATCCCATTGTTTGTGAGTGCCTCGGGAAGCATTCTATGCTCACTCTCGTCGTAAAAGATTGAGGAACTTCCGTTTCCGTGAATATTAATCGCTATTTTTTCGGAATTACTAACTTCATAAAGAAGTCCCGGGAGAACTAAATGGTCCTGAGTTTTTAATTCAATAAATTTAGGTTCATTCATTTATTGGAAAAGTCTTGCCCTTCCTAATTTATAATTTGGATTTTTATTTTTGCGTTCTCCAATAACTTTGGCGGGGACTCCGCCAACAATTTCAAAATCCGAAACATCTTTTGTAACGACAGCTCCGGCAGCAACAACTGCGCCTTTACCGATTTTTACCCCCGGAAGAATAATCACTCTCGGCCCAATAAACACATGGTCTCCAATTGCAACTGGCTCGACTCTCGCAGAAAAATCTTCACCCTCCAAATCGTGCTCGGAGTTATAAATCATGACGCCCGATGCAATATCAACATGGCTCCCAATTGTCAAACGGTCTCTTCCGTCTAAAAACGCATGGTCACCGACAATCGTATCATCTCCAATAACAATATTATTCGGATCAAAGAAGTTTGCCCACATGTGGATAACTGAACCTTTTCCAATCTTCATACCGGACAGAATATAGAAAAGCTTCCTCAAAATATGAGATGGTATATGGCCCGCCCACCTTAATACCATTAACTCAAAATCCAAAAAATAATTATACAAACGATTAAATATTTTTGGCAAGGCCTGACTCGGAGTCAAATTTTTTCCGGTTTTATCATTAAACATAATATTGGTAACTAAATTCTAACGAACACCCTCAAGAATCCTCAAGGTTTCTCTGGCTGTCTTTTCCCAAGAAAACTTTTTCGCCTGAGCCAAACCACGGGCGATCATACTATTATACTTCGCTGTAGAAGCATTTATCACCTCTAAAATTCCGCTCGCTATGCTTTCTGCGTCTGTAGGATTAACCAATATTCCGCCATTCCCTACTACTTCCGGAAGGCTACCCACACCAGACGCAACCACAGGCACCCCGCAAGCCATAGCGTTAACCGCGTCAAGTCCAAAACCCTCCCAGAAGGATGGCAATACAAATACTTTCGCCCCTTTTATTAAAGCCGGTTTGTCTTCATCGGAAACAAAATCTGTAAATATAATTTTGTCTTTTAATTTCAACTCGCTTACCTTCTTATATATCGAATCAAAAAGCCAACCCTTCTTTCCCGCAATAACAAGCTTGATTCCATACCTTGTGTTTCTGATTCGAGAAAAAGCATCTATCAAACCCTCTATATTCTTGCTGGGTTTGAGGGTTCCAAGATATAACACATAGTCATCAACTATGGAGTACCGATTTTTGACACGTCGCACATCTTTTTCTGAAATGTCAGGATTAAATCGTTTTGGGTCAAAACCCAAGTAAGTAACGTAAACTTTTTCTTTAGAAAACGGATAGTGTCGTACAATGTCTTTCTTTGTACTATTTGATATCGCAATGACCGACTTTGATACTAAAATACTAATAGCACTCCACACCTTTAACTGCCAAAAGTCTTTTTTTTGAAATTGCCCCGTATATTCGAGGTATCCCAGGTCCATAATTGAACAAACCTTGGGGATGGGAGCAAACATAGGAACATAATGACTTGGTGAGAAAAAAATGTCCGGTCTAGCCGGATCGAACAATAGATTTGGAATAAGCTTTGTCATTACCCAAATCCCAACACTCGGAATAACTTTATATTTAAAGTTTTGCGTTTCCTTCGGCATATCAGATCTTGGGTCGTTTTTAAGATAAACTATAAGTTTATGAGGATTTTCTTCTTTTTCCTGTAGTTTCTGCAAATTCCAAAGGATCTGAAAAGCATATTCGTTTATACCAACTCTCTTTTCTATATTAGCTTCATTTCCATCTATACCGATTATCATTTTACTCCTTCATTATATACTTCAAGTGTTTGTTTGGCAGTCGCCTCCCAAGAGAATTGTTTAACTCTCTCAAACCCATCCGTAATCAATCGTTTAGGTCCACGTAGCGCCTTAGTAATTCCTTCGGCAATAGAGTTGATGTCATATGGGTCCACCAGTACCGCAGCTCCTCCTGCGACCTCAGGCATCGAAGAAATATCAGACGTAACCACAGGAGTTCCACAGGCAAATGATTCTAGGATCGGCATTCCGTAACCCTCATACAATGATGGATAAACTAAAACCTCTGCCCCGGAATAAAAAACCGGTAATTCATTAAAAGAGACATGTCCCGCAACCCTTATATTTCTGGTTTCTTCAATTTTAGAGTATTTAGAATGTCCGACAAAAACGAGCTTCAGATCCATTCCCGCTCCTGCCAAATCAAAGGCTTTAATAATCCTATCGGTGTTTTTCCTTACGTTTATTCCTACCGCCAAAACGTATTTACCAGATATTTTGTACCTTTTCTTTAACTTTTCGATTTCGTAATTCGTAGATGGTTTAAAAATGTTTGCCGGGGCTTCCGGAATCACTCTAACAATATCACCTGTAAAACCCAAATTAATCAGATCGTTTTTAGTCGCAACCGACGGCACAACTATTCTCTCAGATTCTTTTTTTACCCACGAAAGCCTTAATTTGTGTGTTTGAACAATGTCCCGAATTGTATCCCTTGGAAACAAGTTGGGATGCAGAATGGGAGCAAGGTCGTGAATGGTTGTTACTTTAAATGCTCTGGAAGGAGGCTCTGTCCAATCGGAAGTGTGGAGAACATCAACCGACCCCAACAGCTTTTCGATGGGCATCGTGTGAAGTTTGTTCCAAACCAGATTTGCAAATATAGGAGGGTAGGCAAATATTTTAGATTGGACATTGGAAGCCCTAAAGCTCTGTGCTAAATGTTGAAGTTCCTTGTATCTTCTTAAAGACCCTCCAAATAAAAGGTAGTCATTATTTTTGTCAAGAGACAAAAGCCCTTGCACTAAACTCTTAGTATAGGTAGAAACTCCGGTTCCAAAGATTGCCTGGGAAATATCAATTGCTATTCGCATATTTGTAAAAAACTACTCCGTTAAAGTTGGATTCCTGCGTCCTATTATAACCTAAACTTTCGATTTTCAGTCTCACAGAATCTTTTGGATCAAATATTTCCCAAACATACCTTGATAGCCAGATTTCAGTGTCACTCTTGCTAAGATCAGAGGTGCTCACAATCTGTCCACTCTTGCCGTAATAGATCAATGCTTCTTTCTGTGAATTTGCCGGTAAAATTATCTTTTGATCTCCTATAGCATTTGCCGCACTCCTCCAATCTTCTCTTTGAAATCTGAAATCAGTTAAATAATAAAAAGTGCTCAGAATATTAACTGAAATTACTAAAACTAATAATATTTTTGAAAATTTTCCGGATTTTTCGACTCCTTTCGAAACCAACAAACAAAATGCCGGCAAACAGAAAAGGAACCTGAAATATGCAAGCGTGGGTATTTTAAAACTAATCAAGACTCCGAGTACAATCGGCAACACAAACCAACCACAAAGTAATCTGGAGCTTTTTCTAGCCTTGTATAATAGAAAGCCGAACAAACATATTCCAGCCGATGAAATCGCTGCATATAACAATTTATCATCGAAGCTAATTCTTCCAAAAATAAATTTAATTGGTATCAAGACTGTATTTTTAAAATTAGCTGGACCTAAAATATTCCACCAGGCAGAGTCCTTTAGAGAAATCCCGGACATGAGCTGTTTTTGAAATATTGGTAACCAAACAGCAAATACCGCAAGCATTGGAATATGACTTAATGCTAATTTTTTCCAATCTTTCAAACTAAAGACCCAGAAAACCGGAATTACTAAAAGTGATGCATAATCCGTCATCGAAAGCATTGCCAAAATAATCGAGAAGTAAATCCACCTTTTTTCTAAAAATAAATATATCAATACGGAAACCAACAGTGCGGCCAACGAATACATTCTTGCTTCTTGCGAATAATAAATATGCAGTCCCGAAATTGTCAAAAGTACCGAAGCGGTCAAACCAATATTTTTACTGAAAAGTTTTTTACCGACCAAATAAACTAGATAAACTGTTAAAATTCCAAAGATTATCGAAGGAGTGCGCAACGCAAGCTCCGAGTATCCAAAAAACCCCGACCAGAATTTTAAAACTAAATAATAAAAAGGGGGGTGGAAATCACCCGGCAAAAATTTAGTGAAAATATCACCTATGGGCATTTTTGCAACCAACGCGCTGGTTGCCTCATCAAGCCATAAAGATTGATTCAGAGAAATCAAACGGAGAATCAACCCAAGGATAAGAATCAGGTATATCATTTGGCACCCTTCTTTGTAAACAAATATTCCAAAATCCCCACAAATATTCCAAAATCATAAACAATTTTGAAAATCGTAAATCGTAAATCATAAATCTTAAATCCTTTATACATTCCGATAACCAATGAGGTCGGGAAAAATGCTCTAATTAGTCCTCCCAGATACCCCAAATACCCAAATTTATATTTTCTTTTGCCCGCCCATTTGGCCTGGTCAAATATCTCAACTAAATCTTCCGGATTTTTGTGATAGAAAATTGCTCCATCCGCACTTACCGCCTCATACCCCAACTTTTTATAAAGGCTCCAGTCATCATCGTAACCTCCGGGGGTAAACCCCCCTACTCTGTCAAATTCACTTTTTAGAATTGCCCTAAAAACCGGCTGGTGGTTAGAGTAGTTTTTGGGGTGACGGCGTTTAGGTTCCCAACCTTCGTTAATATTCCAGCACGTGGCCCAAACATTGTCCCAATTGGCAACATATTCCTCCTTGCTAAATGTTCCCCTCGCCCTTCCTTTTTCGATCGGCGCCGTCAATTTCTTTAAAAAATCCTTATCAAAAGTCATATCAGCATCCACAAAAACCAATATCTTGCCCTTTGCTTTACTTGCCCCCAAGTTTCTCGCCGCCCCCGCCCCACCATGCTCTGCATGGAATTTTCGAATTTCGAATTTCGAATTTCGAATTTCTGACAACAACTTCCAGGTGTTGTCAGTCGATCCATCATCCACAACAATCACTTCAAAATCACCATACGTTTGAAGACCCAACGACTCCAAACAGGCTTCCAAGTTTTGTCTTTCATTGTAGGTTGGAATTATTATCGAGATCATCTGAGCTTCAATTATATACTCCTTTGAATAAATACATACAGAGGGTTAAAATGTCAGAATGAGAAAATCAAATCAGGTGGGGGCACATTTCGATAAAATTGCAAATTCTTATGATTTATATAAAAAAAATAACCAATACTATTACGACAACCTCAAAATACTTCTTGCGTCGTTCATTCACTCAAAATCAAAGGTATTAGAGATCGGTTGCGGCACCGGCGACCTGATTGCTTCTCTCAAGCCTGAGTATGGAATGGGCTTTGATATAAGCAATAAAATGATCGCTATCGCAAAAAGAAAACATAGAAATATTCATTTTTCAACGCATTGGCCAAAACAAAAATTTGATTACATTTTTATGAGTGATGTAGTAGAACATCTTGAATATCCGGACGAAACATTTCGTAAAATTTCCAAGCTCATGAATTGTAAATCTATATTTATTTGCACCATGGCAAATCCGAAACTGGAGCCAATTTTGATGATCGCAGAAAAAATGAAATTAAAAATGCCGGAAGGACCACATTATAGAATTAAGTACAAGGATCTAAGATCGATGATTGAAGATTCCGGAATGGAAATAAGAGAGCACAATTTTAAACTTTTAATACCAATCAAAATTCCGCTTATTACCTATTTTGCAAATAAATATTTGGAGAGGTTTTTTAGAAAATACGCATTTATTGAATACTTTACGGCTACCAAGTCTTAAACTCTTTAAAAGCGGAGGCAGCTGTAGCAAGAAGCATTAATCCGTGTTTAAATCTCCTAATATTGGTTGCCCCATATACTCTTTCTTTATATCTAACCGGAATTTCCACAACTTTCAGATTATTTCTGACTGCGCCAAATATCAAATCAAAATCTCCAAAAGGATCAGACTTTGAGTGTTTAAAATTCATATAATCTTTTCGGAAAAAGGCTTTCGTTCCACAAAGAGTATCTTTAAATCTCTGTCCCAAGATCCAGGAAAATATTAAGCTGAACATTTTGTTACCGATTTTGTTTAATGTCTGCATGGCTTGGGCTTCCATGGGGTAAACCAGCCGGCTGCCGTTGGCAAATTCTCCGACTCCGTCGGATAGGGCGTTGTAAAATTTATTCAAGTCACTGCCGTCCACAGTCCTGTCCGCGTCATATATCATTAATATTTCATTTGATGCTTTTGAAAAACCCATTCTTACGGCATCTGCTTTTCCAATTCCCTTCTGTTTAAAAACTTTTACATTTCCATGCTTGGCCGCCACTTTTTTGATTTCGTCCCATGTTGCGTCATTCGAATGTCCTTCAATAAATATGTACTCTTGAGCTTTCCCAAAAATGGGAATTGAGGGAATAATTTTTGCGATATTCTTTTCTTCGTTCCTTGCCGGAATGATTATGGAAACTGAATATTTTTTAGCCCCAATTGGCTTGGGCCTGGCAATAACCAGAGTTATTAAACAAAAATTATTTAATATGGGCAAGTTTGCCAGATATTTATTGAAAAATTCCGTGATCAAGGGAATTATGACGGGTATTAGAACTCTTTTTTGTGTACTAATTACCTCAAATCCGGCGAGGTTTAAAAGTCCCGCCAAGTCGTATTCGTCTAACCAGTTTTGAGTACCAACAGTTCTTCTTAGCCCCAATTTTGACGCAAAAGATAAGAGCGGTTCCCAAAGATGATTGTAATATGTTATTAGGATTCTAGTGTTTTCCGGTTTTGCCTTGTGAAGTTTTTCAAAATATTTTTGCAAATCGGGAGTACTCCCGATCACATTGTCCAAAACCACAACATTTTTTCCTTTCCGACCACCCAAGAATCTTTTGTGAATTTTTAGAAGTTCTTTTTTATAAAATTTTTGAAAGATATTGTCCGCCATCTATTTTCTAAGTAAACCAATGCCTGTTTCTATATCAATTTTGGCTTTCCAGGAAATTATCTTTTGTGCAAGGTGGCTATCGGAATATTTCCTTCTTTCTTCATATTCCCCCCGGGGGTTGGGACGGATGTATATCGTCTTCCCTCCAATTATTCCAACCAGATCGTTTACAGAAACTTCTTTACCAAAACCGATATTCAATATTATGTTTTTACCTTTTACAAGCGGGTTTTTCATCGCCTTATAATTTGCGGCAACTACATCATCAATATATGTATAATCTCTTGTTTGTTTCCCGTCACCAAAAACCGTCAGATTTTCATCCCGATCGGAAGACTTAAGAAACTTACCGATTACCAATGAATATTCTCCCGTATCGGGCTGCCTTTTGCCATAAACATTAAAATATCTAAGGGAGGCAACCCTAAGCCCGAATTTATCTGCATAAAATGTGCAATACATTTCAGACATCAGTTTTTGGATTGCATAATGAGAAATGGGATTCGGGATCATCTTTTCATTCATCTTGGCAATTTTTTGCAATCCATAAACGCTTGATGATGATGAAAATATAAATTTTTCCACTTGTGTAACTTTGGCCGCTTCAAGCATTGAAAGCGTCGCTCTAACGTTCGCCTCGTGAGTGCCGACGGGATCATCTACCGATCTTAATATTCTGGGAAGGGCGGCAACATGATGAATTGTCGCAGGTTTAATTTTTGCCACCAGTTCAGAAACTTTTTTTGCATTGGTCAAATCAACCAGAACAAAATTAGCTTTTGGATTCACGAATTCCCTTCTTCCTGAAGAAAGATTGTCAAACACATAAACCTTGTAACCCTTCTCTATGAGAAAGTCTACAAGGTTGCTGCCGATAAAACCTGCGCCGCCTGTCACAAGGACACAAGGATTAGAAACTTTCGAGTAATTTTTCATATTGAAGCGCAATTATATCCCATTCAAATTTTTTTGCTTGTCGAATTGCTTTTTCAGACCATTTACCCTCCAAAACTGTTTTAATAGCCTTCGCATAGCCGGCAGTATCGGTGGGGTCAACTAATATCCCAGCATCACCAACAATTTCTTTTCTTATCGAATCATCTGTAGCTACAACCGGAAGGCCGGACGCCATTGCCTCTACCAATACATTTCCAAACGACTCAGATAATGCCGAGGGAAGGGTAAATACATCTGCCGCCCGGTAAACTTCAGGCATTTTCTCAAACGGAACACTCATTAATTTGAATCCATCACCCAATAATCGTTTACCTTCCTCACGAAGTTTTTCCTTTAAATCCCCGCCCCCGCCGACCATTAACAAACTCGCTCCAATCTTGGCCACAGCTTTAATCGCCAGATCCATTCTTTTTTGTTCAGTAAATGCCCCGACTGCTAAAACAATTGGCTTTTTTAAACTAACATGCAAGGACTGTCCTTGCATGTTAAATTTCTTAAGATCGACACCGTTGGGAATATAAACAGATTTTACAAAGGGATTGACTCCCTTTGCCCAAATTAACGCTTTAGTAGAAAGAGCGACGAAGATGTCCGGAAAACAGTAGAGATTAACTCTGTCATCCAAACCTTTCCCGGATTGACCCGAAACAATCATTTTTGCACCTGTCAGCCATGTAATAATTCTTACGATAACTACCTGTAAACGACCGTTTGTAGGAATTATTACATCGTATTTTTTCTTTAACATGTCAAAATAATTTACCTTTGAGATAGTATCAACTTCGTGATTTTTGGACAAACGTTTGGAAAGTTCGTATACAAAAGTTTCAGCCCCCCTATAAACTTTGTTTTGATAAATATTTATAAATGCTATCTTCATACGTCCCCCTTTTTATACCAAACTTCAACTCCTGATCTTGTATTTTCTTTATGTACGTAATTTTTCGATATCCACTCAAAGATTATTTTGGGTTGGTAAGTTCCTAAATCAAACCAATTTCCAGGTGTAGGTGGTGTCCAGAAAATAATTTTTGGCGGGTTGGTCTCCCACCCCGCAATTACTTTTTCTTGCAAACCCGGAACTTCAAAATGCCAAACATAATTTTCAATCCAAGGTTTTGGTGGGATTCTACCGGCGTAAACATATATTACAGAGTTTGGTCCTAATAAATAAATTTCATCGTTTGAGGTAGTAACCGAAACTATGTATTGAGCTAGTTGAATTTCGCTGTTTCCATAAAACCTGACCACATCATTGAATTCAGGTAATATAAGTCTATATCTGTACAGACCTACATAAAACAAGGCCAATAATGCGAATGTCAAAAACATTTTATTCTTTTGCGATATCAAAAATACAACCGCTATAACAAAGAAAGCTAAGAATGGCTGTAGATGAAAAAAGGAAAATCTGGGAAATGCTGATACAAGTAATGTTGACATGACACCGTAAATAAGTATTGTTTTAATATCATAAGTTTTCTTCCGAATACTTGACAATACCGCCGGAAGCGGAGAAATCATCATTAAAATTATTACAAGCAATTCTTTTTTACCCGGCAGAATTTTATATCCCGAAAATTCAGGTAGCCAGAAAAGCGGAAATTGAAAGGTCCAGAAAAGATAATCATTAAAATCACCTTTAAGTACTAAAAGGAAAATCAACCCCAATAATGGAATCGTTCCCCCTGCAGCAAAAATTACAAACTCTTTAAATGAAATCTTTTTAGCCAAAAGGTAAACAAAAATCGGCAATCCCGCCAGTACCGCCTGTTGCTTTATCAGGCAAGCCAGAGCAAGAAAAAATCCTGAAAGGAAGATATCCTGCCATTTATTTTTGAACGGCCGTTTGGAAACAAAATAGACTGATAAAAGAAGTGGAATAATCATGGCAATATCGAACCACATCATATTTCCCTCAAATAGAGGCTGGAATACAATATATAAGCCCAATGGAATTAACGATACCCATTTGTTTTTAAATAACTGTTTTGAAACAACGAAAATCAGCAAATCGATTATTAATATCGATATCCATGTAAATATCTTAAGCGATTCCGGAGAAAAACCTGCAAATTTGTAATACATAAGTAAAATAAAAGTCAGTAGCGGTTGGTAAACGTGGTGAAAATCCTTGTATATCAAAAAACCTTTATCAACCATGTACGGGAACGAGAGCATTTCCGGCCAGGCGGTAAACTGCAGTCTTGAAAGAATAAACAGGTGTATCCCTAAAAGTCCTAATAATGTTACGTATATTCTTTTCATTTATTTTTGGCAATTATACTCATGCTATCACCCATATTTAATAAGGTTGCTAGAAAAGAATAGGGCAAGAATAAAATGTTAACAAAAAAACGTTTTTTGAAAATAGAAAATGACTGCCACAATTCCGATAGTGGATTGGCGAACTCAAAAAGACCGGATCTGCTTTCAAAATGGATTATTTTAAATTTCGCGTTTATAATTTTCTTGGAAAGCGAGTCTTTAGTAAACTGGTAGTTGTGTTCATTGGGCAATTTTAGCGTCCATTTATCCCCCATTATTTTTGACCCTAAACCACCAGCGTTGGGAACATCAACGTATAATATTCCGCCTTTTTTCAAAATTCTATGTATTTTTTTTAAAATCAAATCGGCATCATCGACATGTTCCAGAGTGTGGTTCATTATCACCAAATCAAAAGAATTATCGGGAAAAGATGATTTTTCAAAATATATTCTCGAAATCTTATGTCCCTTTCTTTCCGCCGTCATACCCGATTCGGATGGTTCAACACCAAAAGTTTGCCACCCACGTTCTTTGCAAATATCCAGAAAGACTCCATTTGAACAACCAATATCTAAAACTTTACCCCTCGAAGCCCTGAGCAAAGTCGAATGGGCGAAGTGGGGCCATATTATATTAAAACGCTTTAAAAATATATTTCTAAACAATCTCTCGTTTTCAATATAGTCCGTATCCCTGTGATAATTATTATAGTTAGTACCCATGTTTTTGAAATCTAAGTAGTGTCCGTCTATATATTTTACGTAACGGGGTTTCAATAAAAGCTCTGAATTTGTACTTCAGGTCGGGAGTATTCCAAACCGATGTGACAATTTTTGGTCTATCCTTAAAAAAAACTTCTGGGAAATAAAAATCTTTAGGAAATTCGTCACCTATTTCATACTTCAGTTTCTTAGATCTTTTATATACATCTTGATTTTTATCGGACCGGCGCAAGTGAGTTGCATGCAAATAAGGTGCTTCTACGAAAATCATTTTAGATTGATTCCTTTTTTCGATTCTTTTTCCTTCTGCGTCAAACCAGCCAAAGATTCCATGTTTTCCTTTTGTGGTAAGTCCCGGAATATGCCTATTAAAGGCTCGCAGAGCATAGTGACCAACCTTGCTCGCAAGATTATATCTGCCAGCTTTTTTTTCCTGATAATGGAATATGTCACCAACCAAATTATATGTGGGTACAACGATCGATTCTATGTTGTCGCCACTCGAATTAATCGTATCAACAACTTGCTTTATCGAATCATCCCACCATACTTCATCCGCATCTACAATAATTACCCAGTCACAATCATCTTTCTGAAGCATTTCATCTCTAATTTTTGCTTCATCAAACTTATTTACAGACAATTTTTTAAAATCAATGTTTTCATTCAATTTCATAATATTCTCTATAATTTCTATTGTGCCATCGGTACTTCCTGTATCCCATATATGGGCCCTATCAACGTATTTAATAACAGACATTATTGAATACCAGGCAAATCTATTTTCATTTTTTAATAAAATGTGGGTACTAATTTTCATTTTTAGAATGTCTAAATTTAGCCAGAACCCAAAGGCCGGGAACTATAAAATTAAATATATTTCCTAAAAGTACGGCGTATGCGGCTCCCATAAAACCATAGTTTGATATAAGATACCATCCTGCACCAACGGTAATTAGAATGTTTCCGAAAGAAATAAAAACAAAAAGTTTCGGGTACTCAAAATAATAGAATATGGATGTATGGGCGGGAACTGATATCAAAAAGATCGCTTGAGCAAAAAGTAAAACAATAAAAGGACCGATTGCCTGTAAATAACTGCCCCCGTATAAGATCGGTATTATAAATTTTGACAAGGGTATCCCGACAGCGATCCCAAAAATTGCCATAAAAATTGTAAAAATCTGAACTTTTTTGAGATACAACTTTGCCTTTAAATCTGAGTCAAATCCCGCAAGCTTGGGGGCTACAACGGTACCAATAGCAAAGACGATCTGTGGAATAATACTGGAGAGCTGTAGTGCCGAAGAATAAATCCCGACATCATGCAGTGATAAAAGACTTGTTGAAAGTAATGTGTCAACCCTGCCTCCGAATGCTGCAACCAGTGTAAACAACGCAATCCAAATGTTATAACGGAAAAATTCACCGGCAACCTCTTTTTCATTTTCAACATCAAAGAATTTAGGCAAAAACATGAGTCCCGCCAAAAAACCCAAAAAAGGAACCAAAATATACACGCTCAAAAAAGTGTTTGCACTCAAGAAACCAAAATAGATAAGAGCCAAGGTTATCAAAAGGCGTATTAAATTTGTACCAATATTAACGCCATTCCAAATCCAGTATTTTTGAAGAGATTGGAGAGCGTATGTAGAAAAGGAAAAAAGTAAATAGCTTCCCACACCAATAAGAGCAAGGCGCATAGGAAAAATAAGTTCTGGTTTGGCAAAAAATCCATTTACAATCCCCGGCACCAGGAACCAGCCTATGGATAAAACTGCAAGCCAGATCATAATCCGGACCTTCAGTGACAATTTTAGAAACTTGAATGCGCGAATCTTATCGGTATTTATGTACTTACCTACAAATCGCACCATTCCGGTATCGCTGCCTACGTTGGCAATATCCCCAATGAGTGTTAGGATGGCAACAGAGACCGAAAAGGTTCCAAAAGCCGCCGGACCAAGTTGTCTTGCTAAAACAAAATAAAATACTAAGCCAAGAATTCCGTTTACAATAGTTCCGGATGATGTAATTAATGTCTGAGAAATAGTCTTTGTGGACAGAATTTCCTTTACTTTATCTAGATTTACGGTAAATCGCATATGCCAAGTATGACACAAGAAGCACTGAAATTGAACCCAAACTGATTCCATTACTCAATTTTAAATTCTTCTCGCCCGTAAATTTAACCGTTACTTGATCAGCGTCTCCCAGATAAAATCCGTTTATCATAGAAAAAACCGGCAAATGCAGGTTGGATACATCGGATTCCCATCCGCGGTCAAAATTCTGAGTATAAATAAGCCAACTGTCATCGTCGCTTAACTGGTATTCATTTGTTAAACCACCATTTTCTTTAATTGAAACGTCGTGCCATTCGGAAAGTGATGGGTTGGAATTATCTGAAATTCCAAAACGAGACATATACGCCTCAGCCTGTTTAATGGAATCATTAAATTCACCTTCTGAAACAACAGCAATCGTATTTAAAACTTCCAAGTTCGTATCATTTTCAATCTCATATTCAAACTTGCCGGACTTTAAGGTTCTTTGTTCGAAATTCCATGTTAGTTTTTGCTGCTTTAAAGTCCCAGATCTTTTGGCTATTACATATTTTCCATCTTTCGGAATTTCAAAAATATAGTTAATTTTTTCTCCCTTTTTTGTAGAAAATGCCAATCCGCACCCAAAATCAAAATCCCTAAACTTATAACCTCGAATTAAAAGTTCATATTTATACTTAAGGTATTGATTAGAACTATAAATAGCCCATTCTGATTTTGAAGCATCGCCTACAAATTTGAAGTACCGTTGCAAAAAACTCATAGCAAGGTCTGTGGAATTACCTCCGTTCAATACTATTTTTAAAGAGTCCGGTCTAATTTTTTCAAATATTTTGGGATCAAATTTACCGCTCTCAGCGTAAACAGCTGTCGGAATTTTACTGGTAGGGATAATGTCGGACCCGACAATAAGTGCCAGTTTCTTTACCGAATAAACTTCCGGTCTTGGATCTTCAATCCTAAAAACCGGAATCTTTGTTCCCCAATCTTCTTTTGTAAGTCCCGGAGTCTGTGAAACCAATTTGTTTATTTCCTCCCAATTTTTTACATCGTTCCTTGTCGGATAAAGATTGCGGGGGTCACCGGACAATATAATATATTTAACACCAAATACTCTTAGCCAGTTTACAAAACCCTGATTATTCAAAAAATTGTAAGGGTCTTCACCCTCGTTAATGGAAGCAAATGGTCTATACGACACAAGTTGGTTAGCACTAAGGGCTGGTTTAGCTGAAGTTTCGAAAGCAACCTGTGGTTTTTCGTTAAACCATAACGTCTTGAAATTATCGTTCACCTGATTCAAATTGTTATATATTATCTGATAATCACTGCTTTCACGCCTTGCAGATAAATTAAAGTTCATTTTTCCGATAATCGCTGGGGAAATTAGTAAAATAAGGTATAGGTAGACCGCAACAAATACGAACCGCTTTAAGTGAATATTTCTAAATAAATTACAGGCCAAGTCAACCGTATTCCCAATTAAAATTCCCCCCAAAAGGACCATGGGAATAAAAAACTTGCTTGAATCCCTGAAAATAGAACCGAATGGAACCCTGTTTACAAAAAATTCATACCAACTTCCCAACGGGGGCGCGCTTCCTTTGGAAACAAAGGCAAAAAATAAAAATATCAGGGAGAAAATATAATATTTTTTATCCACCTTCCTGAACATTAATCCGCCGAACGCCAAAGCAGGAATAAGGGAAAAGTAAAAAAACGGCTGAACGACTTTACCAAAAATGTTAGACGGCCAGTGAGGCGCAAATAAAAACAAAGAATTAAGGAGCGACGAAAGTTGGAGTTCTGTAACTGAAGTACTAAGCCCCCCCACTCCACCTTTCATTATAGGCAAGAGCCAGGAAGCATTCACGGGAATTAAAAGAATTCCGGCCAACATTAACCAGAACAAATTTTTAACCCGGACTTCTAAAATTTGCCACAAAAATATTACCAGAAAAGACAAGGTTCCGATGCGGGGATCAATATAACAAAGAGTAACAGTTGCAAAAAGAGCAAGGGCAAATTTATGGATTGAAAAATTATCAAGAAACCTTTTCCAAAAAAGAACCGTAAATGGAAAAACACCATAACTAAGAGCTATTCCCACCTGTCCGCCATCTATCAATAAAATAAAATAAGTATTCAAAAGATAAAAGAGTGAAGAAAAGAATTGCACAGTTTTTGACAATTTTAGATATCTGGTCAAAAAATAAGGACCAAACCCGGCAAGTATTACAGACGGAAAATAAAAAAGAATTCTGACAATTGCGTCGTTTCCCAATCCAAGATATTTATTAAGGGCTCCATAAATCACCATCATTGGAGAAAGCCAAAGAGCGAGATTTCTTCCGCCAAAATCCGTACCATTTTGGGACCAAATCGAAAGCCCCGAAACAAGTTCCTTCAATCCTTCGGGGTAAAAATACGGAGCATCTCCCCAAGCCAAATGCAGATTTCTAAAAAAAGATATAAAAACAAAAAAGGAAGGGGTCAAAATCAAAAATACATAAAACAAGTTATTTATATGCTTTTTATTCATTTTTTGAATAATTAATAATTACTCCGATTACCAAAACAAAAAACATATAATTCGATATTTTTATTGCCACTCCTGAATGGTTTGTAAAAAGTAAAAAACCTGTTACCAAATAATCTAGTAACACAAAAGCCAAAATATATTTTCCCATTATTTTCATTTTAACAAATTATACTAAACCCCCTCCGTCCAATATCTGCCAGTATAAAAACGAAACACCATAAATGTAAAACCCTTTAACGCCTTGTAAAGATACCTTAACTTAAGCTTATTGCCTTTTTTTGCGTTTCCATACTTTACAGGAACCATTTTGTATTTCGCTCCAAGTTTTAACGAAAGTACTCTCAATTCCGTTTGTACCAAATGCGGAACAATGGTTACAGAAACCCATTTTTCTATGTCTGACTTAGAAAATAGTTGTTTTAAAAATTTTGAAGAGAAGGCTTCATAACCACTGGTTAAGTCGGACAGAGGTGGATATATCCCAAAAAAAACATTAGAAAGAGAAGTTCCGATTTTACTAATGATTACTCTTTGTATAGGTAAATTTTTAAAACCACCCCCTCTTGAAAATCTCGTGGAAAATACACAATCACATTTTTCTTCGATCAGCCCTTTTAAAAAAATTGGGATCTTATTGGGATCGTGCATGGCCACGTCCATCTCTATAACATAATCTACTCCATCGGCAACCGCCCTTTCAAAACCTGACAGGTAGGATCTGGCAAACGTCAATTTTTTATTTTTTATTAGTTTATGATTGGATATTACCTTTTTATACTTTTTAGAAAGCTTGATGACAAAGTTGTAACTTTCGATGGGTGTGTAATCATCGGTAGTAAAAACAATCTCAAATTTACCGAAATATTTGGTTTTTGAAAATACTTTATATATATCTTCAACAGTCTTTTCTAACGATTTAAAGGTTTCTCTACCAACACACAAACACACAGCAATTTTGGGTTTATTTTTATACATGCAATACTTTCTTTGAAAAAGAGATCGCTTGTTCTACTGCAACATCCGAATTCACATGTTCCCATCTCCCCCATCTTCCAATTCCAAAAATTTTATTTTTCTCTCCCCATTTTAAAATATCTGCTATTATTTTATTTTTCCCGATAACATTTACTGGGTATGAATATTCATTTGTCTGTGAAAAAATTTTACTCTTACCCTTATTCATTCTGGCAGCGTTCGTTTCTGTCCAATGCCCGCGGGATCCTGTGACGAAATTGTGTCTATGTAAAATTCTGTGAAATGAAACTTTTTCATCGGGAATATATGTCCAATGTGCAGGAGAATCGAAATTGGTATTAAAATAATCAACACGTATTGGTACATGTTTTAATTTAAGCATCTTTTTATTTATATTGACAGGGAAATTGGAAACCCTAGATAAGGTTGGCCAAGGAATTGTATTTACTACACACTCAGCTTTATATTTCTTATTTATGATTTTATTTTTAAAATCAAATGACTTTACCGAACAATTATATACGATATGACCTTCCATACTTTTGGCGATTTTTAACCAAACTTCGCCATACCCTCCAATTTTAGGGTAATAAAATTTTTTATGTGCCGGGATTCTACCTTTTGCCATTTTACTTAAACAACTTTCGATTATTTCTTCAAGCGACACGTCTGGAATTTTATTAAACCACGTAGTACTTAAATTTTTAAAATGGTCTCCCCACAATTTTTTGTTGTAGGGGATCATGTAATTTTTGGCAATTTCATCTCCATATTTAAGATAGACCCACTTATGAAACTTTTTTACATTTGTTAATTTATTACGCGATACACTGGAAACTTTAAACAAAGACTTAAGGTAAATTACCTGAAGATCAATAGGTAAGTGCCATATGTGAGATTCAATCGGATAATCTATAAGTTGTCCGTGAATCGCTATTTTTGAAATTCTTTTATAAATGTTCCAATTTTTCTTCGGTAAAAAACGAAATATAAATTTTAATACTTCTTTATTCCTAACATCCAAAAAGTGCCCACCACCAATATCAAGTGGCGTATCATCTACAATTTTGCTTCTACACAGGCCCCCAGCCTCTTTCTCTTTTTCTAAAATAATAAATGACTTTTCTCCTCTATCTAACAACGATCTTCCAAGTGCAAGCCCCGAAGGCCCCGCACCAAGAATTAAATATTTGTATTCTTTGACTTTATTAACCATATAAAATTATTAGGCATAGTATAGCCGACAAATAGTCTTTATGATATATAATACGAGGATGACAGAAGATATATCAAATGAACCGCCAGAGCATGGAGGTTAGAAAAGAACACTAGAGGCCGAACAGGGAGGGGTTTTTGCCTTAAAAGCTGGTTCTTACAATCAAGCGACGGGGGGTAAAGGCAAAACTTAAATTAAATTTTATTAGGAGCTTATAAACTTAATAATTACTATTACCAAAAAACCATAAATATAATTACCGATCAATTCCGATAACGGCAACAGGCCAAGTGAATCAAAAAAATAGGAGATTATAAATAAACCGAAACAAAAATACAAAATCGTTTTCCAACCAATTTTAAATATCTGGAATAAACTAGTCAAAATTAAAAAAACAACCAATTCCTTCGTAAAAATTAAATTAAAATAAGGTAGCTGCGAAACTAACAGCCAAAAGGACATCGTAAATATAAAGAGAATTAAGCGAACCCTATTAATGTTTATCCACACAAAAGCTTTACTTAAATAACCATCTAATAAACTATCCAAATAACCAGGTTTAATTTTTCTCATTTTTTATTGTTCGTACCCAAGCTATTAAATATAATATCGCCAATATTATTATCGAAGAGATCGAAATTTTTAGACCCTTGCTAAATAATTCTTGTGGCTGGTACACCAACAACAAATCATATTGTCTACCTCCTCCAGACAATAACCACCCATTTTCATAACCATTCACTGAAAAGTGATCTGTAATCGGAGTACCGTTCGCATCTGTAAGTTTCCACAGACCATTAAATGCTTGATTAAAAATCAAAACCATATCGCCATTAAATTTGTTTGTCGTAATATTGTATCTTGTTGGATCTATTTTTTTGTAAGTGAGAGTTGTCGCTTCGACATTAATACTATTATTTTTAACTGCATAAATTTCCGGATTAAAAATCTCAAGAACATTTAATTTAACATTTTCGGGAATGGATCTGTCGTATCTACAAAGATAAATCAATGGAACGTTCGCTCCCACAGAAGGATCAAAAAAATACTTAAACGAGTTGCCATCAGGGTTTAACGAAACATCCATTTCAATATCACCCCTTAAGAATTCATCTGTTGATTGATTTCTCTGGCTATTCTCTTTGATATATAGTCTCATGTTCGGTAAATAGATATCAGATGATAAGGTCAAAACGTAATTTCTGTATTTATTAAAATTATTGATTTTGCCTATTACGCATCCGCGAGTTCCTAAAGGAAAGTCCACCTCTTCTTTATTGATAACTTTAAATAGGTCTGGTAAATATTGAAAAATTAAATCTAACTCTCCGGTTTTAGGAAATTCCGCTGGATCAGTAAACATCCACTTTTTATCCTCAACGTTCTTGAGATTTAAGTTTTGACCGGTGCTCAACGCCATGTCTGACGGAATGACAACTCCACCTTTGTTGTCGCTGGGCAACGTAGCCTTATCGATAAGAAGACTGTACTGACCGCTGGACGGAAGACTAATATTGTAAATTTTATTCAAATTCCATTTCCCTCCGTCCCCTATCAATCCATCATATTGTTTTTTTAACAATGTACTTTGCCAAAGGATTTTAAACATATTATTTTTAATATCCGATTTCTCATAACCAAAATTTGAATTACTTATATAATCTCTGAAATATCTCTGAATAGGATTCACTGTTTCGTAAATTCTGGAAGCAAAATAGAAATTTGATTTCAGAGAGTTTGACTTGAAAAGTATATTATTTATATTTTCCAAATAGTTATTCAAATCATTTAATCCCAGGTTTATATATTTTTTATCGATCTGTAAATCAATCATCGACCTTATCTCGCTCAGTTTAGTCATCGCTAAACCTATATGCGCGGCAAGTCTTGAATTTTCATCATCGACACTCGACAATATTTTTTCATTTCTTTCTTTCTTGATCGCATAAAAAGGTGAATTGGGCAACACTCTTACAGGAGGAAGGTCTGCGTGTTTCCCTAAATTTTCGACAAGACATGATTCACAGTTTAGAGGATAATATTCCTGAAGAACCAACTTATCTAAACCGTTATTTACACTCTCTGAACTCAACCAATCTTTCGTGTTGTCTTTTGAGATTATAGGTTCTTTGGATATATATATATGATCCTTGGGAACTGAAAAAAAATTATTGACCAGTCTAAACGTATTATTTTCTTCTGTGTTTTTGATACGTAAAAGTGACCATGGTCCGACTGTTTTGACAAGTTTTAACTCGTCGTTGTCAATAAAACTTTTTACTGCTGCAAAATATTCTTCGCTTACCTCACTATCCTCAGCCTGAAAATCACTTCTTATAAATAAATAGTTTATTCCGAGTTTTTTTGAGACATCAAAAAAAACAGGGCTTTTTTGCAATAAAAGCGCAAAGAGTTTGTTTATCTTGTCTGATTCGACGGAATTATTTATTACATCGTTGACCATGAACGAACCGTTAGCAAACAATACAGACGGCAACGGGGAAAGGCTCCAATACCCCCAGGTATAATTATCATTACCCGATCCGCCATCAAAGGCCGGTAACATTAATGCCCTTCCGGTAAAATTTGTATCTTTTAGCCAATTGTTAAACTCAGTCGCATATTCAGGAACCTTTACAAGTGTGCTTTTATCCGGCTGCCATTTAAACAAAAAGTCCCGGTTAAACATTATAAAGTTATAAAATAACCACCCGACGGCAACCGTCAATACAAAAAGCGGGCCGGAAATGAGCATCGTATTCTTTAATCTACGACCAATCAGATTGTTAATCTTTGAAAAAATAAATTCCCCCAGTATCGACAATGAATATGCAAGAAGAATTGAATAGGAAATTATGAACGAGGTGGCAAATTTAAAATAAGGAGACCGGAATATCGAAAACCCCGGAATTTTTTCATATAAAGCGGTGTAGACAAATCCCAACGGGGAGTTTGTCCCGGCTGTAAAAAACATTGAAATAAGTAGTAAAAATAAAAAGAAGAAAATCAGATATTTTTTATCTTTTTCTTTAACAAATAACATACCGGAAAATGATAATATCGGAAGCAAAAAACTGACTAATACCAATATGCGATTAGTCAAATATAATCCTGCATAAGAATATTCGGGATTTGGTAAACCGCCAGTCAAATACCATTCCGGAACGCCCTGAAATCTAAATAGATTAATAAAAAAGGTCCCTCTGCTTATATAAATAAGCCATTCCTTTCCTGCTGCAATTGTTCCCTGTCCTACAACAACTGCGTAATCTGAGCTAATTAATATAGAAATAAAAGGCAAGATCGAATACATATTAAGCAAAACAAAAAAAACAAAACTTAAAAGACAGAAGATTAAAGTTCTTCTAAAATAAGAAAGGTCTTTTTCCTTTTTCGCAATTATTATGGCAAATAGCAAATAAACCATTCCTGCAACAAATAAACTGCCATAAAGAGGTAAACCTAACCAGCTACCGCCATTAAAAATGGAAAAAATAACGGAAAAAATAATCGAACTTCTTAAAACCGGTTTTTTCCTGTCAAACAATATCCCCAAGGCAAATGTCAGGAAAAGAAGAATGACACAAACTAGTTCATACTTTGCTCTCTCTAAAATAAATATCGATTGGAATATGAAAAAATTAAAAGTTAAAAATAATGGGAAAAAATATGGAACAAGTCTTCCCAATTTTTGTTTCAGCGAATATGAAAAAATAGAAGAAAAAATAAAAAGCATACTTAACCAAAAAAACACCGCAACTTGATTTCCGGCGAAAGAACTTGTCCCAAATAGAGACAAAGCGTAATCAATTGAGTGGAGCATTACACTCCCAAAATGCGGTGAGTTGTCAACTCCAAAATCAATACGGTCATCCCAAGCAAAAAATCTCGTTTTTAAAAAACTTTTCGCGTCTAATGCAAGACCTGAATCGTGTCCCGCAACCACATAACCCGAGGGAACCCACATCTTGGTCAAAAACCATATTCCGATTAAAGCCACGGCAACATAAACCAGATAATGTACCAGCTCTTTGTTAAAAAGGTTTTTCATTTATTTCTAAAAACCAGAAAGCAGGTACTGTTTATATACGGAAGGTTGGTTTTAATAGGAAATCCAAAACTAAAATATTTGCTTATTCTGTACATTAAAGGGATAAAAGTCGCATAAACCACTTTTGTTCCGGAAAACCCCGCAGACTTACCCTTTTTTACCCACCAGAAAGCCGGATGGACATTGATATGCGTTGGGTCGGTAAGTGATCTTTTTGTGGGAAATGGGGTAGAAAAAACAAGGGTTCCGCCTTTTTTTAGCATACTCCTAATGTTTTTCAGAGATTTTTCAGGATTTTTGAGATGTTCAAGAACCTCAAACGCGACTACAAAATCATACTTTTTATCTGTACTGTCTTTTTCCACGTCGAATTTGAAAAACTTAATATCTTTTTGGATTTTCCCAGCTTTACCGACTATAAATGAGGAAATATCGCTCCCGGTAACATCAAACCCTCTGTTTTTAAAAATTCTTGAAAAGTATCCCAATGAAGCCCCCAACTCATGAAGACTTCTCCTTTCTCCTCTTTTAATATCCACATATTTATCTAAAAACCGAACCCAGCCGTCAGCCCAGTTGACATACATATCAAATTCAGATTTTGTATATTTATCAAAAAATCTTTTGTAATATTTCTTGTCGAAATTTGAATTCCCGTGTACCATTTTTTACATTGACTCGTTAGACCTATGGGTGCATAATATCACCGTGGCCAGGCCTATTCAACCTCAAAAGATATTAATAACCGGATCCGCCGGATTTATCGGCGGTTATCTTGTTCAAGAATTCCTTGATCGGGGACACACAGTAATCGGTATTGATAATTACTCCAAGTACGGGAAAGTTAAAAAAAGCTATGACAATCACCCGAATTACAAGCTTTATGTCCACGACGTCAAAGACACTAAATTTTTGACTAAGATCGTAAAAGATTGCGATTATATTGTGGCTCTTGCCGCCATGATTGGAGGAATCACATACTTCCACAAGTTTGCTTATGATCTATTGGCCGAAAATGAACGAATTATGGCCTCAACCTTTGACGCAGCAATAGAAGCGCACAAAAATGGCAAACTTAAAAAAATAGTAGTTTTAAGCAGTAGCATGGTTTTTGAATCTACCAATGTTTATCCAACACCTGAAAATGTTCTAAACAATACCCCTTCTCCAAAGTCTACTTATGGTTTTCAAAAACTTGCAACCGAATATTTTTGCAAAGGGGCCTGGGAACAATATCAACTCCCATATACGATTCTTAGACCATTTAATTGTGTCGGAATCGGAGAAAAACGTGCAAAAAATGAGGTCGAAATTAAAAGCGGAAATGTCAAACTTGCAATGAGCCACGTAGTCCCCGATCTTGTACAAAAAGTGTTGGCCGGACAAGACCCGTTGCACATTCTGGGCAAGGGTAATCAAATCCGCTGTTATACATATGGGGCAGATCTAGCAAAAGGAATTGTTACGGCCACTTTCTCACCCAAGGCCAAAAACGAAGATTTCAACCTTTCAACCAACGAAGCAACCTCGGTTTTACAGCTTGCAAAAGCAATTTGGAAAAAAATCAACGGAAACAAACCTTTCCATTATGTTTCGGGTGAAGCGTTCACCTACGACGTACAAAAAAGAATCCCAGATACGAGTAAAGCCAAGAAAATGTTGGGTTATGAGGCAAAAACAACTTTAGACCAGATGCTAGACGAAGCAATCCCCTGGATAAAAGAACAGGTTAAATTAGGAGGTATTTAAAAACCGTTTATTTTTTGGGCTCTTTGTTCAACTTCGGAACAAAATCGTGAATCCTGAAGACTATCTTGCCCGTACCAAACATATTCCAAATATCACAAATCAGACAGCCCTTTGATACGACTTTACTGATATCACCCAACGACAGATCTTTATAAGCATCGTGGTTGGTGCCTACCATTACTATATCCGCATCTTTTAGCGTTTCATCCAGCGGCTCCGAATACATAAGAGGGTCTGTTATGGAAACCTTTCCGCCTTCTGCTGCAAAATACTTGGCCAGTTTCGGCACAAGTGAAAATCTGGAGTCATCAATATTCTTCTTGAATGCTAAACCTAATATTGCAACCTTCTTCTCGTTAACATTCCCGACTTCGGCTTTAACCCTCTTAAAAAGATAGCCCGGAATGTTTTCATTAAGTCTCCAGGAAGCCATAACAAGCTCCATAAAAGGACTTTTATCAATCAGGAAAAAACCATCCTTTACCAAACATGGCCCCGCAGTAAGCCCGGGCGACTTGAGTCCGGCACGTTTGTAACCATTGTTCACCAGATTTAATACTTCGTAAATATCGCATCCATAATCTTCCGCAATCATCATGAACTCGTTGCCGATTGCAAAATCGATATAACGGTACATATTGCAAAAAAGTTTTGAAAGCTCGGCCGCTTCCGGTTTTGAATAATGAATAATCTTTGTAATTTTTGAAAAGATTTTCGTTGCCTGCTTGGCGCTTTCGGGCTCGGTTGTTCCAATTATTTGTGGTATTTGAACCAATTCTTCGACTGACTTGCCCTCTGCAATACGTTCCGGGCAATAAGCCATATAAATGTCCTTCCCAACTTTAAGTTTTGTACGTTCCTCGACGAATCTGACGAGTTGTCTTAAACTTCCCGGGGAAATTGTACTTCGCAGAATTATTACATGCTCCTTTTGTATAAATGGGGTGAGCTCTGAAAAAAGTTTCTCTATCTGACTGTGGTCGGGGCTATAAGTTGAGTCGATTGGGGTTCCTAACGTAAGAATTATGTATTTATTCTCAGAAAGCGATTCTTTAATATGATCCGAAGAATAAATTCTAAATTTATTACCGATATATTTTTGAAGCAGCTCATCGGCCCCCTCTTCCAAAAAAGGCATTTTTTTACTTTGAAGAAAAGCAACTCTTGCCGGGTCTACATCAATTCCCGAGACATTAAAGCCTTTATCAGCAAGGACAAGAGCTAATGGTAACCCAACTCTTCCGATCCCAAAAACCACTATGTTATTTTCCTTAAGCACACGGCTATGGTACATAAAGATCATTTGTTTATCAAGAAGCAATCCGATATTATATGAAGGTTAATTTGATTATGCTAACCTACGACAGCCGAATATTAATAGCCACCTTCTCACCTTGGAAAAACGGCAAAAGACTGCCTACAAACGGAATGGTCGAACCATTGGTTGATTATTTTTCCGGCAGGTATACAGATGTCTATCTTTTAGATCAGCCGCACCCCGGTTCCGATATTCTTGTTCCAAGGATTGAAGTTTACAAAAACGGTAAATTTAGTAAGATTAAAAGCTCCTCTTTTTTTGTTTCGGCACTCTCCCCTCTCCTTGCTGCCCAAAACGTTTCGGCAACACAGATCTCATTTAAACTCAGGGATTTTTTGTCTGTAATCGATCTGGTGATCGGACAAAAGCTAAAAATCGACTTATTTATCGGATTCGAATCAGTTAACGCGATAGCGGGAATTTTTCTTAAAAAGGTTGGCTTTATAAAAAAAGTTGTTTATTATGTTTCCGACTTTTCTCCAAAGAGGTATAAATCTAAGTGGTTTAATAAATTTTATCTATTTCTTGATAAAACGGCTGTCAGGTATTCCGATGCAACATGGAACGTTTCGGATGCAATGACTGTGGCCAGAAAAGAACTTGGTTATAATATGGAAAAATTTTCCCCTCAAATACTGGCACCCAATGCTTTTTTTAAAAAGGAAATCAAATTCTTGCCGTTCGAGAAAACAAAACCTTACAGCATTATTTATGCCGGAACTTTAGGTCTGGAAAACGGCCCAGACCTGGCAATACAAATGATGCCGCAAATAATTAAAAAATTTCCGTCAGCTTCTTTAACAATAGCAGGTGGAGGAAGGCCGGAAGATGAAAGTCTACTCAAGAGCTTAATTCAAAAACTAAATCTTGAAAAGAATGTTAATTTCGTAGGGTTCGTTCCTACCAATAGGGAACTATATGAACTTGTTCGAAAACACAGGCTTCTGATTGCACCATACAAAGCCATACGTGAATCCGTCAGATGGTATGCCGACGCAGTAAAAATAAGAATGGCTCTGGCATGTGGTTTGCCTGTAGTCACAACCCAAGTCCCACCCAATGGAAAGTTGGCTGAAAAAGCAGGGGCCGGAATAATCACCAAGGACAACCCCAAAGATTTGGCAAAAACTGTAATAGATATTTTTTCCAACAAAAAACAATATTTAAAAATGATGAACGCGGCAAGAGTGGCGGCAAAAGAAAATACCTGGGAAAATTCATATACAAACGCACTGAAGAAAATGGGGTTAATATGAAGTCTTATTGATTATTAATAGTAATAAGGAATGTCCTTGCCCTGAATTTCTGTGAACGTAAGATTTCTAATCACTGAATTTAAAATTCGTATCTTTGCTCCTGTCGGATAACCGTCAATCATAATTTTTTGAATCGCTAGCCCACCAGGAGGTAAATATAAATTGTATGTATGGGGATAGCCATCAGCTAAAATATCAATATCTTTTGCATAAAAATTTTGATAAGTATTTCTCCTCTCCGTCATCCACCAAATTTTTATACTAACGGTGTTACCAATCATATTTTTAGATGTTTTCTGATCGAGCAGCAATGTCAAATTTAAAACTGTCGGAACAAGGCTTGGATAACCAACTTCAGATTCCACAAAGTGATTTTTAGAATAATCCCACCTATCAATGACTAACGGTTTTAATCTTTGTGTTAATTCTTTTCTGAAATCTTCAGTCGTCGGAACAAAGCCCAATTTTTCTGAAGCAAAAAAAGTATAAACATTTTCTAATTTATATTTACCACTTATTATAAGGTCATAAACCTCAGGAAATGTATCGACCATTTTAGTAATTCCCTCGTAATTATAAAAAATTGAAATTCCAGTCTCCCCCATACCTGCCAAAACATTATTCTTCACACGAGGCTCATCCTCAGTATCAATAAAGAAAACGGTATCTTTATCAACCTTTGGAACATTGGCCATAATTATTTTGTAAGCATTTTGTGTTGGAAAACTTACATAGTTAACAATTTCGTCCTGAACCTTTTGTGATTGAAAAATCAAATATACACAAAACACACCAATAAATAGATAGGCAAGAAATCTTCCATATCTTTTAGAGAAAAATAAATGGTCTTTGATAATTAAAAATAATCCTGAATAAATAAAGGTTGTTCCCACAAAAGATGGCAGCGCATAGCGGCTAATTGAATCTAAACTGTTTGTAGGATTGTAAACAAAATAACTTACGATATTACCAACAACAACAACCAGTCCCAACAAAAGAATATTCGAAATTGTTTTGGCCTTTTTCCTAATAAAAAGACCGACTGATACAATAAACAGTGTAATCAATAATCCGTTCAGGTGAGAAAGGCTTTCCAAGGAAATTTTAATCTTAAACAAAAGCTGTAGAAAATCAGAAAAATTCTTTACCAATAAATCTGGGACAATAATATGAGAAATCATACCAAATAAATTACCTATTGAAATCACAAATTGACCTCCCAAAAAATTTTTCAGTAGTGTCCCCATGAAGCCGGATGACTGTGCGCCTGAGGATTCCGAAGGATTTGTGTATATATGTATATACATAAATAAATAAATTACTAGAAATGGCAGAAACTTAATAATGAGGTTGATAACGTTCTTAAGACCCTTCCTAAAACCCAGGAGAAAAATTAAGGCAAACATTATAATAACCACTCCGTGCGAACGAAGAAACAGGAATTGAATAGTTATAATGTAGAAAATCAAGGAAATGGCATAAAATTTAGTTCCTCTTCCCAAAAGATATTTAACCAAGAGTAGAGCGGTAAGATTGATGAAAATTGCCGTTAGACTAAATTGGTAGGACTCATTAACCCTATAAAGAGCAAAAGAAGCAATATATCCACTGGCATAAATGGTTGATGCTATAAAACCAGCCAGTTTATTTCTAGTAATTTCTTTTGCCAAAAGGTAGACGGTAAAAGCTGCAAGAAAATACAGGAAAAGGCCAATCGCAAAGTACGGCATGGCGTTAGTACCAAACAACGGATAAAGAAGGATGAACGGAGTTGCAGTGTATTTATACGCACCCTGACCTAAAATTCCAGCTCCAATGTAGCCCACGGAAGACCCCGGGTGAACCATTTTATAAAGAAGTGTCCAATCATCAACCCACCAGTACATCAGTAACGTCTTACCGTAGGAAATGTAACTAACTAATAATAACCAGAGAAAAATCAAGTATTCGGAATATTTTTGAAAAATATGATCAAACTTTTTCAACATAACTACTTCAAAATCTTGGGAGTTTCCAGATAAGAATCTATTAAGTATAATTAACAGGCCCCCGTGTTAATGGAACAACAACCAATTCTCTTATTATACTACCAGTATTCGATAAATCTATATTTATTTTTTGACTCCCTGAACTTGAGAAAAATAACAACCATATCACAAGAAAAGCGATAATGGAGTTCTTGTTTTGAAACAGGCTCAAAGACTATATTCTTCAAGACCTTCTTTATTCTTCGATGTATTATATACTCTGAAACAGAGATGATAATTATAACGGGAGGAAACGGGTTTGTCGGAAGTGTTTTGACTCCTCTTCTCCGGAAAAAATACAGAGGAGAAAAAATATTTATTTTGGATAAACCGAGATACGACTTGGTTACAGGCAAAAACCTGGACAAAATCCCCAAAAATCCAAGACTGGTCATTCATTTGGCGGCAGCAACCGATACCGCAAAACCCGATCACAGAACAAATGACTTGGGAACAATAAATTTATTTCAGCATTTGAAAATCGGGCCCGGAACTCATTTTATTTTTACAAGTTCCCTGGCAGTATATTCGGGGAGAACGGGATGCGATAAAGCGATCGGCCCAAAGACTTCACCCGCAGTAAATAACAGATACGGTGCAACGAAACTCAAAGCCGAAAAAATATTGGTAAACGCAGCCAAAGAAAATGGCTTCAAACTAACGATTCTTAGGCTTCCGACAGTTTGGGGAAATAATCCCCGAAAGAATAGTTTTCTGAATTTTTTAAAGAATTTGGTTAAAAACAATTCTATTTTTGCCAGACTGAATTGGCCCGGAAAAACGGCCCTTATAAACGTAAGTGATATTGCAAAACATATTTCGGAAATATCAAAAAAGTCTCCCAAAAATACGCAAATTATTCCGCTTGCCGTGGAAAACATGACACTTGCCGCAATTTTCAAGACTTTATATTTGCAGGCGGAAAAAGATTATGGTGAAATAAAGGTTCCGAAATTTGTTTGGAGTTTTGCAAGATTTTTAAGGCCATTCCTGGGCTATTTTGAACCTATTTTACCATCTTCTTTCTACAACTACTTTTGGCGCGCATCAATTGTTGTGGACAGCCCCCTTTGGTGTAAAGTGAACTTGAAGGGAAGAAAATTTGCAAACGCCAATCAAAGAAGAATGAAATAATTGTAAAATTTTTTCCACATAACTACTTGAGTATTTTAGGACTTTGTAAGTACGAATCGAGAACTTCTATATTTACCGGAACCAAAGACAAGGGAACAACAACCAACCCTCTTATCATACTACCGGTATTTGCCAAATCCAAACTAATATTTTTAATTCCCTGAACCTGAGAAAAATGACAAATAGAATAAAAGCGCTGATTATGTTTGGTAGAGAAAAAATCTTTTTTATCTATTGGGGACAATTTTGAATAAAAAGAATCCGGCTCACCAATCCAGATAATAAAAAGGGAAATACCATTATTCGTTAGTTGTTTTTCGCATACCATTTTTTCATTTACATTTGCGTTAGATAAAATATTTGAGAGATCAGAGAAACTTTTTGAAGATACAACTGAATAGTACTGCGCCAACGAGTCTAATCCGCTAGCGTCTGGAAGATCCCAATGGGTCAGAATATTCGAAAGTATTCCCGCTCTCAAATCGATAAAGTTCATTTGACCTTTGTTAATAGTTGTATTTAATTTTATGTTTAACCTGGGTGTGAATACTGCGGGAAAATTAAGATCAGTTAACGTCAGGGTCGGGTTTTTGAAATATGTTAATTTGTTTATATCGTCAGTTATAATTTCCGGTACAAATAAATTGTCGATGGTTTTCCCCCAATACAAACCCCAATCTTTCAAAAATATTGCCTGAGTTTTTGGATTGCGAATTTGCTCTTTTAATACAGCAGAAAGATCCTGCTCTATTGCTCCATCATCGTAGTCTGTAAAAATAGCATAAAGATTGTCCATAAAATCATTTTTTTGGGAATCAGCTAACCCGTCCAAATACAGCTTAAGTTCATTATCGCCCCAAAAGATTCTAATTTTTGAAAAATTCCAAAACGCGGCAAAATAATATTCTGAAGGCCTATAATTATCTTTTCGTTTGGAATAGCCGTCATCATAGAAGATATTTATGTTATTAGCGTTTACAGGAATGTGTTTTCTATAAGAATCAAAAAAGAATTGTTGCCTTGTGACAGAAACTCCTTTGGCAAAATCTAAAAAAAATGTATACCTGTCATTAATCAATTTATAACTAAGTGTAATTGACCCTAATATTATTAGCCCGATAACAATTCGTCCAAAAGGCCTTTTTATTTTATCTACAAAAGCAATGATTTGATAAAAAATATATGACCAAATCATAATAGCTCCAGCGCACGCAACATATGAAAGGTGATGGGTGCGTGTCGCAATATCTATCTCACGGTCCGTTGATGGAAGATGGGGAGCAAATAGAACATAGAATAAAATCGATGTTGTAAGCCAAAAAAAACCGATAGATAAGGTTAGTGGAATTTTTTTTCTACGAAGTTTTGTGAATAAACAATAAAACAAGAAAAGAGCCAAAAAAAGAAATCCCATATAGACAGTTAATGTTCCTGGATTAATCGTTGAATTTGTCCACCTACTTAAAGATATATAAAATTCAACCGGTACTGAGGAAATACCAATCATGTACAAATATATCCTGTAAAAGGAGGCTGTGGTTACTTCGGTCTTGATATTTCTAATTTGCCATAGACCTCTGATAGTAAGGAAGAGAACAATCGGTAAATAGTAAGGAATCTGATTTAATAACAAGTTTTTTAACCATATAAATATTTTTTTTGGATTAAAAAATTCTACCGATACTAAAAATATTACAATTGACATAAACGGCAAAATAAAACCGACCCGCGCGATACCAGACATGAATGCAGGCAAAATCAAAAAAGCTGAAAGGTAGGGAATATTCGTACCCCCTTTTTTCCTAATTTCCCAAACGCAAGCAACTACTGAGAGACAAACCAAAAACGCCTGCCAAGCTATATTTATGGGGTTCATATAATATTCAAAAGCTTCAAATGATATTGTAGTAGTCGAAACAAAAAAGGCCGCCATCAATCCAATATAATTATTTTTTGAAATATATTTTGTCAATAGAAAAACCCCAACGGCAAAAAGAAAATGTAGAAGCAGTATTGAGAACTGGTATGGAATTATCGAATAATCAAAAAAATGCCTAATCACCTCCCATGTCCACGCCGGAAAAGATGACAGCCAGGGCCCCCAAGTAAAAAAACTATAACCACCCCCGATACGATTTAAAAATAAATAGAAATCATCTTTCCAAAAATATGTAGAAAATTGCTTAAAACGAAAAACAAATATCGTGATAAATAAAAAAATAATTCCGTACCAATCTTGTTTAGAGATCTTAATTCTAAAATTCTTATAAAAATTTCTTATATACAGCACGGATAGCAATGCAAAAAAAAATATTCCAATTATCTCGGGCATGATTTTTGCAGCAGGTAATCCACCATATTTATTGAAAAATTTCCAAGATGATTGTGAATAATTTATTGCAACGAAAACCATTGAAATAATCCCATAGAATAATTTATTTGATATTCCACAACATCTCTTGATTTCTTTAAAGACGGTTAGAAATTTGATCATAAGCCTATTATTATTTGTGACGTTATATCCTCTATCGTATTCGCTTTGGAATTGTAATAAAAAGCCTTAACAGCAGTCTTCTCAATTTTTTTCTCTTTAAATACACTCCTCAAACTGTCCAGATCAGAAAAATATCCAAACCCATACTCGCTTGATTCTTTATATCCCTTACTTCCTATCTCAAACAAATAACTTTGATCGAGAAACTCTGTGGGGATTTTGCCAGAATTATAATACAAAGACATCAAATTGTACCCCATTCCCGTTTGAAACGGTACTTTATTTCCAACTAAATAAAAATCAGAGTCCCCTGTTATGTAAAATATATTTTTATTATTTTCCAAGGTTGGTTTGATTCTCTTTATTTGATCAATAATTCCAATTCTGACCTGGGAATCTTTAACTAGTTGATTTAAATTTTTTTGAGCAGCGTTTATGTGAGCAAAAAGGAAGAATAAAAATGCTATGAGTATTAAAAATTGCAATAATCTTATTTTAATTTTTTCCTCACAAACCTTTAATACCCAAGCAAAAATAACAGCCCAAGCGACACTCGCCACATAATAATATCTGGATTCTAGATATGAATAGCTTTTAGAAATTATTATATATGGAAGGAAACTCGCTAATAAAAAAATAAACCAAAAGATTACATGCTTTCTTATCTTTATCTCCGTTAGTTTCAATATAATAAATGAAATAACACCGATGACAGCTGACAAAACAATCGCCAGAAGATCCAAAACTGCTGTTTGAGCAATTAAGATAAATTGTCCCTCAGGAACAAATGGGTAGTAAACGTTTGTTATATATCTTGCAAAATTTAGGAAGATGTCGGGGGGAACGATCGAGAGAGAAAGCGAAGTTAATGGATACAAAACCGATCTGACAACTAGAGAGTCTAAAAAGTATTTTGATGAACCCGTGAGAAAGAGAACCTCTTCATGAGGAACAGATTTAAACTCATATAATCTAAATACTACGATGAGACCCATTGTTAAAAAGAAATACCAATACTTTTTGATAAACTCAATAATGGAATATTTTTTATAGACAAATGAAAAAAGAGGCAATAGTAAAAATAAAAATAATCCGGTTTCTTTAAAAAACAAGGATAAATAAATAGAAATAAAACTACAAAATAACCATTTATTTTCAAAAAGATCGACAAACTTAAAATAAAATAAGACGGCTAAAAGAATTAATGTTGTGGAAGGTAGTGTATTAACCGATGCAGCAATCCAGGTTATCGAACTTTGAGAAACACTATTTACAGCGAAGAAAAGGCTGCCAAAAAAAGCATGTAAATCTTTCCTGAATATTTTTTTTGCGAGTAGAAAAACTAAAATTGTATTTGTTGCATGTAAAATAATGGAAAACCACGCAACGGGGGTAACATCCAGCGGAAACTCTTTGTAAAACTCATATTGAAGAAAGCGAGTAAAAATTCTTCCTTCTCCTAAAAATATATTAATTAACCCATTGGTATCTAAAAATATTGATCCTAAATTTTTAGACAAGTACGTTGCGCTTGAAAAAATCATTGCCGGCCCATTTGCTAAATACATTCCATAACCATGCCATTCATCCTGCTGATAAAAAGTTTTTGTTAATGGAAAATAAATAACTAAAACTACAATAACTAAAATCAAACAAGGAAGCATGATTTTAGAAAAAAATTTCATATTTTTGTTGCTAAAACAAAATAACCAAAACAAAGTTGTTTTTCTGACCCAGTAGAGAATTTTGATACAAACCAAACCATCATTACAACTGGTATTATAATAAAGTAAAGAAGGTAAGGTAAATAACCCAAACTGCTATATTTCTTCAAGGTAATTGGTAGCCTGCTCAACTCTTGATTGATATAATCGAAAAAATTGCCGTTCGATTGTATTTTTAATATTTTTAATCCATTATCAACCAAGAGCCTCTTGTACCAATTTATGCTAAACCCTGTAGAAAAAAAATATGGTGAAAAGTGTGTTTGAGATGCAAATGGAGCAGTCAAGATAAGCTTTCCTTTTTTCTTCAATATTCTTGATATTTCTTTTACTGCTAAATCAGGGTATGGAACGTGTTCTAAAACTTCTGTACACAATATATTGTCAAACGAAAAATTTTTGACAGGTATTTTTGTTATATCTGAAACGATATCAATCTTTGACATATCCCATTCCCCCATTTGCAAACCAATCATATCTCCATCTCCCTTATATTGCCCAAGATCCTGGCTCGTGTATTTCAAATGTTTAGAATATTTTCTAAATCTCCCTTCCCCCGCTCCAACGTCAATGATACTCTTACCACCCGGTATCTTGCCTATTTCTTTTATAACCCACCTAACCCTATTTTGTTCATTCAATAGAAATGGAAAAAGGAAAAATTTAATATTTTCTAAATTCATTTATAACATTTTATTTTTTATTTAAAAGCATCGCATATTTTGATCTTTTAACTATATTTAAACAAGGTGCTGCCAGAATATCCTTCAATTCTCCTTCAGAATAAAATTTTTGATATTTATGAGAACCTAAAATATCATAAATATCGAGCCAGGTTTCTTTAAATCCATGGTTAAGAGGAAGAGACTTTCTAAGCCAAGTGCTTAAATAGGGTGTGTGTGATAAAAGAAAAGAAAATATAGTAATAATAAACGATAAATTTTTTAGCAAAACGGGTGGAATCAATTTTGTGACCTTTCTTACAAGATCCAAAAACTTTATAAAATTTTCCCTCCCTTTCTTTAAGTAAATATTAAAAATAAAATCTGTTTTCTTATTCATCAGTTTCGAAATCCCCATAACTGCCAATTTAGCATCTTTTGTGTGTTGAATAACATTTATACAATAAATCAAACCAATCTTTATATTTTTAGTATCTATTGGTGGATTAGATATATCACATTGGATAACAAAAATTTTGTGGTTTGTTATATCCGCAACCTTTTTTGTTATCATTCTAGAGGCATCAGAGAGCTCTAAAGCAAAAACAAACTTGGCCCCCGCCTGAACCATCCACAAACTTTGCCGACCCGAACCAGCTCCACAATCTACAATTATTTTGTCCTTAAAATACTCCAAGCTTTCAACTGTTGGTTTTACTATATCTGATAACCAACCCTTTTTACCATAATCAAAGTCAAACTCATTCCATTCATACGCGAAGCTTACAACAGTGGAAATCGCCTGAGAACTCTTGGTTAACAATATTGGTACACCATTTTTGATTTTGTAATAATTGCCAGATTTGCTCTTTAACACGCCAGACACAACATCGTCTCCATGTTTTTTTGTGATTTTGCAAAAATCTAATTTAGATTTATCTAGAGGATCACAAATATATTCTACCCATTGAATTTTCATACCTAGATTTTCAAATCAGAAAATATATTTTCATAATCAAATCTTTCTGAATAGCTAATAGCATTTTTCCTAAATTTATCATTTATACTCGATTTCATGAGAAATGATAACTTTTTTATCAGATCTTTACCATCGTCGCGAATTATTAGACCGCATTTGTTTTTTTCAATTTCTTTTGCATTCCATGGTAGATCGGTTAGAAGAATCGGAATACCACAGGCTAGATAAGTTTTTATTTTTCCAGGATCTGAATAATGAGTGTATGAGTCTTTTGTTTTTAAATAAGGCGCAATCGCCACTGCCGACTTGGCAATTTCATTTTCCAATTTAAGAGTATCTATTTTGCCAAGAAACTTGCAATATTTACCTACTGAAATTTTGTTGGCCAATTTAACAAGTTGACCTTTATAATTTCCGTCTCCGATTATTTTAAATATAAAATTTGGATTCTTTTTTATTATTTCAGGTATTTTTTTGATAACCATACCAACCCCTTGTTTTGCCAGTAAATGACCCATAAATACTAAGGTACTTTTTTGACATGATTTATATGGCAACCTTTTAATACGATCCGTCCAAACCCCATATGGCACAACTCTGTGAAATTTATAATCACGCTCATTGACTCTAAAAAATATTTTCCTACCCTTAATCATTTTTGGTGAAAGGTCCCAGACTTCGTCAGCATTTTTACAAGCGAAGATATTTATTCTATGATAAATTGAGTTCTTCCATTCGCTTTCAAATCGGCCCAAAGGAACAAAGTCCATATTCCAATACACAACCTTCTTGCAAACACCAAAAGCTTTTAAAATTATCCCAAAAAAGGAACATAGTCCGTCCATTCCAACAAACAAGTCAACTTTTCTTTTTGCAGATAATAGCCACTTTGCCGTAAAAAAGAACTCCTTAAAATAAATTAGCGACTCGGGAAGAAATGTGTAGTCCAATGACTTCTCTCTTTTGGTTTTTTTCCAATTCGGATATAGATCAAGAGCACTTCTTCGATCTTTTGTATCCGAAAAACTATGCTTGATATGGAAAATGTTATATCCGTTCTTCCTATGAAGGAAGTAAACCAAATCATCGTCTGGCTGGGGGAGGTGTTTGTGAGCAACAATTGCGATATTTTTCATTTTTAAAAAAATTTATTAATCCAATTAGACAAAGTCAGAAGGGCAAAAATATTGTTGTGATAACCCAAATCACTTGAATAATATTCGTTTATGTAGCTATCAAGTTTGCTGTCGTCAAATATTCCGGATTGTCTAAACTTTTTGGAATTTAATTGGCTCAACGTATATTCCTTCAAATCAGTTTGCAACCAATCTCCAATCGGGGCATTAAACCCCATCTTGGGACGATTAACAATATTTTCCGGTAGTATATTTTTTTCTAGTAACATTCTTTTGAAAATATACTTTTTATTGAAATTCCGAATCTTTAAGTAGGATGGTATTTTCGCAGTCAATTCCATTAGTTGGTAATCCAAAAGTGGAGCTCTTACCTCAAGACTTGCGCTCATTGACGCTATATCCATTTTGTAAAGCAAATCCTCGGGTAAATACGAATTTATATCAGCTTTTAAGGCATTGTCAATATCGGTTAACTTGTTATCAAATTGTTCTTTATCAATCAAAAACGTATCTTTTCCCGAGTTAGAAAGTATAAAGTCCTTATCGTCATTATTAAAGAAACTTTTATAATTCATATATCTCTTATAAAACGGTTCTTCAAAAGTGTCTGAAAATGTTTTAAGCCTGGAGGTTAAAAGATTTGGAGAAAGATTAAAAAGCGAGCTAATAACCGGCTTAACTAGATAATTTCTCAACTTTCTCGGTAATAAACGAAAGTATTCGCCAAAGGCAACAACACTGTATCTATCATAACCGGCAAAATTTTCATCCCCCCCATCTCCGCTGAGCGCAACGGTTACGTCTTTTCTGACAAATCTTGAAAGAAAAAGTGTCGGAATTAGGGAATTGTCTGCAAACGGTTCATCATAATAATCAGAAATCTTCGGAAGTTCTTCTTTGAATGTTTTTGCATCAATCTTGATGAACGAATGATCGGTGCAATACAGTTCCGCAATCTGTTTTGAATATTTAGTTTCGTCAAATTTCGGGTCAGTAAACCCTACACTGAAAGTTTTGATGCGTTTTGTAGAATTCATTGCCATAAAAGCGGTTGTTGCGCTAGAATCAACCCCACCGCTTAAAAATGCTCCAACAGGAACATCGGATATCATCCGGTCCTTGACCGACTTGTTAACTTTTTCTTCCAATATCTCAACCCACTCGTTCTCGTTCAAATTAAGTTTTTTAGAAAAATCCAAACTCCAATATTTATTAATTTTTAATTTTCTCTCTTTAAAGACAAAATAACTTGCAGAGGGCAATTTATATATGTTCTGAAAACCGGTCTTTGGTGCCGGTATATACTGGAGTGTTAGATAATCACCTATTGCTTCAATGTCCATCTTCGGTTTATCTTTAAGAACTGACAAAATCCCTTTTATCTCTGAAGCAAAAACAAATGTTTTACCGTCAAAAAAATATTTTAAGGGTTTTTCACCTCGTCTATCTCTTGCACCAAAAAGTAAGTTATTCTTGATATCATAAATCACAAAGGCAAACATGCCGTTTAATCGTTTTAAACAGTTAATACCCCATTTTTTATATGCGTAAATAATTACTTCGGTGTCAGAATTGCTCTTAAACTTATACTCTTTTCCCAACTGATTTCTGACTTCCATGAAGTTGTATATCTCGCCGTTATAGACGATGCAAATACTTTTTTCATTGTCGAACATCGGTTGATGGCCCTTTGGAGAAACATCTATAATAGCGAGTCTACTATTACCCAAACCTATATTTCCTTTTATAAAAATCCCACTATCATCCGGACCACGGTGATGAGTTGCTTGAAGCATTTTCTCCAACTTATTTCTATCAACATCCCCCACGTAACCCACAATTCCACACATTATTTTTTCCTCCTTAAAAGATTAAACAGCCAAAATTTCATTTTTGCGGGCACTATAAACATTACTATTATGCGTAAGATTATATATAACCAATCTACCAAACGCGCAGAATATCCATATTCAAAAATGCCTTTAATTCTCGCATATATTGCATATTTTTCCTGGATAATATTTCTTGAGCTTGAACTGGAATCTGTGTGCATCCTCAATTTAACCAGTTTATCTTTAATGTTTGCAAATTTAGATATTGAACCCAATCTAAAATACAGCTCGGCGTCCTGACTTAAGGGAATATTTTCGTTATAACCTCTCAAATTAACTAAAAGTTCTCTATTCCAAATAGTAGCAGGATGAGCAAAAGGGCTATATAAAAAAATTATTTTTCTTAAATCACCATCTGTCTGTGGATATTCCCTGACATTTAATACCTGTAAATTTTTGTCACAAACCTCAATTGTCCCACCGCTTACTCCAACTTTGGGACGAGCCTCCATATAATCATATTGTGTTTGAAGTCTATTCGGGTAGCTCCAGTCATCTACGTCCATACGAACAATATATTTGCCACAGGCTTTTGACAAACCGACATTAAGTGTTTTTGAAGTTTTGAGATTAATTTTATTTTGTAATGCAACTATTCTTTTGTCTTTTTTCTTATAATCGTTAATAATCTTCCACGAGTCATCGGTTGAATCATCATCAACAATAATAAATTCAAAATCCTGGAATGTTTGATCTAGAATACTTTCGATGGAGGTCATTAAATATTTCTCACCATTATAAACCGGCATTAATACAGAAATTTTAGGATTATTCATGATATTCTAACAAGCTATTGCTTATTATTCTTTAGTTCTTCTGAGAATCTTTGCTGGCACACCACCGACAACACTGTTAGAAGGAACATCTTTCACAACAACAGCATTGGCTCCAATCTGAACATTATTTCCTATCGTAACCCGCCCAACGATACGAGCTCCTATAAAAACAGTAACACCATTACCCAATTTAGGTACTTCAAGATTTCTACTATGTCCTTTTGTTCCCAATGTTAGCGGTCCAATGAGCGTCAAGTTGTTACCAGCAACCGACCCATCCGCAACAATCACTCCCCGATTATGAATATATAGACTTTTGTCTATTTTGACCAACGGAGAGATGTTAATATCTAAAACATAATATGTAACGATAAAATAAAACGGATATAAAACTGCTCCAATGATTTTCCAGACAACAAAAGTGTTTGATAGTAGATAATTTTCTATACGATAAATAACAGAAAAAAACATACCTGGGTTGTGAAATAAAACGGCCAAGAACAATAGTGGATTCATCTTTTTATGAAGTTTTAAATATCTTCTCCAGTCGGACCAAATAAGTTGTATTGTTTTAACCACGTGGATTCAAAGCATTATATCAAAACGTAGACAAACAACTGAGCAAAGTATAGACTATAGCCACAAATGACAAAAAAACAACTTATTTCAATAGTCTCTCCAGCTTTTAACGAGGCAAAAAACATATCCAAGATAGCCAAAGAGGTTGATGGGGTAATGGTTAAACTCAAAAAATTTGATTATGAATATCTTTTTGTAGATGATGGAAGTAGCGACGATACCTGGAATGAAATTATAAAAACATCTCACCAAAACAAAAAGGTCAGAGGAATCAGGTTTACAAGAAATTTCGGCCAACAAATTGCAATAACTGCTGGTATTGATATGGCAAAGGGCGAAGCTGTAATTTATTGTGATTCGGATTTGCAACACCCCCCTACATTATTCCCAAAATTAATTAACAAATGGATAAAGGGCGCAAAAGTAGTGCATACAAGGCGCGTGGAAACAGAAGGAATCGGACTATTTAAAAAAATAATGTCCAAATTTTTCTATATTTCAGCAAATGCTCTATCCGATATTCAAATGGAAAATGGTATAGCAGATTTTAAATTATTGGATAAAGAGGTTTATTCCAAACTAAAATCAATGAAGGAAAAGAACAGATTTTTACGGGGCATGGTTTCTTGGATGGGCTATCCATCAACTACCATCAACTATCAAGCAAGAAAAAGAATGGCGGGGAGGCCCTGGTATAATTTTTCAAGAAATTTGGAATTTGCAAAAACTGGCATAGTATCCCTTTCAACTAAACCTTTAAAGTATATTTTAAATTTTGGACTTTTTCTAATTGCAATTTCGTCGATAAGCCTAGTTACCGTTATTGCTACAATACTTTATCAAAGAAATTTAAGATTCTTTTCACCAACGATTATTCTTGCAATATTCAACACTCTCCTCATTGGTTTTGTCATAGCGTCCTTGGGAATAGTAGCTATTTATATTAGTTACCTTTACAAAGAAATCATAAAAAGACCGACATATCTTGTCTCTGAGAGAGTAAACCTCAAAAAATGACATATAATAAGCCATGAACTTGAAACTTTTTATTTGTGGTTTACCCGAAAATTTAAGATATCCATCGGCGAAAGTTATTTCAAATATGGAAGTCTTATTGTGGAATATTAAAAATAATCCTGTTCCGGTTCCTCACAAAATAAAGGTCAGGATAATTTCCGGTTATGCACAAAAGTTCCATACTCAAATATTAATCGAGACTGGAACATACTTAGGCCAAACTGTTGACGATCTAAAAAATGAATTTAATAAAATTTATTCAATTGAATTAGATAAAACTCTCTACAGGAATGCAAGGAAAATGTTTTCCAAAAACAGAAATATAAAAATCATTCAGGGCGATAGCACCACCATTCTTCCCAATTTAATTAGAGAGGCAAAAAAACCCACCCTATTTTGGTTAGATGCGCACTATTCCGGTGGAATTACTGCAAAAGGGAAAAAAGAAACTCCAATACTTAACGAGCTTAAATCGATTTCAAAAAGTAAAATTAAAAATCATGTAATCTTAATTGATGATGCTCGTAACTTTACAGGATTGTGTGATTATCCCACAATTAAGGAAATAAAATTATTTGTTTCTAGATATTTCCCCCATTACAAAATTGAAATAAAAGACGATATAATCCGAATCTATCCTTATGAGAAAAACATTCTGGAAAAATAAAGTTGTGGTTGTAACCGGCGGAAATGGTTTTTTGGGAAGCCATTTGGTCAAAAAACTTTTGAAGTTAGAGCCGAAGAAAATATTTGTTCCTGAAAGAAATAAATTTGATTTGAGAGATTATGAATCTTGCCTTAAGGCATTTAAAAATGCAGATATTGTTATTCATTTGGCTGGAAACGTGGGTGGAATCGGATACAACCAAGACAGACCCGCAGAACTTTTCGATGACAATATTTTAATGGGAGTAAATACAATGCGTGCCGCAAGGGCCTGCAATGTGAAAAAAGTCGTTATAATCGGCACCATTTGTGCTTATCCAAAATTTACTCCGATTCCCTTTAAAGAAAAAGATCTTTGGAACGGGTATCCTGAGGAGACGAATGCTCCTTATGGACTTGCAAAAAAAATGTTACTAGTTCAATCGCAAGCATACAGACAACAATATGGCTTTAATTCTATTTATCTCCTGCCCGTAAATTTATACGGTCCTGAAGACAATTTTAACCCAAATTCATCTCATGTTATTCCGGCTCTTATCAAAAAATTCGTTGAAGCTAAAGATAAAAAGTCAAAAGAAGTTGTTATTTGGGGGTCTGGTAAACCAACTAGAGAGTTCCTTTACGTGGGGAATGCAGCAGAGGGGATATTAATGGCAACTGAAAAATACGACAAACCCAATCCTGTCAATCTTGGCTCCGGCTTTGAGATCTCTATTAAAAACCTTGCCAAAACAATTTCAGAGATTGTCGGATTTGAGGGAAAAATTGTTTTTGACAAAACAAAACCTGATGGCCAACCAAGAAGAAGGCTGGATGTAGGCAGGGCCAAAAAAGAATTCGGATTTAAAGCAAAAACAAATTTTAAAACAGGACTAAGCAATACTATAGATTGGTACTTAAAATCGAATCTATATCAAAATCCCGACCTAGCTTAATTGCGTTTTCTCTATATTTTAACCATAGTTTGTTATCCCTTATAATTTTCTCAATTGCCTGGGTCAATTCTTCGACGCTCAATTTAATGACCAGGCCGGCGTCATATTTTCTAACATCCTCAGATGTCCCAACCACATCAGTAATCACAATCGGCACTCCACAAGCCAAATATTCTCTGGCCTTTTTTGAGTCACCATAATAAACCCAAGAATAATTTTTTGAAAAAGTATAAATAGCCAAAGCAAGACTTGATTTAGACACCTCCTCCAAGAGATCTTTATTGGATAGCTGACCTAGCAATTTTACATTTTTTGACAACCTCATCTTGCTAACTTTAGCAGCAAGTTTTCCCTGATACACCCCCGTTCCAATTAGGGAGAGATTTAAATTAGGTAATTCTTTTGATACTTTTTTAAAAGATTTAAGAACTAAGTCAAATATCGGACTATGTGTAAGGCCCATCACCATGACAATCTTATTTCTATCAATTTTATTTATTGGTAGTCTGGGACATTTATCAAAACTTGGTGAATTTGGAATAAATTTAATTTTCTCATTGGCTACACCTTGTTTTTTTCTAACCTCAATAATTCTGGTTGAAACGTTCCACACTTCATCTGAATTTTTTGCACAAAATTCATCTATTTTCAAATAACAAATATTTAAGAATTTATTTTCAAATCTGGTGGGGGTATAATCTACACAATAAAAAATAGTCTTGTTTACCAAATCTAGTTTCTTAAGAACAATGCCGGCAAAGGCGTTTAGAGGGTCTATACCAATAAAGATATCTGGTTTATATGAAATACTTTTAAAAATCGTGTTTATTGTTTCAAAAAATGATTTAATTATTAATGGCAATTTTGAGACAAGTGGATATCCAATTAGTAAATATTTTCTTTTTTTGTTCTCCAGATAATCTTTTATGACATTTACCGGTCCATAAACCGGACCAGAGTCTGTGTAATAAATATGGCTAACCAGAAGAATTTTAGTGTCTCTCATACCATTCAATTGTCTTTTTCAGACCATCTTCAAATGAAGTTTTCGCTTCCCAGTTGAGCTCTTTTCTCGCAAGAGATAAGGCCTGATTTATGTTAAAAACCTTTCCTTCCTCGTTTGAACTAAAATCAACTTTAATACCTTTACCCAATACCTTTTTAAAAACTTCGAGAACTTCTAAAACCGAATATTTTTTAGTCGCTCCCAAATTAAAAATTCCCGCTTTCTTTATTCGTATTACCGTTGAAAATGCTTCTACAATGTCACCTACATACAAATAATCTCTCTCCTGCTTCCCATCGCCATAAATAACCACTTTACCATCGTCTTTAATATTTGAATAAAATGTATATATAATCCCTTTAAAATTTCCCGGACCATAAATATTAAAGGGGCGAAAAATAGTTGCGGGTTCACCGATTTTTGTAGACCAATATTGGACTATTTTTTCGGCAAGATATTTAGTCAACCCATATTCGGTATTCGGAAAACATTCATCAGTTTCCTTAAATTTATTTTTTTTATCCTTTCCATAAACAGCGACTGATGAAGTAAATATGAATTGTTTTATGGGATGTTTTAGCGCCTCCATTATTAGGTTGCGGGTAGCCATAACGTTATCTTTAATTAGTTCTTCTTCCGGAGGTAAATTCCTCCCAGCCAGATGGATAACTACATCAACATCTTTCAAAAATTCCGAGATACCCTCTCCACTAACCAAATTTCCACGTACCCACTCTATACCTCTAGGAAGTGGGGGGTTTTCTTCAATCACAAACGCTTTTATTGAATAACCATCAGAAAGAAGTTTACTTATAAGGTGTCCTCCTAAAAAGCCAGTCGCTCCGGTTATTCCAATTTTCATTTCTAAACCCAACCCTCTTTTTCCAATAAAGAGCGGAGTTCTTTTTTACCGATCTGCTCGGTGGTGTCTGAAGCATATCTAAATTCCTTTAGTGTTTTTTTACCTGCGTATTTTTTTTCTACTGCAGGGATAGATATTTGAGGTAAAATTACATAATAATCTCCGAACTCTACTGTTCTCACGCTTTCTGCGGGACTAATAAGTGTTTCGTGAATTTTCTCACCGGGACGGATTCCCATTTTAACTATACTTTCAGTATTTTTACCATTGGCCTCTAAAAGAACTTCTGCAAGGTCAACTATGGAATGACCCGGCATCTTTCTTACAAACACCTCACCACCAACACCTTCTGTCATTGCTGTTAATACCAACTCAACGCTTTTTTGGAGAGTTAGAATAAAACGGGTCATTCGGGAATCTGTAATGGTCAAGGGTTTGCCTTCTTGAATCAACTTTTTAAAGTGTGGTACAACCGACCCCCTTGAACCAAGAACATTTCCGTATCTGGTAGAAACAAATACAGTATTGCCTACATCATAGAGATTTGCAGTTGTAATGAGCCGTTCCTGAAGAGCTTTGGCCATTCCGTAGGCATTTATCGGCTCAACAGCTTTATCTGTAGAAAGCGCAACAACTTTTTCTACTCCTTCATCCCTAGCCGCTTCAATTATATTTTCAGCGCCAATAACGTTAGTCTTGATCCCCTCCCAAACATTATATTCAACCTCGGTGATCCATTTTAGGGCAGCAGCATGGACTACAATATCTACACCGCGCATGGCCTCACGAACACTTCTAAAATCTCTGATGTCCCCCAATACAAAACGAGTACTTTGCTCATTGTTGTATTCCAACCGCATAGCACCCTGCTTGTCTTCGTCCCTGCTAAAAACGATTATTTCCTTTGGCCTATACTTTAGAATTTCTCCAATAAACATACGTCCAAAAGATCCGGTCCCACCGGTAACTAATATTCTCTTACCGCTAAGTATTTTTGTCATGTTTGGCTGTCACGATTATACCAGAATTAATTGCACCTAGGAATGCGCCCGTTCCTTCAAAAATCTTTACTATTAGCATGCCTAACGTTAACCCGGGGTGAGAAATCATTTTTTTCCATTTTTTAAAAAAAATCGGCCTCAAAATTAGGTTGCCAAGACTTAAAACTTGTTCCGGATGTCTTTTCAAAAACGTACCGGAATGGGAAGCGTAATAGTATTTCTTTTTGGCTGATTTAAACGGAGAGAACCTACCTTCGTCGTGATATATATAACTTTTAATACGACCAATTTTAACTCCGGCCTTTCGCATTCTGAGTGGTAAATCATAATCTTCGGGACCGGTTATGCCCGTATCATAGCCATTAAACTTTTTAAAAGTAGTTTTTTTGAAAAATCTTGGGGCTTCAATTGTCTTATCGCCAACATAAAACTCCCTTTCGAAAACCTTATACTTTGTCCAAAAACCAATACCGAACGATTTCTCGGGGATGATGAGTGCCCCCACTTTGGGGTCATTTGTAACAACACCGATACAATCTGCCAATACCCCCGGAGCTAAAGTCATATCTGCATCCAAGACAAGTATATATTGACCCCGTGATACTTGCACACCATAGTTTCTCTGAGCAGACCTCTCCGGTCCTTTATCAAAAACCCGTGCCCCAAATTTTCTGGCTATATCTTTAGTGCCATCGGTTGAGGCATTATCAACCACAATCGTTTCGAAATCTTTGAATGTTTGCAACTTTAGACTCTTGAGAAGTCTTGGTAAATGGAGGGACTCATTCTTTGAAGTTATTGTAATTGAAATCATATTTTTCTCCATACTCTTGTAAAATGATACCATACTGGAATATAATCCCATTGTATGACATTTTTTAAATTACGTCTTTTGGCAGCATTTTCAGTCTTTGCCCTCTTCCTGTCAATTACCCCCACTGTTTTTGCCCAATCTCCGGAATCTTTCGGACTCACACCTCAAAAAACTCTTCCTGGTAGTTCCGGATATTTGTTCAAAAGGGTAAAGGAAAAAGTAACAAAAGTGTTTAAGTTTTCTAAAAACTCTAAATACCAATTCCAAAAAGGATTGCTTGAAAGAAGAGTTTCCGAATATGTCAGCCTTGTTGAAAAAAATGAACAATCACAAATTTCAGATGCTTCGCAAAGGTTGGCTTTCGAGGCAGGAATTCTTGCTGAAAGTTCGGTTGAAGAGTCCAAAGAAAAGAAAACTGAAATCATTAGCTTGTTTGAAAAATACAAACCAATTCTTGGAAAAATGAGGGACAACTTCCCTGCCAACACCCCTTTCTGGCTCTTGTCCCAACAAGACATTGATACAATGAATATCTTAACCGAAAAACTCAAGTAATGGCTAAAGTTCCACAAATATCGTTTGTTATCCCTGCCAAGGATGAAGAAAAGACAATTTTATTGCTTCACGATCAGATCGTTGATGAAATGAAGAAAATTCATAAATCATTCGAGGTTATTTTTGTCGACGACGGCTCTACAGACTCCACCCTTGAAATCGCAAAAAAACTTAACCGCAAAAATAAAAATGTAAAAATCGTAAAACACCGAGGAAATTTTGGTAAATCGATCGCACTACAAAGCGGTTTTGAAGCGAGTCAGGGTGAAATAATAATCACAATGGATGCAGATCTTCAGGACAATCCCAAGGAAATACCAAAATTTATTAAAAAAATCGAAGAAGGTCACGACCTGGTCTCAGGTTGGAAAAAGAAAAGATTCGACCCACTAAGCAAAACCATTCCCTCAAAAATGGGTAATTGGCTAACTAGAAAACTAACGGGGGTCAAAATCCACGACTTAAATTGCGGTTTTAAAGCCTACAGAAAAAATGTCCTAGCAAATATTCATCTTTATGGGGAACTCTACAAATTCATTCCCGTACTTGTTACTCATCAAAATTTTAAAGTTACGGAGATTGTGGTATCCCATAAGCCAAGAAAATACGGTAAAAGCAAATTTGGAATGGAAAGAAATATCAAAGGAGTACTTGATTTGATAACAGTAGTTTTCCTTACCGGTTACATTCGACGCCCCGGACATTTTTTTGGTTTTTGGGGAATGGTTTCGTTTTTTGTTGGATTTGTAATTGGCATTTACATAACATATTTGCGAGTCGTCACAGGAACAATCCAGGACAGACAACCATTACTCATTCTTGGAATGCTTCTTATGATTATTGGTATTCAATTAATTTCGACCGGTTTAGTATCGGAGATGATAGTTAGTCTTAATCAAAAAGATTCCTCTACGGAAAAATATATCGAAGAGAAAATTATTTAAGGAAGCGTTTTTAATCCATACACATTTACCTCAAAATTCTTGAGCAAACATGAATTTTCAATCTGTGGGTCCAGCATTATATAACGCGTATTTTTTCCGGCAAAAAGATAGACAAAATTTGTGTCATTCCACCCAATTATCTTTTCATCAACATTCGGTGCTACTTGCGGTGAGGTAATGGGGTCAATTTGTTGTTGCCAGACCTTCTTGTCGCTTGATAAAGCGATATATCCCAAAGATCCGTTTTGACAACCATTTTTCGCATGATGGACAACTAACTTTGTAATAAACACATTCTTACCCAAATCAATGTTTAGGGCCGACCCCAATATATTTTTATCAATAGACGTAAACTTTGGCAAATACGAAATTTCTTCCTTAAAAATGCTTTTTGTATGTTCCATATCATTTTTCCAAACCTTCAAAATTGGTACGCCATCAACAGAATAAACATAAACAGGCTCAAGATATTTATCATAATACTGGAAACTATACCAGTATTTCATTGGCCATTCAAAATACATTTCAATACCATACTCTCCCTCCCGATTTGGGCCAGACCAGTTCGGTTTAGAATAGTGCAAGTCGCTTCTAAACATTGTTCTTGAGATATTCGACATGACCCCAAGGGGAAGAGCAATTTTAGCTTCTATTTCGGAATTTTCATTTATCCATTTAACGCCTTGCAAATAAACTGATCCGTAAGTGTTGCCCCAATACGGAATATTTTTTAATTGGGCACCTTTTAATCCTCCCACCAGTTGATTAAAATATATATTTTCATTAGGATGAATTTTCACCATTTCAAAAATAGAAAAAAACAGTCCTACTACAATCAAAGCAAGTGAAACTTTTCTGAAACGAAATCTAAGCAAAGTATACGTACCAACCCCTGAGAGAATAGCCAAAGCGGGCACATATTCCATAATTTGCCTCACACCGCCGTAAATATCAGCGTTTGGCCACGAAACCCTGACAATTGAAACAAATAGCCAAAGTATTGCGAATAAATAGAACTCCATTTTTCTTAATCTAGCAAACAACCAGAAAGACAATATCCCAACTACCGAAAGAACCAAAACAGGGAGCGTTGTTGTTACGGATATCCAATAGGCAGGGTAAATATTCCAACCATAAAGAATATATTTAGACATTTCAGCAGGAGTTCCAATTCCTATCTGGGTGTAATATCCCAAAATATTGAAGGTATTTCGTGCCGGATCTTGCCATAAATACGGCCAAAAAATATACACGATACCCAAAGAAATTGGCAAATAGACAACGAATGACAACAAGAGCATCCTTCTATCATTTAAAAATTGGGCTACCTTTGTAATCGAAAAATTTGGGGAAAACTTATTTATTAAATAAAAAACAATCCATGGCACAACAATAACTGCGGCAAAAATAATATTTAATTTAGTTCCTAATGCCAAACCAGCCGCGATCGATGAAATTAAAATAAACTTCCATTTATTTTTTACCACACCCAAATAAAAAAACATTATAGCTAGTCCGAAAAAAGACGCCTCCGGGGGATCCTTTATATTGAAATGGGATTCTGAAAAGAATAATGGATAGCTGGCCAGAACAATTGAGCTAACAATTGCTGGAAACGTGCCGAGCTCTTGGCACACAAAATATGCAATTCCAATTATTAGCAAAAAGCTCGTAAATAGAATAAACAAATGATGAGAGACGTTATCGCCCAATATTCCCAATTTTTGATAAAATAAATAGTTTGATAAAGCTGCCAAAATGTCATTTACAGGAGGGTGACCGCTATCGTTGACTACCCAAAATTCGTAATTATAATAATCATTTTGATAATAACTCCGCCTGAAACCGCCACCGGGGCACGAAGGCAACAAGAGCCCCAGATTTCCGGAGTTGCAGTTTGAATAAACCAGAGGCGGAAAATCATTGTAATTTTTCTTTCCCGTCAAAAAGAAATTAAGATAAGATTGGCCCCTGCTGAAATGTACAAAGCTGTCCCAATTGATTCCATAATCTGGTATTGTAGCTATTCCAATTATTAAAAACAAAACAGGAACAATTAGTATCAAAAAATGTGGTGAAATTAATATTTGTCTAAACTTTCTAAACATTTAGACCGAGGTTTTCCGATAATTATATTTATTAATCAGTTTAGCTATCTTTTCTACTTCTTTATCCGTCACAACAGCATCAAGCGGTATGGTTGCAACTCTTGGCCCAACGTATTCTGTAATCGGTAGTTTTTTATTCTTATAACCTTTAAAGGCCGGTTGTTGATGGAGAGGAGTAAAATTAAAGGAACAGCCAATTCCATTTTCTTTCATGAAATTGAAAAAATCATCTCTATTTTCGACCAAAATTGGGTATAGATGAGTTCCTTTGTTTTTCAATCCCAAAAGTTTATTATATAAATCCACAACATGGCGCCTTCTCTTTTCAAAACTTGGGAGTCTTTTCAATTGAACTCTGCCAATTGACGAATTTAGATCAGTTGTATTAAATTTCCAACCGGAAAATTCAACCGTATAAACCCACTTAGATTGCAGACCATATCTTTTCCAAGCATCGCGTGACAGTCCATGGAGTCTGGCCATCCTTAGCCAGTCTGCTACCTTACTATCCGACGTGGTAATCATTCCACCTTCGCCCGTCGTCATATTCTTGGTGGCATAAAAAGAATAACAGGAAGCGAAAGCTTTTATATTTTCTCCATCTTTTTCTATTAGATGCGCACTGTCTTCGATTACAGGAATAGATGTTTTGATATGCGCTCTATTCGCAGCATAATGAACAGGGATAATAGCTTTAGTTTTTTTTGTAATGGCTGCGTCGAGCGACTTCTGGTCCATTGTAAAATCGTCTTCACGGATATCTACAAAAACAGGGGTGGCACCACAGTGCACAACCACATTCGCAGTTGCAGCAAAAGTAAAAGAGGGAACAATGACTTCATCGCCATTTTTAATCCCAAGAGCTTTGAGTGCCAAAAACAACCCTGACGTTGCGCTATTAACCGCTATTGCATGTTTAGCGCCAACATATTTTGCAAATTCTTCCTCAAAAGCTTGCGTTTCGGGACCCATGGTAAGCCACCCACTTTTTAATACTTTTGTTACTGCTTTTATCTCTTCTTTACCTATACTTGGTCTTTCGAATGGTATTTGTTTCATATAGCCATATTAAAATAGTATTATCTCACTATATTTATCCCGGGTGCAACACTTCTCAGAATATTGACCACTTCTTTCTTATCGTCCATTTTACGGAGTAGTTTACCTACTACATTGACTATATTCACAGCTTCTTTTTTTCCTTTGATTAAAAATATCCGCTCACTAATTGTTTTTTGCTTATCTTCTGTATCATTGATCAGTTTTTCATGCAATTTTTCTCCACGCCTAATACCGGAGTACTTTATTTTAATATCAGTTTCTGGGCTCAGACCGGAAAGTTTTATCATAAGCCTGGCCAAGTCGTCAATCTTAATCGATTCGCCCATATCAAGCATAAACACTTCTCCCCCATCTTTGATTAAAAAACCTGCATATAAAACCAGCTGAACTGCTTCAGGAATTGTCATAAAGTACCTGGTCATTTGTTTGTCTGTCACGATAACCGGACCGCCTTTAGCAATCTGTTTCTTGAACGTAGGGATAACACTTCCTTGGCTTCCTAAGACATTTCCAAATCTAACCGAGCAAAATTTTGTCTTCCCTTTCGAATTGTAAAATGTCACTAGTTTCTCTGACAACAATTTAGTTGCGCCCATTATGCTCGACGGCTCAACTGCTTTATCGGTTGAAATATTAACAAATTTTTTTACTCCGAATTTTATTGCCGACAATATAATATTTTTTGTACCAAACACGTTGTTTTTAATTGCTTCTTGCGGAAATTCTTCCATTAAAGGAACGTGCTTATATGCAGCGGCATGAAAAATTATCTCAGGTTTAGTACTATTGAAAATTTCTTCGATTCTTTTTTTGTCTTGAATATTGGCAACTATGCATTCAAAATCATTTTTGCCTCCGATATCAGATAACTCCAAGCCAAGTTCGTAAAGACCACTCTCCCAAAAATCTAAAGCTATCAATTTTTTTGGGTTAAATGACAATATTTGCCTACATATCTCAGAACCAATTGACCCGGCTGCGCCGGTTATTAAAACAGTTTTATTTTTAAACTCATTCTTAAATAAAGATTGTTCCGATTGAACAATGGCCCTACCAAGTAAATCGCTTATCTCAATTTCCCTGACTTTGGAAAGTTTTACCTTCCCTTCTACGATTTCTAAAAGTCTGGGAACTATTTTAAAAATGACTTTGTGCTCTTCACAGTTTTTAATAACCTCTCTAATTAAAGAGCCGTTAGCTGATGGTATCGCTATAAAAACTTCAGAAATTTTAAATTTTTTGATTAACCTTGAAAGTTCGCTGATTCTACCTATGATTTTAATACCATTTACTTTCTTAAAATTCAAATCTTCTTTATCGTCTAGAAAACCTGCAATTTTATACCGATTTCTGAAATGTTTTTGAATTTCCTCCGAAAGTTCTTCGCCGGCAACTCCGGCACCAACAATTATTATATTTTCTTTCTTATTCATATCTTATTAATAAAATCCATTATTTTTCGCGCCGATTCATTGATGTTGAAATCTCCAGCTGCAACAATGGTATTTTTTGAAAACCTATTCCTTTTTTTCTTTTGATTTGGCAATTGTACTATTAAATTGGCTAACTGTCTAAAATTCTCTTTTTCAAATGTTACACCTACTTTGTATTTATTAACCAGATATTTAAGATCCGGTAAATTTGATGCAATTATCGGAGTTCCGACTTTCATTGCCTCAGAAAAAACAAGCGGAATACTATCGCTTCTGGAAGGAATTACCAACCAATCTGACCCCGCAATGACATTACTTATTTTTTGAAAATCGTTTACATTCCCATAAAAATTTATTTGTTTACCTAAACCATATTTCTCGGCTTTTTGTCTAAGCATGACTTGAAGCGACCCCCCCCCAATAAAATTAATTTTGTATTTAGATAAATCATTTCTAACCAGAAACAATGCCTCTAACAATATATCGGGACCTTTAACAGATTCCATCCGTCCAACAAAAGTTAAAACTATTTTGTTTATTTTTTCCTTGACCATATTGATCTTGAAACTTGCCTTTGTTGCCGAAGGTATAAAAATACATTTTTTACCCGACAATTCAGTCGTTTTTTCTGCCAAATCAATACCGTCAGCAAAAACAAAATCCGCATTACTCAACACACGCTCAATGATCTGTTTAAGGATAGGTTTTTTGCTATAAACATAAATATCAGATCCAAGGCACCATACAACGTATGGTATTCCGAAAATTTTTTTGGCAATATAAGCAAACACACCCGATGGAAATGCCCACATAACTATGTTTATTGAAATTTTATTTTTCTTGATAAATAGAGGTAGATAATACATTCCTCCAATAAAAAAAGCGGTAAATTTTAAAATATCTATCGGGTTCCAAAATCTTAAGCTTCCCAACTTATTACCCTTAGTGACTACAAAGTTAGTTATTTTAACTTTTCCAATTTTATCGGCGCGGTTATTTTCAATGGGGGTAAGTACGAATACCTTTTCGCTTTCTGCTAATTCCTGGGCAATGTCATTAACAAATATTCCGGCATTTTGCCTATCTTTCAAACTTGTTGGAAAATTATGTGTAATAATGCCAATATTTTTCATTTATTTAAGTCCCCAAAATTCAATATTTGGCGATTTGAGAAAGCAGGAATCTGAATCTGGAAACAAAATGCGAAGATATTTTAAATCTCTCGCTGCGAAAAAAAATGGAGATGTGTCTTTGGGCAAATTACCAACACTAACCTGGATTGCTGGAATTGATTCCAGCTCGGTTGTCCATTTTACACGATCGAGGGATGTTTCAATATGTGCCGTTGCACTTGTACATTTATTATCTGGTATGTAATGCAAAAAAAATCGCGTGATCGTTTCTGATTGATTAAATATTATATTTAATTCTTTTTCGCCACTTTCCAAACGATAATCCCAAAGTTTTACCTCAAGTTTTTGATATTTAGAGTTTGTGTGGGCCAAATCGTTCTTCCAAATTTTAGCAATCGCTACTCCGTCAACTTTGACCTCGTAAACAGGAATCAACACCTTATCGACATATTCCCAAACATACGGATAAGCATTATTTTGGCCGCCGTAAATCATCTCAAATAGATACTCCCCACCTCTATTCATACCAGTCCAGTTCATATTCCCAAAATCAAGATCCGACCTCAACTGCGGCAACGCAACATTTGAACCCGTGCCTTGTACCAATCCAAGCTTTGCTCCTGGTTCGACGTTTATATTAAGCCATCTAATTGCTTGCCAATAAGAATTACCAAAACTATTCCCCCAATATGGTATCTTTTTCTGCGAAGCACCTTTTAAACCACCAACCAAAAAGTTGAAATACACATTTTCATTTGGATGCAATCTAATCAAAACAACTACTTGGGGTATAAATAAAATAAGCAAAATGCCGAAAATTGTATATTTAGAAAAACTTGTATTTTTAATAATCCAGTCAAAAATAACTTTTGCCCCCAATCCAGACAAAAGCGCCATCGCAGGAACATATTCCATTATCTGGCGTATTCCACCATAAATTGTCGTATTGGGCAACATAACTCTAGAAATAGGAACTAAAAACCACAACAGCCAAAGCCATTCTGTCTTTCTTTTAGACAACTTCCCAAAAAGAATACGCGTCGTGCCGACTAGCGTCAAGAATAAAGAAAATGGTTGGGTTGTAATTGCGACCCAATAGATCGGAAACAGATTTATTTTCTTAAACAAAAAATATCTAGGATCATTGATACCCCCAATGCCGATTCCTTTATAATAACCAAACGCATCAATAAAATTTTTAAGAGGATCTCTCCATAAATAAGGCCAAAGAACTAGAAAAATTAAAAATACAATAGCGGGAGAGAAAATAAGCATAAATTTGTAACATTTGGGAATCCCCCTAATCCAAACTCCCGGTTTCCTGAACTTTTCCCGATATCTAATTAAAAGATATGGAACCAGAATGAAGGGCAAAAAAACAATATTAAACTTCGTACCCAATCCAAAAGCACAAAAAACAAGCGATGTAAGAAGCCAAATCCAATTACCTTTCTGCAACGATTTCCAAAAAGAAAAAACAGTAATTGTAAAAAATGCAGTTTCTACTGGATCTTTTATGTTGAAATGTGATTCACTAAAAAAGATTGGATATGTAGCTAGAGTCAGACCACAAACCAAGGCCCCCACAAGGCCGATCTCTTCATAAGCAAAGAGAGTGACAGAAAGCACTGTCAGGGTTGAAACAAAAATAATGAATAAATGATAACTATCGAGATCTCCTAAAATATTCAACTTTTGATAAAAAATGTAATTAAAAAAAGCTGAAAAAATATCACCCGTCGGTGGATGAGCACTGTCATTTTTAAGAAAATATGTTCCATTATACGAGTCATTTTGATAATAACTTCTTCGACTTTGATCTTTCGCGTATGTTTTTCGGCCAGATATTAAATACTGCAAAAACGCCTGCCCGCGCGAATAGTGGATCGAGTCATCCCAGTTAATACCATAATCTTTGAGCGTAACGAAAGAAACAATAAAAAAAAGAATGGAAACGCCTACGATTATATTTTTTTTCATATGATCAATTTTTTGAAATTATATAAGCTACGTATGTCGTCGGATAAAGTATCTTTTAGGTTAGTCTTTCAACAACACCCACAAGCTTCAGGTAGCCAGTTAAGATATTTTTGTACTTAAGGGGGAGTTCTCTCATATCACCGGCGATGGCTTCTCTGTTTTCGAAGCACAAATAAATAATTGGGAATCATTGGATAAAGTATTCTTAGTGCAAAACCTGGGATTTTGAATACGAAAGAATTTTTTTTGATAAGGTCATCCACATAATACCTAAACGGGGACCTGATAACTTTCAATGTGAAATCTTCAACTATAAAATTTCCCATCAATTTTTTAATCCCTATTATTGTCCTTAAACGAGGCTCGTAATATTCACCAGACTTTGTCCATCGTACATAAAAATCGGCAAGCCAAATGGGAAGCCATGAAACAAATGGAAGATTTGGATAGTGCGCATCTCTAATAACTAATCTGTTGCCGGCACCCAAAAAACAGATTCCATCCTGTTTTAACACGCGATATATTTCATCCATTAATAATTTTGGGTTTTCTGCGTGTTCATATATCTGATTTGCTACAATAATATCAAATGAGTTATCTCCGAAAGGGAAGCTACCATCCGGCTTTAATAATTTGAAACTAAGATTTTTCTTTTTATGTTTGCTCGCCCTGCGAATAGCGACCCTATCAACATCAACCCCAACGACATATCTAAAATATGGCGATAAATATGATGAAATTATTCCTTCCGCACAACCAACATCAAGAAGTTTCGCTTTTTTTATTTGAGGACCAAAAGCATCTTTTAAAATTCTAATGATCTTTTTAGTTTTCCTGAGTCTGCTCTTTTTCTCGTAAACTAAATCTGCACCATATACCTGACTGTGAAATTGTTTTGTTATCATATAGTTAATTCTAACTCAATCGCTTATTTAATTAAAGGAGTGATCTAAGTTGTTTAGCCGATATTTTGATTTCGCCCCTCGACAACCTTTAAACTCAATTTGCGTGAAATTCTCCATTCAAAATTTTTAACCCATTTTTTTGATGTGTTACATAAACGCCGATATCTAGAGTCAGATTTTAATATTTCATTAACTGAATTAAATAATCCCAAGGGGGTATTGTCTCTTACAAAAATTCCGCTTTCACCATGCTTTACAGAATCTACCAAGCCTGAAGATTTGTACGCTACAACGGGGGTTCCAACGGCATTGGCTTCAATATTCACAAGGCCCCAACCTTCATGAGCAGATGGATTTACCAAAACGTGGCTTTTTGACAGTAGTTCAAACTTCTTTTCTTCCGAGACTCTGCCCCATAATTTTACTTTTCCGTTTAAACCTAGGCCTGAAATTTTTGATTTTATTTTTTCAAAATAATCATCAGTTTCCGGTTTACCAATTACCCAAAAGTTGTAATCACCTGTTTTGTTTAATAAAGAAAAACACTCGATAGCGTCTTCTATTCCTTTGTCTTTTGCCAATGTTCCAAGATAAGTAACAACAAAAGATTTACGATTTAAGATATAAGACCTATGACGAGGCAGAGGGGAAGGAAGAATAACTCCATGGGGTACAATTGTAATATTTTTTAAGGGGATTCCGAATTTTGAAACTTCAACTTTTGCAGATTTGGATCCCGTCATAAATTGAATATTTCTATACATAAGAAAGATAAACGGTTCAAATATGAGGCCTATTGCACCAATTATAAAATTTATCGGGAATGGCAAAGGGTTCAAAAGCCAAACTTTACCTGCCACCTCTTGAATAAGAGCCAATATTGGCTTTTTTACATATAACGGGGTAAAAAAAGGAATACCATGAAATTGGTCTATAACTAAATCTATATTTTTGATATTTCTAAAATAGTAAGAAACAGCAGCTACTTGAACGCCTAAATATTGATATCCGTTTCTGACTATTTTTATCCCATCAATATTTTCCGTAGCTACGGATCCCCTGAATCGGGAAGAAAACCAAGTAACTCTGTTTCCGGCATCGTGCCACCCTTTAGCATGCTCCCAAACACTCTGCTCAGCCCCACCTGCCAGGGGATGTTTTGGATCTCTCCAACTTAAAATTAAAATGTTCATTTTAATTTTTGATATATGATGTATGACATATGATATACGATTTAGGACTTACGACCTAAGATTCATGATCTAAGATTCATGATCTAAGATTCATGATCTAAGATTCATGATCTAAGATCTATGTAATTTAACATACTTTATCAATCCTCCAAGCAAACTGCCAACAACATTACACTGAGCAATCAACTTTTCATAATCCGAAGTACTGACATAATTCAGGTCTTTTGCCAATAAGAGATGGTATTTCGTTTCCTCCAGCGATCCATTTGACATATAAAGAAACTGTAAATATTCCGTTTTATGCTGTCTGGAATTACCCTCAACTATGTTTGCCGCTATTGATGAAGCTGACCTGCACACCTGATCGATTAATCTAAATTTTTCTTCAGCTGGGAATCTCTTGGTTGTTTTATAGATTTCAATTACCAATTGATGAGCTTCTTTCCAAACCTTCAATTCTTCAAATTTGTTTTCAATCATACCCATATATCTTACATCTTAAATCATATATCAGAGATTTGGGCTTTTAACAGCCCAAATCTCAGCATTGGCATTACTAAAAATTTTTTCAACATTAAGATCCCCCGGAGAAAAAGGAAGTTTCTCGGTATAATTTTCAAATTTAACCAAATAAACGTATTTTGCATGTAGTTTGTCAAATTCCTTTTTTGCTTCGGATTGGGTTTTGGCAACGAACACAGACTTATTGTATGTAATCGGATTTCCTGAATACTTGCCCACGTAGCGTCTTTGATTTGAAAATGCAGGAGGTTTAAACTCAGTATGCCACGAACACTGCAAGCACTCCCCATCATAAACCAGAACACGGCCAGATGGCTGTGATTTCAAATATAAAAGTGCATAGACTTCACCTTGAGGTACTGTGTAGCTAACTTTAGTAAAATAGTTCCACCCCCGCCCTATCAAGAGGTATAGTACTGCCAATTTCTGTCTAAAAAAGTGCAACGCTTCCGCGGATAAATCTTTTATTTCAATCCCACCAGCCGGTACCAAATCTCCCACCATAGAGATTTTAACTTCGTTCCCGGTTTGGGTAATATTAATTAACGGTGATTTTTTAATAAAATCAGGAATTTTAATTCCCCTACCTCTTATTAACAAATCATTATCATTGGTGACAATTTCAAAATCTCCATTCAATATCCAAATATTGTTAGGGTTCGAAACAGCATCTATAACAGCCGGAGTGTTTTCAGATAATGTAAATTGAAAATTGGGTGAATCATAGTACGGATCTTTCAAACTACTATTGTAGATCCTGAGGTCCAAAATTTTAATTTCGTTTTTGTCAAAATCTTTTATATAGAATAATCTAGATTTACCACTTCCATACCAAAATGATTGTATATTCTTTCCAAGCAAATCTTTTGATTCAATTTTGTAGCCTGGTGACACATCCGTAAATTTTTGACGGTACCAAGTTGAAAAATCAGCCATTGTGAGAGCCTTGACCCCACTCGACGTCAAGTTATTCACATATTCTATTTGTTTTGTAAATTCTCCTTTATAACCGCTGGGGTCAAGATCGGATTCAAGTCCGACGGTAACCTGGGCAAAATTATTCAATTTATTCATCGACAAATACATGTTGATTAGTTTTTTAAAATAACTTACGTCCTGCCGAATTGGGGCCACTAGATAATCCTGAGAACTGTACAAACTGCTCTGGTAACCGTTTAGTGGATCTCGGGGCGCCCACTGCAAATTTACAATATCAAGCTTGTCTGCACTTGTTGACGCCGGAACTGCTGAGTAGAGTTTACTTGGATAATAAGGAAGAACCCACGGTTGTCCCCAAATTTGATAACCGTCGGTTGAATACTGATCAGAGCAAACAAGATTCGCCATTATTCCATATTTCTCTTTCATGTAGGAAAGAGAATAGGCGTCAGTCCACCAAGATCCAACAGACTTCGGATAATATCCAAATTTTTCTTTGAAGGTTTGAAAAACTTCATCTATCAATATCCTCCTATCCTCTTTTATATATCCCGATAGGAATACACTTGCCGCATGATGCCACGAACCGGTGTTACGATATACGACTCCGGATTCTTTGGCATACGCAGGTGTAACTTCCAAAAAAATGCCTAATTCCTGACTTGTATCCATGCCCTTTACAACCGATACAACTTCCGGATTTTGAATCGCATCGTAAGTTAAAAGCCATGTCGCAGAAATGTTATTTTTATGAATGACTAAATACTCATTTTCTACTCCCTCCGCTGGTTTTGCGCTATATGCAGAGATCCTTACGGGGTTCACCACCGTAATGAACTGATCGGAAACTTCCGCGAAAACTTGATCGGGAAAACTCAAGAAAAAAAATACACAAATAATGATCTTGGAGAAAATCTTGAATCTGTACATTTAGCTTGTTATCCAATTCTTTCTGTTGGCGTCATCGTAGTAATGAAGGATTTTTAGCCTATAAAAGACTGCAGCTGTGTCCCAAGCCATCCAAAAAGAAGTTGACCATCTTATGGCACTATTTGATTTGTTAAATCGTACTTCAATTGGAGCCTCATAAATTCTATGGAAGCCCAGATATTTAGCAACCGAAAGCATCTCAATATCCATTGCATAACTCTTAACCAGAAGCCGGGGAAGAATTTTTTCAACCACTTTTCGTCTAAATATTTTTATCCCGCTTTGAGTATCTGTAATATAAAGATTGAAGAGAATCTTGACACCCAAATGATAACCTAAACTCAAAATTTTTCTTAAGAAGGGGTAATTGACCCGGGAAACCGGGTGCTTTTTGGAACCCACAATTATGTCTGCGTCATACCAATTCATGTGCGCCAAAAGCATCATTATGCCCTTTGGACTTATATCCATTCCGGCATCCAAAAAAGATATTATGTCACCTTTAGCTTTTTCCATCCCAAAACGTACCGCATGACCCTTGCCTTTGTTAATCTTGTAGGTAAATACTTTCAGTTTTGGGGATTTAATTTTAGACGCCTCTTGAAAGGTCTTATCCATATTACCATCTACAATACAGATCACTTCAAAGTCATAATCCCTTCCCAACCCTTCTTCTAACGTCGACAAAATATTATCAAGGTCTTGTCTGATGGTTTTCTCCTGTTTGAAAGCGGGAACAATTACGGAGAGAAATTTGATTTTAGCTTTTCCCATATATTTTCCTTAGCGAATTATATCCCAAAAAAAGGCCTTCACCAAAAAGCATAAGCGTACAGATCGCAAGTGATACCTGAATGACCTGCAGGATGCTTGAATGAAAAATCCATAGCATTATTGCCTGACCGAGTGCGGCCAATATCGGAAATACTATTATTCGTGTTTTTCCGAGAGAAAGCGAAAAGTTCACCAACAATAACGCAAGAGTATATACGAGTATAAAAAGACCCATCCAGACCAAATAAATTGACGCCGACAAATATGCCGAACCATAAAGAATCTTTATTGCAAAATCTGAGAAGAAATAATAAATTCCAACCACTACAGTTGAAACAATAAGGGTTAAACCTAACGATCCCCAAAATATTTCTAAATATTTTTCCCCTTTGGCGCTTCTACCGGCAACAACGGGAAACATTACGGAAGATATCGGAGCGGATGCAAAAAATACAATTTTACCTAATGTAGAAAGAGCGGCATATATTCCGGCATCAAAGGGAGATAGGAAATGCTTTACGAGAATTACATCGGTTGTAAAAATCGAGGTAAACGCCAAAGCTTGCAAAAAAACAGGAAGAGAATATTTTAAAAATGGTTTTAAATCATAATTGTTTTTAAGTATTTTTGTATTTCTAATATCTCGTACATACCATTTCGAAACAAAAAAAGCCACCAAGCCCCCGGCAAAGACACCGATCATTGCGCCAAATACGGAATATCCCATGACAACCAAAAGTACACCCAGACAAATTTTTGTAAATGAGGAAGTAAAATTAGGTAAAACAAACCCCATAAATTTTAATAAACCTTGTGAAGTTGCCTGATTAACCAACGTCAACAGTGAAAAGAATAAAATCGGAGTTATAAGGATAACAAGGAAAACATTATCAATATGTAAAAAGCTGGCGATAAATGGGGAAGAAATAATTGTTAATATTGAAAGAATAGAAGCTATATTAAACACAAGTTTATTTAATGAGCTGAAAATTGTCGCCATCTCACCGGAATTTTTAGAGGAAGAAATAAATTTTACAATCGCAACGGATGTCGATGTCGGCACAATCCCGACAATATACAAAATCGAAAATAAACTGGCAAGAACACCGTAATTAATCGGGCCAAGAATACGGCCCATAACCAGGTGGTAAACATAATTAATCACATTAATAACCATGCTGCCACCAATCATTACAGCACTGCCAGAAAAAAGCGGGTGATTGATTAGTTTTCTAAGTTTTATCATATATTCTAAGTTAACGTCATCTTAAGTCCATTTCTTAAAGGTTGAAAGATGCGAGCATCAATCCCCAACCTTTTTAGTTCGATTGTGCTGGCCTTACTTCGGATTATTTCATTTCTAGGCTCCAGAAACTTGATCTTATAAGGTTTATCTGCAACTTTCCCGATATATTCTGCCAAATTCAAAATTTTTACTTCCTTTCCCGTCCCCACGTCTACCGGTTGTGCAGGAACTCTGGCTGTCAACATTATTTCAACTATCTTAACAACATCATCTATATAAACAAAATCTCTTGTTTGGTTTCCGTCACCATATATTTCTATTTCACCATCATTCTTAATACCTTTATAAAAATTGTGTATAGCATAACCGTAAGCCGGATTTTGTCCCTTTCCATAAATATTAAACGGCCTTAGAACTATAGTTTCGATCCTGTCTTTGTAAGAATTTGATATCGCCTCTGCAAAAACCTTGGATGCGCCGTACGGAGTAAGAGGTTTTCCATATACTGCCGCCGAGGAAAAAATAATAATCCTTTTTACTTTGTTTTTGATTGCGGCCTCAATTACTTTAAACGTTCCGATGCCGTTATTCATAAAATAATCTAACGGTTTTTCCCACGATTCATTTCCGGAAACATAAGCCGCAAGGTGTATAACAACCTCTACGTTTTTGAGATTGCTATTCAACAGTTTCGTGTCAAATATGTCTCTGCCGTTTTTAATGTCATACTCGATTACTTCGTTTTTTTTTGACAATAAGCGTGATAGGTTAGTTCCAACAAAACCTTTTGAGCCGGTAATTAGTATTTTCATTATTAAGCAATCCAATATCCCCTAACAAAAAATACTGTCAACAAAATTCCCAACAGGGCCGATGCAAGGATAGCAGGTCTAACATATTTTCTAAACCGGGTAATTAAATATGGAAAAAGAAGCACCACAGACATAAGAACGTATCTTGGCATCGAGGAAAAGGTACCGGTCAAAGTAGGGAGCAAAAGAGCGCTTACAGAAAAAATCCAGTAACTGAATCTCATCTTTTTAAAAAAGACTATCAAAGCTGTAAGGGAGATTAAAGTAAATACAAATTCGATAAGCGCATTGAAAAATGGCAAGGTCAAAATGTTTGTAGTCAAAAATATTTTTATATATCTATAAATTACCTGGGGAAGAAGAATTAAATCGGCGCCACTTCTTCCCGCTCCAAAAATCGGTTGTGCCGTCAAAAAATAAAATGAGTCATTGAAAGTAATTTTCAAAAAATACATATATGCCAATAGCCCTAACGGGGTGACCAAAGTCCAAATATAATTAAATTTGTTTCTGCTTTGGAATACCTCTATTAAATACAACGGAATAAGAAGCACCCCTGTAATCCTTGTCGCTGTCGCAAGGAAAATCAGGATTGCTCCCCAAAAAAAATTCCTCTTTCTAATAAAATAGATAGAAGAAACCATGAGTAGCAAAAACAAGCTTTCAGTATATACAGAACCAAAGAAAAATGAAGTTGGAAACACCAAAAGAAAAACGACGGTTAAAAATGCCGTATCTTTTTTGAAATCAATATTAATTAACTTAAATAAAACGTAAAGTGCTGCCAAGAAAAATAAATTTGAGAGAATTATCCCTGAATAAAAAAAGGCGGGATCGGTAAAAAAGCTCGTATCGAGATTTGCAACCCTGGGGAAAACAAATGAAAAAAACTGAATTAAGAGAGGAAAAAGAGGAAAAAAAGCCTGAGAATATTGGGCAAGATAACCATCCTGCGCGATACGAAGATAATGTACCCCATCAAAATTTCCAAATCCCCAAACCCAGTAAGGCAAATGGGTTATTTCCAATACCTTATCCACATAGGGAAATCTGGCACCGAAAACCGGTAAAAAATAGATCGATAAAAACGCAATTAAAAAAAGCGCTACGCGCCAAATCAAAAAAGAGGTCAAAATCTTTTTAAACATTTTTGTACACTTCCCAAGTTTCATTGGCAGTTTTTTCCCAAGAATAAATTCTTGAAAGCTTATTCTTTCTGTTGGGGTTTAATATTGCTTTTGATATAGATTCGGCATCCGAATTACAATATGAAAATTCATCGCCCATTATCTCAACCATGCATTGAGATCTAACCAAAACCATTGGGATTTTACATGCGTTCGCCTCGACAGCCGGTAATCCATATCCTTCATAGAGCGACGGTTGAATATAGACAGTAGCCAAATTGTAAATTGCTACAAGATCTTCATTGGGTACAAACCCCAGCCGTACAACTCCGGTCCAATCAATATTTTTAAGATGCCTAAGTTCCGGATGGTTCAGGTCTAAACTTTCAATCTCCTTTGCCTGTTTACCGACAATTACCAATGGTAATTTCGCCAATGCACAAGCTTTGACTAAACCGGGGATGTTTTTATTGTAATTAACATCCCCCACGTAGAGCACAAATTTTTTGAGTAATTTATACTTTACTTCAATACTATATAGTATTGAAGTATTTGAAATGGGTTTAAAGATGTCTCTGGGGGCCAAGTAAACTACGTGAACGATATTCGGGTCTACCCCTAAAAATCTGCAGATGTCTTTTTTTGAAGTCTCGGATATGGTTAATATCGCATCAACATTCTTTTTGATAAGGTATTTATTCAATATCCACCTGATCCCTCCTTTAATTCCGGGCGGATAATGTGCAGGGTAGATGAGTGGAATCAGATCGTAAATAGTCAAAATAAACTTCGTATTTTTTGGCTTGACGAAAGGAATGGAAACAATGTATGGATTAAATGAAGTGAAATGGATTAGATCGAATTTGGAAAACTCCTTACTGTTAAAATCGTCGTCTAATACAGTAAACCCTTTTTTGCTTTTTTTAAATCCATTAACCAATTCTCTGGTATAAACACCAATTCCGCGAACAGAATCTCCTGAAACAAGCGGCCTGGTATCAATTGCAATCTTCATGTATTTTCCTCCCTATACCCTTCAGGGTAAAATTTAATTTCTGTCGGGCTATTTCTATCCATGGTTGCCTCTAATATTCTTTCGGATACAGACTCGGGAGTAAGGTATTGCTTTCCTGTTTTTTGAAGACCTAATCTACTATCAATTCCTCCGGCTCCAAAACCTGTCATGACGCTTCCAAGCGTTAAAAGTTGGAATTTGATTCTATCATTTTTAAATTCATTAGCCAATGATAGTGTGAGACCCCTCAATCCGAACTTGGAAGCACAATAGGCTGATCGACCGGCCATAGGAAATACCCCCATACCAGACCCTATATTAAAAACCACAGGGGTGTCCGATTTTTGAAGAAGATATATAAGTTTTTTCGTTAGATAAAACGGCGCTGTCAAATTTAAATCAATCGAATGGTTCCAATCTTCAATAGTTAGGTCTCCAATTTTTTTATAAATTCCGATTCCTGCGACGTTAAATAAAAAGTCAATTTTGTCATACTTAACCGATATGTCATCGTAAAATTTATCGATTCCAGATATGTCTGTTAAGTCTACGGAGAAATAAGCACCCTTGTTCTGATCAATTATTCCTGCCAGATTAGAATTCGGACTTTCGTGCATATCAACCATAATGCAAAAAACTCCATTTTCCATTAGCTTTTTAACTAACGCACTACCAATCCCACCGCCCGCCCCTGTAACTATTGCTATTTTGCCATTTTGTTCATTCGTTTCCATTTGTTATATATTTATAAAAGGCTATCGGAAAATGCATGGCTGAGAAAAATGCCCACAAAAAGCCCTGGGTACCGTCCAGTATACCTTTGTGACGGATGTAAATATTCAAAAATGTATATAGGGGTTTGTATATAGTATATAGGAACAAACTCCAAAAATTTTTAGGGGCTTTATCCTCATTTAGTTCTTTTGCTTTCAGATCGGTGTAGCGATTAAACCTTGCAAGATATCGTTTCATCGTGGGAGAATCATAATGTATTAGATCGTCAAAAAGCCAAGATATTTCCCCGTCGATTTGAATTTGTTCATGAACAGACTTTTGCGGAAAACGCGCTTTACCATTTTTAACCAATCTTATTACCCCGTCCGGGTAAACCCCACCGTATCGTAAGGGACGCCCCAAAAACATGTTAAGACGCGGGATAAAAAAAGCTACAACTTCCCCAGTATTTTTTCCAATTTTGCCGTCACGCTCCTCAATTATGCGTTGGTGTTTTCTAAAATGGTACATTTCGTGTATATCGAGGTCGAATCTTTTTTTGATATCCTCATTCGACATGTCTATTACTTTCTTAATTTCTTGCGCCAGGGCGGGGGTCACTTCTTCATCGGCATCAAGCTGCAACACCCAATCCCCCGTAGCCTTCTCCAGGGCTTTTTGTTTAGTTATATGAAAGATATCATGATGTGATTCAAGAAAAACTTTTGCCCCGTATTCTTTTGCGATTTCTACGGTTTTATCCGTAGAGTGTTCATCCACCACAACAATCTCATCGGCAATTTCCTTAACCGATTCAAGGCTACGACCGAGGTTTTCTTCCTCGTTTCTAGCAGCTAGGACTACGCTTAATTTAGGTGAACTGTTATCTTTCATTATTTATATCCCCCCCTACGAGAAAAAATGCATCAGACCCATCAGGGTATTTTACCAGTTTTTTAACGTCAAAATAGTCTTTAAACCTCAAACCACTATAAAAGCTGGGCGTAATTATATATAAAATTCCGGGAGAGGGATAACTTTCTATCGGGTCCCAATTGCCAAAATTATATCTACCAAAAGAGGAAACAGTATTAAAACTATTGGTATGACCCAGATCATACCTAACAGTGCTTAAGAATGTGGGTAACGGAATTCTTAAATAGTATAAGAAGAAAATATAGGGTTGCTGACGAACTTTATCAACGAAAACTTCGACATATTCCGGTTGTTCAAAGGCGTAAAGTGCTGATTGCTTCATACCATATTGCCATTCAATTGCCTCTTTTATAGGATATTGAGTAAAGTAATACTCAATATAATTTCGTGCCTCAAGACTTAAAAACAAAATTATCACCGCAGCAACAATTACTCTTGCCCAATTTTTCTTAAATATTTCTATCACTCCGACGGCACCTCCTGCAGAAAGGAGTAATATTGGTCCCATTATAAAAATGCTTCTTGTGGCATGAGGAGTCAACGACGAAACCGCTCCCGGAATTGGAGACAGTAGGAGCCATGAAACTAAAACGAATAAAGTCTCCCATCTTTTCTTTACCAAAATCACAAGTAATCCAATTATGGATAGTATTAAGTCAATTTTATAAAATTCCCCTACTACCTTGACCGAAGCTCTCGGGCTGACATCGCCCGTTTGAAACAGATAAGAATATGTAAAATATTCTTTGTAGTTATGTAAAATGATGTTTGCTTCTCCGCCGTATTTATTAACCATCTCCTCAGAAAATTTAGTTTGGTTTATTCTGGCAAACCCCAAAATCCTTGTGTCCTTAATGATAAGCCCTGCAAAAAGTAATACGATAAGAGCGGAAACAATCAGAATTTTCTTATCCTTTATAAGGTCCTTAAAATGAATGAAACAGATAAGAAAGACCAACGGAGGGACAACCACCTCGGCCGATTGGTAAGCGAAAATGCTCATGCCCCAAAACAGGAACGAAAAAGGAACTAACCATTTTGCCTTTGTTAAACCCAGATAAAATATAGCAATACCAGCTAAAAAGAAAAATAAGGCAAAATTGGCTTCCCACAAACCCCTTGAGTAATGGATTGCGTACGGGGAAGTGCTCACAAATAGCGCGGCAAAAAGTCCTACAATCTCATTCTTAAACAATATTGTTGCTAAAAAGTAAATTGCAAGGATACTCAAAACTCCAACTGCCGCACTACTTGCCCTGGTATTGTAATCTGAAATTCCAAAAGTTTTATACACCAAAGCGGTAAGATAGATATGTACCGGATGCTTATCATCTCCAAATGATCTGAAAACTAACGGAAATTTAGTTCCGTATTCATCCGCTCCCCAATTTACAATTGTCCAGGCGTTGTATCCAGCCGCAACTTCATCCCAATTAAGTGATGGGGGAATTTGATCAAGCTTGTAAAATCTTAAAATCCCTCCGAGGATTGTTATCAAAGTTAAAAAGAAAAACGATATTTTTTTCATTTACTCGTAAATTGAAAGCCATCAAACGAAACAACCTTTGAAAATCCCCAGTTACTAACGGGGTTCAGTTTGACTTCTCCTCTGAACTTCTCCGGAGGGTATTTTAAATAGTAAAGCGCAAAAATATATGGCTGAGCATATTTATCAGTGACGATACCACTTCTTTGTTTCTCAAAAATCTGCTTATATTCATATTGCCAGGCGCCGGCACTTTGCGTAGGATATTTTGTAATAAAATCTTGTATATAAAGCTCAAAAGATAAATAGTATGCAACCACAACAGTGGTAAAAATTATAACGCCAAATTTTTTGAAATTATCTTTTAAGTAAAATGCTCCAAAGGCAGAAATAATCGAAAATGAAGGGGCGGCCAATAAAGCGCGAAGGGCGTGGGGTGATTCCTTGGTCAAGGCGGCAGGAATTGGTGCCAGTAGCAATATCACCAAAGGAATAAGGTAGAGCATTCTTTTGCTCCTAAGAATTGCAAACACACCCACAAGAATAAGCGGTAATTCGAACCAATAAAGTTGCCCATGTCCCGGAATTTGACTCCTGGGATTTGTATCCCCTGTTGTAAAAAGGAATTTGGAGCTAAAGTGAGAAAAATAGTTTTTAATAAAATCCGTTTTGCTAGTTATTTCTACCTGAGCAAATCGAGCACCTCCCGCATCATATTTGTAAAGACGATAAACAGGGATGAGACTTAATCCAAAAAGCAAGACTGAAATTAAAATCGGTAACCAATTTTTCCTTAATGCATTTAGATTATGAAATCTATATACAAAGAGTATTGCCAACCAAATAGGAATAATTATCCGAAAAGAATTATAACTATAAAAAGATAAAACAAATCCGACCATTGAAACCAGAAGTAAATATTTACTTCTATCGATAAGAAGAAACAAATAGGTAGCAAGAAAAAAGAAAAAGAGTCCGGCTGTGACTTCATAGCCGGTTCTTGAAAATATAAAAAACCACGGCGAAAAACTGAGAATAAAACCGGAGAGAATCGCAATTCCTTCATTTTTGGTTATTTTTCTGACAAGTAGATAAACGACAATTAATGTTCCCAATGAATAAAGAACGGCCGGAAGCCTGACCGCATGTTCGTTAAGTCCGATCGCTTTTACAAAAACCGCTACGCTATAAATATAAACCGGGAGTTTAAATTCCCCGAAAGCGCGGAAATGCAACGGTAATTTGTCTCCCCACTCGTCTTTTAAGTCGGTTGCTATTGAATATGCATTGTAGCCGATAGAGGCTTCGTCCCAATAAACTGATACCGGAATTCCGGTAATTTTATAAATCCTGGAAACTAAGAAAAGAAATAATACAAACGCAAAGATTAAATTATTTCGCATTTTTTTCGACAATTTCAAAAGCTCTGTCGCCGTTAAGAAAATCAACAATTAATAATCTTGCCAAATTATCGGGAAAGTCTCCTTGTTTACCAATAAATAATATTTTCTTTCCCACATTGACATCAATTATGTCTTGATAATGGGTACCCACGTCTCCCAGATCCGGGAAATAAAACTTGTCAAATTTCAAAACCCATATCCATTGATAGGCTTCAAAACGGTTCAAATTCGGGTTGTTCCGATAATTTTCCGGGTTCCAATTTAGAAAGAAAAGTGTAAACATATGAGGCTCGCCATATGCGCGGCTGAAAACTATCAAATCATAATCGTTGTAATGAGCTTTTACGAACGATGCGACTTGCTTATAACCATATTGCCAATCACGGGAGTAAAGCGTCGGATAAATGTCATAATAATTATTCAAATATCCTCTAAAACTAATTAGTAAGGAAGTGACCGAAATAGCTACCATTGTCCAACCAAAATATTTTCTTCTCTTGAAAAATGCGAGTGCCTCATAAAAGCCTAGGGCCGTAAATATCTGATAAGGTACTGCCGCCAGAACAGTTCTTAAAGCATTTGGGATACTGTCTACGGTTGCTGCGACGGGGACAAACACCAAAAATAACCAAGACGTAAGAAGCCATCTCCATTTATTCTTACTCATAAAAAGAAAAACCAAACCAATCAAAATAAAAGGGGCCTGAATTGCATAGAGTTCCCCAATTCCCTGAACATGGTGTTGTTTATGCCCAGCGCCGTTTATAAAAAGAAAATCGGGGGTAAAGTGGCTAAGATAATTCTCTATAAATACATAAACATAGTGTGTAACTTTGTTATGAATCAGACGAGGTAAAGGTGTCGGAAGCTGAGTATTACCTCTAGCCTGATTTACTCTTTGCACAAAACCGGGATCGTCTGTAATGCTTACAAGCTTAAGTCTGGCGGTTGCCTGACCGCTTATTATGAAACTGGCGAGCGGAACCATTGCAATAATAAAAATCGAAAGTCCTAAAACGAAGATTTTGAAATTCTTCAGGATTTCTTTTCGATAAATTATAAACAAGGTAAAAAGAAGCAGTGGAGTAAAAACTCTGGCGGCATTATATGTATAAATTGAAATAATGAAGGGGAGTATCGACCACAACCAATATTTTCTATTCTTAAAACCTTTAATAAACAGCCATGCGCCAAGAACTACCCAGAAAACAGAAAAGCTCGATTCGAATGAAGCCCTTGTAAGCTGGATATGCCAAGGCGATATTGCCAAGAGAAAAGAGGAGACGAACGCTATCCGTTTATCTTCAAATAATTCCTTCGTCAAAAAGAACAGGAACAAAATAGTCAAAACTCCGTAAATGACCGGCGTAATTCTAACGCCAAACTCATTTAGGCCAAATATCGCAATTCCCGGGATTGAGGAATAAATCTGAACCGGAAGTTTATATTCTCCATAAGCTTTAAAATGAACCGGCATAAATTTACCCCACTCGTCTCGCCCGGTCTTGAGAATCGAATAAGCATTGTAGCCGATTGAAACCTCATCCCAATTGAGTGATGGAGGGTCTAATACGACTTTATAGAATCTTAACACAAAACCTAAAAGAACAACTAAGACCAAAGCGACTAGTGTGATTTTACCCTCTATTGTTTTGAGCATAATTTATTTGTAATACTATTTTGCCAATACCAGAAAGTGCCAAAAAAACGGAAAATACATCCTTGAAAGCGGGGTTGTCGGGACCATGGGGCATGTTTTACTTTGGCACTCGAGTTCATAAGCATTGTAAATATATTTAACATTAAACCACATTCCGGTAGCAACTATTACCACAATAATCAGGCGGGAGACTACTTTAAGCCAATCTTTATTCAAAATTGTATCGGCCAAAGACGGAAGCATTAATGACGAAAAAACAACTCTATATATTGACGTCTCAACTCTTGGCCTAAAAGCATTGACAAGAAGCATTCGATTGCCAAGAAGTATTCCGGCTGCAAAAAAAGTGGTAAAAAAATCAGCCCTCTTGACCAAGTATTCTATTCCCCAAGCGCCCAAAATGGCCAAAAACGGGTAACTGGGGTATCTGTACCACGCAAGGAGGTCGCTTTCTCCTCCGGTAAACATTACAACAGCAACTGAGAAAATAAACGGAATTGTGACAAATCGTTGAATACCGTTTTTTGCGGTAAAAATAAAATAAACCGCAGATATTAAACAAAACACAAACCAGCTGTCACGAAAAACCACCGTATCAACTCCCGGTGTAATAAAATACCACGCCAAACTTCCAAATCCTGTGGGGCGATGCGATTGGACACCGTAAATAATTTTAAAAATCTCCCCATCATAATGCATACCGTACAGAAAAAACGCCACAATAAAAGGAATGCTGGCTATAATTAAATACGCGCAATATTTAATAGCATTTTTGGTTTGGTCAATTTTGTAGAGTTTTTCGAAAGTAAAATACAGTGCCAGTAAGATAAGGAAATACCCGGTAGGTTTAGATAGTCCTGCAACACCTACAATCAGCGGAATCGGGGCAATGTACCAAAAATTTGGTTTTTGCCAAAATAGCATAAGAAGATAAACCATAAGAGTTAGTAAAAATGCAATTAGGGTCTCCGGCATTGCCAGTCTTGCAGCAAAAACCATAATCGGCACTGTTCCATAAATAAGCATTGCCAGGCTCCCCCGCCAAAAACCTCCGATTTTTTTCGCAATTAAAAAAATAAAGATTGACGTAAGCGCGCTTATCAAAACCGTGGGTATTCTTATATACGAAGATGGGATAAAGTTGTTCCTGTTTGCGTCATTTATATGAGCAAACCAACCCACCAAGAGCGAAAAGAGAGGCGGTTCATCAAGCCATGGTTTATAAAGAGTAACCGACGCCCTAGGGGAACCACCTTTATAGTTGACATCTCCTTTATATACCTCTGAACGGACCGGATACGGAAGTGTGGACCACGAGACAGGCACCCCAGTTTCAACCAAGTTTATTCCGCTCCAGGCATACAATTGTTCGTCCAGGTGGTTTGAAGTGGGAACTCTTTCATAATTGTGAGCGCGAAGAATAAAAGTAAATGACAAAACTATAAAAAAAGCGATCGTTTTAAAAAGGGGAAATTTATTTAGCATTGTCTATTATCACGTTTCCATAAACTTTTGGGAACGTTCCGTATTGCCCAATAACCAAGTCGGGGTCAACTTTTGCATAAACTTCGTAAGCGTACTCAATGTTGTCAATCTTTTTTGTTGATAACGTAATCACCTTGCCGCTATCTTTATTGTTAATTGCCGACAACGATGCCATTTTTGCTTCAGATGACCAGAATGACGCAAACTTACCGGGCGCCAAAAAATAGACTCTTTGCAACACAAAAACTGACTGGATTAATATAATGGCAACAAAAAAATAAGCCAATTTTCTTGAAAGATTTGAGAGCGCATATGAAGTTAATAGTATAAAAGGCGGAAGCATCAGTGCGTTCCTTAACCCGTGGGCATCGTTAATAAACATTGTCGCAAGGGGGGTAATTAATATCCAGGAAATCAACAAGATTAAAGTCTTCATTTCTTTTTTCCAAAGACTTGCTATGCCCATAAATATAAGTGGTAATTCAACTAAATAAAACATTCCCCATTCGCCCGGATTATGCCGCGGGTTTCCGTCTCCTCTAAGATAAAGAAACCTGGGCGAAAGATTTTCCATGTAATTTTCGAGAATCACACGGGAATATTCGAATGGTTTATTGTAAAAGATTGGTTTTAACGAAATAGGCAATGTTGAAAAAGTTCTTTCTTCATTGTTTAACTGGATTATTCTCTCCCGAAGGTTTGTGTCAGAAAAGATATTTATATTTAAAAATCTTTCTTCACTTACCCCACGAAGAGTCTCTCTAACAGCCAAACATCCAAAAAGTACAAGGATTATGAGCGCGCTAACGAAAAATTTGTTTTTAAAAACGTTTTTAATTCCGCCATACCAAACCAAGATCAAAAACATGAAAGGGAGTGTGAGTTTAAAAGTCGGATAGGTAAAAATGGCCAAACCCCAAGATATTGCCCAAGGAATATATTTTCCATAAAGATAAAGTACTGTGCCAAAAAGGGCTAAAAATAGGGCAAAATGGGCCTCAAAACCACCACGAGCAAGATAAATATCCCAAAGAGAAATCGAAGTGATAAAACCGGCAATTAAACCCACATTATCGTTAAAAAACTTCTTCCCCAAAAAATACATCAAGATTATTATCCCTACCGAAGAAAGCAAAGACAGACTTCGCACTCCCCACTCCGTAGGACCAAAAAGATAGACAAAAGGAACCGATGCATAAATATATCCACCGGGGCGCCCTGACCCCATCTGAAATGTGACAGGTAGCTTTGTACCAGTGGAGTCCATACCGGTTTTCATGATGGAATAGGTGTCCAATGCGATTGTCAATTCATCACCATACATAGGGAGGGTTGTAATTCTGTAAATTCTAAGGAGAAGACCTAGAATCACTATCCCGAAAAGCATAAGGATTGATTTGCGAGCCATATAACTATTATATAGTATAATTTAGCCATGGAGAAAATATTGATGGTTGGAATAGTTGGTTTTGTTCTTTTCACTTTAATCTCCTATATTCTCATAGTTTTAAATATCTCCTTCTTAATCGTTCCTTTTACAATTCTCGGAATAATTTTCACCTTCAAACCATTCATCAGAACAGTTAGGAGAATCAAAATCAAATGGAATATTCAAACTTTTCTGGTTTTATTGGTTTTTGCTGTGGGAATTTTAGGACAACTTGCAGTAATTTCCCCAAGCGGAACCTTTAAAAATGGCGATCTGGTATTTTGGTCCGCCCACGGTCATGACGGATTGTGGCACATTGCTCTCATGGAAGAGTTTAAAAAAGGATATCCCTTTCAAAACCCATCATTTGCAGGGCAAAAACTGATTAACTACCATTTTTTCTCTGATATCGCTCCGGCGATGGTAAGTAAATATCTACCTCTAACTAACTTTGATTTATATTTCAGAATATTTCCATTTATTTATTCTGTTTTTTTGGGGGCTTCAGTATTTTTTCTAACCCGTAAAATAACAAATAGTTTTGGTGCTTCTCTCTGGGCCACTTTTTTTACATATTTTGCAGGAAGTTTTGGATTCATTGTCACTTACTTAAAAAATAAAACAATCGGCGGGGAAAGTATTTTTTGGGCGACCCAACCGCAAAGTTCAAGTGGAAACCCGCCACAAATTGTTTCAAATTTTCTCCTTTTAACTTCACTCTACTACCTAATTGTATATTTGCAAAAAAAGGACAACAAATTAATGTTTGCAGTTTGCGTCCTTCTTTTTGGAACCATTTCGGCTTTTAAAATATATGCAGGGATTGTTCTCTTGGGAGCTCTGGGAATAGCTGGTCTTTGGCAATTAATTAAAGAGCGAAATTTCGGTTTACTTTTGATTACTCTTTTTAGCGGAATTTTGGCGGCTCTACTATATTTCCCCAACGCTTCAGCGACAACCTCTTTCTTAATATTTCAGCCCTGGTGGTACATAAGGACAATGATTGTCGAACCGTCAAGATTAAATCTGATTGATTGGGAACTCAGACGCCAAACATATATCTACGAAAATAATTGGAAGAGAGTGATTTTTCTGGAAGGTCTTGGGCTTTTTATCTTTGTCTTTGGAAATTTAGGCGTGAGATTTTTGGGACTTTGGGAAATGGCAAAGATGTCAAAAGATTCTCTGAAAAGCTACTTCAATCTAACATTTGTTTCTATAATTGTTCTATCAATTACCCTACCTCTATTATTTTTACAAAAAGGCGTGGCCAGTAACACTAGCCAATTTTTACAGTATTTTATTCTCTTTTTTGGAATATTGGCAGGCATAACAACTGCACAAATACTATCAAAGGCTAAAATATTGTCGCGTATTATAACCACTGCTTTAATAATTTTGATTATGGTTCCGACACAAGTGGGGCTTTTATATGAGTTTTATGGACAACTAAATCACCCCAGAACTCCGTTCGCTCAAATTACAGAGAAGGAACTGACTGCTCTAAAATTCATAAAGGAAAATACTGCCGATAACGACACCATATTAACTCCTCCATATAATCAATACCTAAACTTGAGGGGAGCTACGCCAAATATCTGGGACTGGTTTGACACGTCATATGTTGCCGCCCTGTCGGCCCGAAGAACGTATATGGACGATTACGAACAAGCAGACATCATGGGGTATGATTACAAACCGAGATTTGAGATAAAAAAGATTATATTTGAAAGTAATAGCAGTACCGAAGTCAAAACTGCTTTAGCCGAAACAAATGCTAATCTGATTTATTTTCCTAAACCACTCTCGCCAAAAATTGATTTAGCATCTATACACTTAACTAAATTTTTTGAGAATCAAGAGATTGAAATCTGGAAAATAAATTAGTGTAAATTTCTTTTATAATCTCGAACTTACTAGTTGGTTTAAAATAAAGAACGATCGGAAGGCCTCCTTTGTGTATCTTTTTATCGTAGGTATACTCAACAATCCAGTTTGGCATACTTTGAAGAGATATTCCGTTTTCAACGTAGAAAACCTCTATTGTGTCCCCCGGCCCAGCATCGGGAGAAACAATTTCAAAAGTATAGGTTTTATTTTTTGAATCAAAAATTGGTTCAAAGACAAATTTTATAAAATTCCCATCCTCAACATTTCGGCCATTAATTATGGTAGTTCTGACAATATTCATTTTTTCATCGAATAAAGTGAATATTATATCTTTTTTATTTTGAAGGTTGGGGTTTCTTATCGACGTGCCGATCGCCGAAAGATTTGCTTTTTCTGATATAAATTTCTGCGATATGTCGCGGATACCGTAAACGCCCAACCGCTGATCGGAATTATACCCGGGCTGATCCCCGTTGGGAATCAATTTAATTCCCATTGCTAGGACCGCAGGGAACAAAAATACCAAGAATAGAATCGTCGCAGTTGTGAACCAAATTAATTTTTTCATATAATATTATCATTCACATCATCCTCTTTGAATAGCTTGTAGATCATCACCAAATTACCTGCAGCCAAAATCGAATGAAAAACAAATTGAAAATTTAATGGGTCATAAACTTTCTGTACTAAAGTAAATGGTGTTGGAAGCATGTCAAACCAAGTACTGTAGATTCTAAATAACGAAATTGACATATATCTGTCCTGAAAAAGTAATGGAACAACAAACGCTATTGCTCCAAGAAAAAATATTAGTCTGGAAAGATCGGGTTTTTTAATGCAAAGAATTACCAAAAATGGCACAATCCAAAGGAGCCACTGAACATGGAATAATGCGAAGGAAAAAATAATCAAAAACATGGAAACCCAATAGTTAAACAGGTTGATCTTTTTGTCAAATAGGGCTACATAGAAGAACAGGAGTGAAAGAGCCAATGTTGCAAAGTCGGATGTAAATATACCGGTGGTAAGCCCCGAAACCAACGCCGATTGAAAAAACGCGCTAGAGATGAAAGGCAAGATTATTATTCCGAAAGTAATTAACGGAGTAACGGAAAGAATAGCCTTCTCTTTTAAATTCCTCCCTGCCAAAAACAAAAATGGTATAAAAAGTAGCGGATATAATTTAAAACCGGAAGCCAGACCCAAAAAAATCGCTGCAGAAAACAATTTTTGTTTTTTGATCATTAAAAACGACAAGACTGTTAGAATTACAGAAAAGATATCGATATTAGAAAAAACATAAATAATAATTATTGTAAAAGGGTTGAATAACCAAAAAACAAAAGCCTTCTTCTTCTCCTCTTTATCTTCAAAAAACTTCATCAAAAGAAATGCAATTAGAACATCTAAAACCAAATACGGGAGTTTTAGTGTCACCAAATACTTAAATATATTTGGGTTCTCAACCGCAGAATATGAACCCGCATCGGCAAGCCAGGAATCAAAACCTTTACCCAGAACTCCCGACGCCGCCCATTGATATCCACCTACCGTAAAATAAGTTAGTGGGAAATAAACAAAATCATCCTTTAACGTAAGTGATTTTTTGTTATCTACAAGATAGGTATAAATATTAAATACTCCAGTTTTTAAAAATGAGGCTTGAAAATTGATTGTCTTAATATCCGGGTGAAATAAAAATCCTGCTACCAAAAGTCTCAAAACAATTGCCAAAATTAGAAGTCTCTTCATTGTACTTTATATATATTAACAGTATCGTTCTCAAAAATCTTAATCATTGGATATTCTTCCTCGGCCATAGGCAGTTGATAGATCTTGGGCAAATAAATATAACGTATATTGTTATCTTTCAAAAACTTGCTTGACCACTTTAAGTCTTTTTCATCGAAAAACCTGTCGGCATTTTTTATCCTTGATTCATAATCAGTATTAAGGATTATCTGTTGTTCAACATCTTCAATGTAGACACTTTTACCGGAATAGGCGGACACATACGAATTATCTGCGTAAACACTTAATGGATACGGATCTTTAAATTTGCCGCGCAGATCTCTATCAAACGGATGCTTTAAGACAATACCGTCTGTCTGAGTAGATAGATATTTTAAGGCGGTGTACTCTGAAACCGGCAAATAAGCCGGGGGTTGGGGGTATAGCCAGCTTCGAAACGTAGCAGCCGAGCTAATTGGAGTAATTAATAAAACTAAAACCACCAGAGAAATTGAAGATTTTTTAAGAGCATTTGCCGCATATAAACCAGAAAAAAACAAAAAATAATAAAAAAACTGAATAACGTTCCAAGGATTCCCTTTTTGAACGAAAATGAGCGTCGGGATAATTGAAATTGCCATCAAAGAAAAAATAAAGATATGCAAATCTTCCTTAAAATAATTTTTTCTTAATCCCCAAAAACCAACTATCCTAGTTCCCAGGTTTCCTACAAAAAATATCATTAGAGCAATTAGTTCAAAAATAGCATAATTGAGCCATCTTCCACCCCCAATATAGGCAAATCTTCGTGCAGTAAAATTTGGAATACCTACCCTATCCCCGGCATCGATCATTGTATCGACCAGCCAAAGTGGCTGAAATGCGACAAGACCGGCGGCCTCCTTGCTAATTGATAGATATATGGTGATAAATATACCTGCTGAAAAAATAAACACAGGCAGAAGGCTGAAATTTTTGTCGAAAAATATTTTCTTTAACGTCAAAACAAATAAAGCGCTCAGACATATTGCGCCTGCATACGCTTTAAAACCGACAAGAACCCCGAACGCAATTGATAAAATCAAACCTTTTAAAAAGTCCGGTTTTTTTAGATATAAATCTAAAAGAATTACTGAAAAAATTATTATGACCAACGATATTGCATAGGGGGGGTTAAGGTTCATTGAAACCGGCTGGTTAGCCCAAAATGCGGACTCGCCGCCGATTTGCTGACCTTTGATCAAATTCACAACCCAACCAAAACTGCTTGCAAAATAGGCAAAAAACACAGCCAAGAGAGCTACTTTCTTATCTTTAAAAAGTAAATTGACCAACTTGTATGTTCCTATTCCAAGTAAAATCGAAAAGACGACCGGAAAAAATCTATAAACAAGAAAGTTTGTAGATATTCCCAGGTTGTGTATTAAAGAAACTAAAAGGTCATATAAATAGTGATAGTTATATAATAACTGACCTGCGAATCCCGGGTTTTGCGGGGGAACACCTTTACTCAACTGTCCGACAAGGGCTTCGTGCCATACTCCATCCCGAGCAAGCGGGCCGAAGTATCCTACTCCGTAATTATAAAGCCACCCGCTTCTAAACATAGAAACGCCTTGAAAAATTACACCCAAGATAGTTAAAACCGTTAAGATAATCATGTTTTATCAATCCTTTTGGGGAAATAATAATAAATAAAATAGAGAGCCACCGAAGCAAACACGGTTTGCAAGATACTTCTCGCAAAGTTTATATCTACATTAATTCCTAAATTTGTCCAAATTCCCGGTTGTCCATATAAACCCGGGGATATTGGGGAGAAAAGCCAAACCGACAGACCCGGGTCAAAAAAAGTCACTTGTCCAAGCCAAACGACAAACAACGTAATGGTTAGCGGCCAATGGGAAAAACGCGACTTAATTAAATCAATCACTAAAAACGGCGTTAACCACAAAAACCATTGGGGATGGGTATGGGTAAATATGAAAAAGGTGAGAATTAATATAAAAAATCTATTCCAAAGATCATCAGTCTTTGCTTTATTAAACAGAAATACTATGTAGCAAAAAAGTATAAAAAGAGGGAAATAAATTATTGCCTCACCTCCCGAAATCGGAAGAGTGGCATACAGACTTTTGGTGGTTTGACCGGCAAGTAGCGCAGTAGCTCTAAATCCGTGTGAATTTATGAAAGGCAGGATGGTTACAAGATATGTTAGCGCTCCGATTCCAAGGATTTTAATTCTATCCAACCACTTACTCTTCATCAACGCGAGCGGTACAAGAAATAAAAACGGGAATATCTTAAAAGAAGCACCCAATCCCAAAAAAAGAGCCGCAATAAAATACTTTTCCCTCTTGACGGCAAAATAAAGCGTAAGAATTGCCAAAAAGGTCGGAATGACATCGAATTGTCCCATCATATATGTTGCGTATAAATTAATAGGATTAAACATCCATATAGTAAATGCTAAAAATTTATTTTTGGGATCTTTAAAAAATTTGTAAAGTAGAGCCGCTACTCCCAGGTCAAAAGGCAAGTACGGAAGTTTTAGAACCAGTAGCAAAAAATTTAGTTGAATATTACCCAAAAGTGCTGGCAAATTGAATATGAAATCATGAAGTAAGCCTCTATCGAAAGGAAGCGATAATAAATAGCTTACAGGGCCCAAGAAAAAGTAAACCAAGGGCGGATAATTAAAGAGATCGGTCGGATAGATTTTCAAAATCGGATCGGAAGATGGCAGGTTTCTTAAATAATCGTAAAAATTTAGAACATTTCCTTTGGCAATCACCTCGCCGGCGAAGTAGAACGGTTGGACATCCGAATGGTACGTTGAAAATGCCAGAAAAAACCTGATTAAAATTCCAATAACCAGAACCGTGATGATTTTCTTAGTCATTTATTCCTTCTAACTAGTATTGTAATGGCACCTAAGACGCTTAGCAAAGAAATTATATCCAATACCTTCCTGAATCTCGTTTCTTTAAATGCAATTTTCAGTTCGTGTTCCCCTGCCGGAACTTTAAATTCTAGTTGTCCATACGGTTCGCCGGCATAGACGTCAACTTTCTTGCCATCGACAGTTACAATCCAGCCGGGAAAATAATATTTACTGTAGTCAAAAATAGTTTCCTTTGCATAGTTTACTTTAAAGGTAGCTCCTAAGCCTTGATCGGGCGAAAGTTTATCCGGACGCATTTGAGTTTTTTGTGGTAAACGCAAATACTCCTCCTGAGTTTTAAGATATTCGGCTGAGGCGGACGGGAACGGAATATATCTATTTAGATAATATGCATCGGTTCTCCCTAAAAAGTCATGAGGTTTGTAATTTGTAAAGTTAAGCGCAACAGCCGTAAGAACAACTACAATGCCAATGGTCTTTGCAAGTTTAAATTTGTCGAATGATATTACAAGAACTGAAGTGGCAAACGTGGTCAAACTCAAAAACCTCCAAGGAAATTGAAAGTATGGTAAATACGGAATGATTTTCCATAAAAATGTTGATCTAAAATTCATCAGGAATACAGAAACGGCTATGGTAAAAAGCGCCCAATATATAATCGGCTTTCCTTTCCTGATAAGAACTACCGTCGCAACAACCAGTAAAACATTTATCGCTCCCATAAAAAAACTCATTCCGTCATGGGGCCCCGGGACTGACGCGCCGTATCCAAAATGGGGAGTGACTAATTGTTTAAGAGTGGGGAAATGATCGATAAAATTAAAATTTCCCGTACCATACTTCATCAATTTGCTCTCAATGAGCGCCGGGAGCCAAAAATACAAACTTACTAAAAGACCCAATATAAATCCGTAAATGGATCTGAGTATTCCTTTCCATTGCACCAATGCAAACAATGCCAGAAACGGAATAAACATATAAGCCATAATGTCGTGCGATAAGATGAGCCCCGCAACACCCAATGAAAGGAGGCAAATCCATTTAATTGATTTCTCTTTACCGATCTTTGTGATCGAAAAAGCGATCAATGGAGGAAAAACAAACGCCAATATTTCCCCTATTGCCCCCCTGACATATATATCTGTAGCCCTATACGGGGTATAAACATACAATACGGCCCCTGCAAGCGCTAAGAATTCATTTGTATACTCTTTTATAAATTTATACATGAAGTACATCGAAAGAGGCACACTCATAAGGAATATTGCTTTAACGCTGTCGACAAGGGATAAACCTAACTTGTGGAATATTTCTCCGATGTAAAAAGGCAACGGAAAAACAAAATTAAAAAGAGGGTAGCCGAATCCAAAGGAAAGATCCGGAACAAACCTGGGGGGAAATTGGCCGAGAGATAGCGACCTATTCATCTCGAATAACCATCCAATATGCAAGTCGTCACTAGCGCCAAAGTATCCCGGTACAAATAGTGCCCAAACAGCCGGAATTGACAATAACAGAATAATTAGAAATGGATATTTAACTAAAAATTTTTCTACCTTTTGCATATATTAAAACCAATATAATAAAACTTAATACGGTAAGATTGTTTCCTAAAATTCTAATAGGTGTATTTTTAAACCTTCCCTCAATACTCGACATTCCTTCCGGTATAGTTATACCAATTCTACCCAAAACGTTGTCGTTCGTGTGGACAGATTCTTTACCGTTTACAAACACCGTCCAGCCCGGGAAATCAAAAACAGGTATCTCAATTTTAGACTCGCTTTCGGCATTTGTTTTAAACGACCATCTATCTGATTTATTAATAAAATCAGATATTTTTACCTTTCCTGAAACAACATATGGCGCAACCGGAGCAAGCTCTCTGGGCTCAAGTGCGGTTTTGGGAAGATAGTCTAAAAGAGCCCCCTTTTGTTGATCAATAAAGTTTTGACCGGAAAGAAGCTCTTTATCGGTCAAGTTGAAATAAAAATGCTCGGGCTTAAAATATTGCCAGTTCAGCAATATTGCTAATAACGAAAATGTAATAGCAAAAAGATAACGAGTTTTACCACTAAATAAAGATATAAAATAACCACCAATTAAACTTGATGTAAAAATTACAACTGACAGAAACCTCCAGGGAAATTGAACAAATGCCAAAATATTTATCCGCTCCCAAACAAACGAGGATTTATTGTGAGTCATGTACACTCCAAAAGTAAAAAGTAAAAAGTAAAAAGTAAAAAGTGCGATATCTTTTCTTTTCCTACAAAAAATCACAGCAACAAGAGATAAAACCACAAGCCACCAATGGGGCCAACCAATTTGATAAGAAATTGTATTGGCAGATTGGGGTTGTGACCCAGCATAATTCCATGACCTGTCAATAAACAGTTGTGAGACCTTTACAAACTGCGCCCTAAAATCCAGCTCATTTCTGGTTAGTGCTTCAGTTTGCACCAAACTCTTTTCTAAAAATGCAGGCAGAATAAAAAAGGCCGAAATGCCAACGGCCAATCCCAAACTCAAAATTGCGATTTTAAACCCATTCCATTTATCTTTATGTAGCAAAAATAAAACCCAAATGACTATTAGTGGTGTAAAAATTAATGTCATAATGTTGTGGGACACTAAAAGTAATGACATCGAAACAGTAGCGAGTGCAAAATATTTCTTTTCTTTAGTTTTAATCAGTCTTAAATACAAGTAATAAACAAGAGGGATAATTGCAAGGGCAAAACTTTCCCCCACCGCACCTCTTACATATGAATCTAGCGCCCTATACGGCGCAAATAGATAAAGTATTGCTGAAACAGTTCCGGGAATTTTTCCAAAAAGTTCCTTTCCCAGAAAATACATTCCCAGCCCGCCAAAAACCAATGGAAGAAAGAATAAAAGTTTTGCTGACCAAATATAACCTAAAAGAAAACTCGCAACCGCACCCAGATAGTAAGACAGAGGTCCATAGAAATTAAAAAGCGGATAACCATTTCCAAATCCCATATCAGGAACCCACCTACAGGGAATTTGAAAATCAGCAAAACACCTCCTCATCTCGAAAATCCTCATTGCCTGAAGATTGTCGTGGTGAGAAAAGTAGCCTGGCATGAGTATTGGCCAAACAACAAGGACCGAAAGTGTAAATATCAAAATTAAGGACCAATTATTATGAAAGAATTTTTTCATGCTTTTTTAATCTTATTACCAAATAAATAATATATCCAAGACTTATTAGGGTTAAAGTATTACCTATTTTTCTAATCGGAGTATCTAAGAGTCTGATCTCAATAAAATGTTTCCCTGACGGAACTGAAAAAGTAATAAGGCCACGACAATATCTTTCTCCGCTACAATTATCATTAACATGAGGAACTTTTCTTCCGTCAATTTTCACGACCATTCCGGGGAAATCAAAAAGTGGAACACGAATCAGAGAATCTTTTGACACCTCGACAGTTCCTGTTTGAAAATCACTACCCTTTTTATATTCTATAAACTTCGCGTTTCCTATCAAAACCTCCGGAAATTCAGGAGCTTTGCTCCAGGGAGGCAAGACTCCGTAAACCGGTAAATAATCGAAAATGCTAATCGTAAGTTGCTTTTCCCAAGATATGCCCGAAAACTTGTCGGTATCGGTGATATCTAACCAGCTTTTGGGGATATAAAAAGAAATTGTGAGTGCAAAAGAAACAGTGACCAGAACTACACCCAAAAAATACTTAAAACGTCCTGCAAAATAAATGGCAAAACCAGACAACATACAGAGCAGAAAAATACTTATCGCCAAAAATCTCCATGGGAACTGCAAATACCACAGAGGTGGAATAAGCGTCCAAATAAAACTGGATTTCATATGTATCATGAATATGCTTGCGAGTGTTAATAAAATTAGGGCGAAAGCAAACAATGAATTTTTTTTGTTTTTACGAAAATTGAAAAATGCTAAGACCGGCAGGACAATTAATCCCGTCACCCACTGCACAATTCCAAGTGAGAGGTTTAGTTTTTCATTAGGGAAACCTGACGAGCCATACCCCCACTCCCTGGAAATAAACAGTTTGTATAAATTCACAAAATGTTGTCTGTAATCAAAATATCCTGAAAGAAGACTTTCCGTATGCACGAATTTTTTTTCAAAAATAACAGGAAGAACAAAAAAAGCTGAGAGACCAAACCCTAAGACTCCTCCCCACACGACCTTAATCCAATTACCCCATTTTTCTCTTATCAGCCAATAAACTGCCCAGATGACTGCAATTGGAACAAAAACCATCGTCATTAAAGTATGCGTAGTTGCAAGGGCTGCGGAGGAGAGAGCAAACCAGATTAAATATTTTGCCTTCCCGGTTTTAACCAGTTTATATATTGCCCATAAAATTAGCGGAAAGAAAATTTGCGCCCAAAACTCACTCAGCGCCCCCCTTACATAAACCTCTACTGCTTTATATGGAATATAGGTATACAAAAGTGAAGCAATCAATCCAGCCCAGGTATCGAATAGTTCTGCTACAAGAATGAACATCGTTATGGCCGAAAGAATATAACCCAAAACAAAAAGTATTTTGACAGAATCTATATATTGAACACCGATTCTGTGTAGTCCTGCCCCTAAATAATAAGGCAGAGGCGGGTAAAAATTGAATTGGGGATATCCATACTGGTAACCTGCATCGGGTACCCAGCGACAAGGAATTTGAAGATCGGTATAACATTTATCCATTTCAAAGACTCTAAAGGCCTGCAAATCATCCTGCATAGGGAAAAAACCCGGTTGAAGTAGTTTGAAAAATGTTGGGGAAATAAGAAAAATTAAAAGGATTACTATTAATTTTTTTGAAATATTTTTTGCCATTTTTGTCCAGCCCAAAGGATTGCGTTTATAATGTAATGTTTAAAAAAACCATGATAAATTTTACTGGAAGGAATTAATTTCCTCCAACGATTGGCCTCATCACCCAATTTTTTGAAGGTCGCCCCATGATAGTGTGTAATAACTGAATCAGGTAAATAATATACTTTAAGCCCCTGCTTCCATGTTTGCCTGCAATAATCTATGTCTTCAAAATAAGCAAAATAATGTTCGTCCAAAATTCCGACGCTCTTTTTGGCCGCAGGTGTTATTAAAAAGGCGGCCCCAACCACAGAATCAACTGTAACAGGAGTCTTTTCCCGCGGTGCAAATTTTTCAAATAATCCCTTTTGCCCCAACCAATATTCTTTTATGGCATTTGTTATTGTAGGAAAATTAAAACAGGACATTTGTAAACTGCCGTCAATGTTAAGAAGACATGATCCGACAACTCCGGCATCCGGAGTATTTTTTACAAATTTTAGTAAATTTTGGAGGGCATCTTTGTGAACCACCGTATCGTTATTCAAAAGAAATATATATTTTCCTTTCGCGCGCCTTATTCCCTGGTTGTTCGCCTTTGCATAACCGGTATTTGCCTCATTCAAAATTAAAGTGAAACGTTTTTTCCAAAACTTTTCTTCTTTTATCTCTTTAAAGGCTTCAACAGAACCGTCGTTACTGCCATTGTCTGTCAAAAGTACCTCAAAAGAAATATTTTTTGCTTGTTTTTCGATAGACCTAATGCACCCCACCGTAAGATCTTTGGTATTTAGATTAACGATAATTATAGAAAGCTCAATATTCATATTAACCTGTAAATTTTGAGAAAATAGCCTCGTCGGAAACCTTGCTATCCTTGATTTCCTTCTTTCGTGCTTTAATCGCGATTCCCAGCCGTCCCAAAGCCATAAGAACTACTCTTATGTACCCGGGGTGCTTAATAAGCCGCATAAAAAGGCCGGCAATATGTTTCCTAATCAAATTTTGTGAATGTATATTTTTCCAAAGCATAAGAAGTTGATTTCGTTCGCGGACTTTTTGAACATACGATTTGGAAAATGTACTGATCGTCGACTCATGATTGTGTACCACATGCCCATCGGGTTCCCAAAGATTTAAATATCCTCGCTTGGCTGCTCGATAGCAGATATCTATATCCTCCCAATAAAAGGGGGAAAGCAATTTCTCGTCCATTCCACCCAGTTCAACCCATATACTTCTCCTAAAAACTCCGCTTCCTCCACTTACATAAAAGCTTGAATGGGGATCGATACTTTCTTTCCCCATACTCAACTGTATAAAGCCTTCAGCAAAAGAGCCTCCCGCCCACCCATAGCCATTCTCATGAAGAGAAACTGCAAATGTTCTTTTGTCTTCAAAATGCTTAAAAATGGGTGCCAGAAAGTTTTCTTCAGGTAATACGTCCGTATTGAGAAGTAATATCAGATCTCCTTTTGCGGCTCGAACACCGGTATTTACCCCTGCAGAAAAACCCCGATTTTTTACATGTTTAATTAGCTTGACAGACGAGAATTTATTTTTAATCAGAGAAACGCTTGCATCAATGGAACCATCGTCAACTATAATAATTTCCTTAATTTGATTTCTCGAATCATTTTTGGCATCCAATACTCTAGGAAGATTTTTTTCAATCAACTTTTCCCCATTATAGTTGGGTACAACAATAGAAACCGAAAAGTTTTTGCTGTTCATATCAGAATTTTAGACTACAGATGGTCCAAAAGCCAGATGCTACAAACTTTTCATCCTGAATAAGTTTCTATTTTTCTGCTTTAACCAAGTGCAACATTCCCAAAAGGAATTTTTTATCCACTTTGATTTTGAAACCGGCCTTTTTAACTATTTTTGGTAAATAATTACCGCTATAAGTTTGAATGTGAGTTTCTTTCCAAATACCGCCACGCGGGTAAAAATTCAACCATAAATACCAAACAAATCTGAAAAGAATACTATCGGAGGGAACCAGAAAAATTCCGTATCCGCCTTTTTTAAGAACTCTGCGGGCTTCCGTTAGCACTTCCAACGGATCAAATACATGCTCTAGCATTTCCAAGGCAAAAACCGCATCAAACGAATTGTTTTCAAAGGGAAGATTGTGGGCATCCGCAACTTTAAATTCCATCTTTCCATTTGACGTCCAATGTTTATTGGCCCAGTCTACAGTCTTTTTAACAACATCAATCCCAACGAGCCCCGAAGCTCCTGATGTATTTAATATAACCTTTGAAAAAGTCCCGTCGTTGCAACCTAAATCCAAGATCTTTCCTTCAACTTTTTCTGTAACTGCCGAAACTTCTTCAAACCGTCTCTTGTGCCAATATCTTTGAAGCAGGTCAACCTTTATTGATTGAAAATACCAATTAGCCGGCACGTTCCTGTGAAGCTCCTCTGCTGAGATTTTTTGCATTGTCAAAGTATAGATGAAATTATTTCCTTTTCAAACCGTTCAAACGAAAAAGCACTTGAATCTCTTTTGGCTTTTTTTGAAACGGATGAATATACGCTCCTGTCTTTAAGGATATGATTTGTAATTTTTATAAGTTGGTCAGTTGATTCCCATAAAAATCCATTCACTCCATCTTTAATAATCTCCTTATGTCCTCCGGCATTAAAAACAACAGGTATTGCACCCGCCGACATTGCCTCAACTACTGTTATTCCAAAATGTTCAACTTTTTCAGGATTTTTTTCATTATCCTCACCAAAACCGGATGCAGACCAAAAAATTCTTGCTTTTCCGTATAGGTTTTTTAGTATTGAAAAGTCAGGGCTTCTAATTATTTCAATCAAATATCTTTCCGACATTTTTTCCAAATTTTTTAAATAATCTGCATCCACTATCTCAGTCCCACCTGCAAGAATCAATTTCCAATCCTTTAAGCCATTGTCTACGAGTTTTTTGAAAACTTCTATCAAAACATTCTGATTCTTGTTTTGCTTCAACTGAGAAAATCTACCGACAAACAAAATTAAATTTTCTTTTCTCTTGGATATAATGCGATCGACGTCAACCGGAGGATAGACAACCACACTTTCGGTTCCGTATTCTTTATCTATAATTTTCTTTGTAAACTTGGAGTTACAAATAATTTTTTCGATACGAAATAATTTCATTTTATTAAGAAGATTGTTTCCCCCAATATTATGAAATGGCACTTGAAAATGGAGAAGGTTTTTTCTGGATCTTAACGTAGGAATACTGCCATCGGACACCCAAAAACACAAATCGTATCCGTCTCCCTTTTTTATATCTTTTACCACTTCCAATCCTTTAAGGTTTATTCCAAACCTGTCTTGCATTGAAGTTATTATTGAAGGATGGTTCCACTCAATATCCACCTTCCAACCGGAGTTCAAAAGAACTTTTGCAAAAGAAACTGTGTATCTTTCACCACCACCTAAAGTGTCGAGATATGGATTATATATTGCTGCTCGCATATTTAGTTTTTTCTTAATTGCATCTCCCAAAGTTTTGAGTATGAAATTAGCCTACTAAACACCTGATACAATCCATAAATTACGCCCTCGGTTCCATCCAAAAAAGCGGCCTGAACAATCATTCTTAGCCAAAACTCCCTAAATCCCGCGCTAAAAAAACGCAACGCGTTCATTTTCGGATGACGAGCCTCAAACAGCAACTCCGCCTCGATTTCCGACCATTCATTAGTCTTATCTACCATTTCACCCAAACTTTTGTGTTTTACGTGAATTAAAGGTTCTTTTAGATGACATATTGTTCCAAGAACTTTTGGTTGTTCGTGCAATTTTCCAAACCACCCCTTAAGTTTATCCTTCCTTATGAGACGCAAGACAAAATCAGGCCAAAGTCCGCAATGTTTCATTTCTTTTCCAAAAATAAAGTTACGTCTCGGAATCGCATATGCAGAAAATTCACTGGAGCCGACAACTTGTTGAATTATTTTTGCAAGACTTGGTGTAACCTGCTCATCCATGTCCACGTATATTAGCCAATCACTTTTTGCTTTTTTGGCTCCATAATTCCTCCAATCAGAGAAACTGCCTTTTATTTTACTTGTGTCTACAATCACTTTTTCATCTGCAAATGAAATAGAATTTAAACATTTTTTATAAAGCGCTTCGTTTATTTTTCCACCTTTCAAAATTATCGCCGAAATTGAAGTTTTCATTTTTTACGTTTTAACCATCTTCCCGATTTCCATCTGCCCAAATAGAAATCAATAACACCTTTTTTTTGCCATTCTCTCCCCGTAAAGAGTAAACGAACACTATCCCTAAACAGCGCAAATTTTGTCCTGAGACCCGAATATCTTAAACCAAAAATTAACCGATTTCGGATAATGAAATAGTCGTTTGACGGACTCCCGCTTTTACCTGTACTAACCGACACCATATGCCAAAGATGAGTTTCCGGGGTGTACATCACTCTAAACCCTGCCCGCCTGGCTTTCTCAGAATAGTCGGCGTCTTCCCAATACAAGAAAAACGTTTCGTCAATCAATCCGATTTTTTTAATTAAGTCCCTGGTAATCAAAAAGCACGCCCCGTTTACATAATCTGTATCATAAATTTCATCATATTGACCATTATCGACTTCATCTACTCCACGATGTTCGGAATAAACGTTATTCCTATCAATGACCCCTCCTGCATACCAAATTACCTTACCCAATTCCGACTCCTTATACCTGTCCTTATGAAATTCAAAACCCTTAGCAAAATACATTTTAGGGGCAACAAGACCTATTTTATTATCTGATTCTGCAAGTTTTACTAGCTTGATCAAAATGTCTTTGGCAAGAATCAGGTCATTATTCATTGAAATTACGTAGTCCGCACCACGCTCAATCGCGTCTTTTATTCCGATATTGTTTCCGCCGGCAAAACCCAGGTTTGAACCGGTCTCGATAAATTTATATTGCATATTTGGAAGTTCAAATTTGGAAAGCTCATCTATTGTTGCGTCTGTTGAACCGTTGTCCACAACAATCATTTCCACATTAAGACCTGTTACATCAAGTTTGGCGACCCCTGCGAGTTGATTTTTAGTCATCTTACATTGGTTCCAAGTCAGGATTACTATCGAAACTTTGAGTTTAGTTGCCATTTTAAATCTTAAATTTTCTTCGAATACGATCGGCCAACTTTCCTGATTCTTTAAATTGAGAGTCCCCTTGCCAATAATGAAGTTCCTTTTCTTCGTCGCGCATTAACAAGTTAACCTCACTAATAGTCAAATCTTTTTCCGCGAATTTTTCCTTTTGCCAAATTTTAAGGTACATCACCAATTCGGAGAAAGCTTGAAGAAAAGAAAGTGCCAATCCATGCAATCCATCCTTATACCCCTCTCCGAAAAAATATCTGCTGAAAAACTCGTTTGAGGGTTTTGTAATTACATCTTTCCAGGAGAACTCATAACCCTCATTTATTCTAAGGAGTGCATGTTGAGAAGTGTACCTATTCATCCTCTCAATATATTGTTCAACCGTATCGTAATTGTGGTGGACTATTGCAAGTTCTTCCTCAGATTCGAGTTCTGCACCAATTCCTTGTGTCATAGGGACAGCGTGAATGACTTCGTTCCAGGAAACAGACCCTTTTTTGAAAAGTCGGATGTTATAGTCCGGCCACCACCTTGAATGTTTCAGCCATTTGCCGAAAATAATATTTTTACGTGGAATTCTGTAATAATCAGCCTTTGGATTTTTTAATATTTTTTGAATCTGCAAGGACAGTCCTTGAGTAACTTCCTCATCTGCATCTAAAACTAAAATCCATGGATTTGATGCTTTTGAAATGGCGAAGTTCCTGCCAGGCTCAACATAGCCCATTTTTTTATGAAAAAATACTTTTGCACCCAATTTTTTTGATACTTCGACAGTTTTGTCCGTGGACTCCATATCAACAACTACAATTTCATCCGCAAACCCATTGATTGAAGCGATTGCACGAGGGAGATTTTCCTCCTCGTTTAGTGTATTAATTACTACCGAAATCTTGGAAGCCATGGCTAAATTTTACCCCCACACCACACACAACTCAAGCATTGCTTTATTTTTGACAGAAATTGGTGTAGGGGTGAACCACTTTATCTGTTAAAAATCGTCTTAAAGCTCTTTTTGGCATCTTCAATAAGAGATAGCCCCATCATTGAAATCATGGAGGTTGCATAGATCGCCATTCCCGTAACTATCAAAATTTCCATGGAAACCAGACTCGTTGGTAAAAATCCTCGCAACATCAATAGGACAGCTCCCATAACAACTGCTCCTACTGCGGGCTTAATCATTGAGTCTGTTATTGAAAAATTAATGTATTTCTTAGTGATAAAAATTGCGACGACGGAGGATGCCCCTACCAATGAATAACCGATAGCAGCCCCGACAACATCAAATTTTATCGCAAGAACGGGTACAAGGGCCCAGGTAAGGGCTGTCCACATAACCATTAAATAGAATGTAATCTTGATTTTACCAATGGCATTTAACAAATTTGTAAGCTGCGTTGTCGCTGCTGCAAATACAAAATTAATCGATATAAAAATAATGGGAACAAGCGCCGGAATCCATTGACTATATCTGGGGATCACACGAACCAATATTGGCGCCAGAATTGAAATTCCGACAAGGCTAGGAAACACTAAGAAACAAATAAAAAAAACGGACCGCGTAACACTTCGTTCAAGATCAGCCTTTGCATCCTGCATACGCGAAAATGCGGGAAAGGTGACCCTGGTTACCGTATCCATAAAAAATGTCAGGGGAAGCCGGGAAATTTTTTGAGCAAAAGACAGAATTCCTACACCTGCCGGTCCAAGTATTCCACCCAGAACCAATGTCATTCCGTCATCCTTAAAGGTGGCCAGAAAAGTGTTGATTTGATAAGGAATTCCAAATTTAAAAAGCCCACTTAATGTCTTCCTTGAAAAAGCTACGCCCGGAATCCATGGCTGAAGTGTATAAATTGCAATAACACCGATAACTCCGCGTAAAAGTATCGCATATGTAAAACTCATGAGTCCAAACCCTTTCATTGCCAATAAAACCAATACAACGTTATAAACAACTTGTTCCAAAATTTGGGGAAATACAAGTTTTACAAATTCAAGTTTCCGTTCCAAAAGTACCGACGGAATGCTTTTCAGAGACGAAAAAAGAAGAGATACGCTTAATGCATACAAAAGGATTCGTCCATCCCAGTTAAGCGAATATTTCTGAACAAAAAAAGGTGCTAACAAAAAGACGGCTATAATAATCGAAAGTACAAGCAATTGTTGAACAAAAAATGTTGTCTTTAAATCAGAATCTGTGGGTTTGTCCTTTTTTTGAATAAGGGCTGCAGCCAAACCAATATCTGAAAAATAGACAAGAAAATTTATTATTGCGCTGACTATTGCGAAAACTCCAAATTCGTATTTACCTAAATACGCAAACAGAAACAATTGGGCAACAAGCCCTATTATCTGAAGCAGGAATGTTCTCCCGGTCAAAACAACAATACCCCGTACGGAACGCTCTTTGACGGTTTCCAAAGAGATTTCAGTAGTTGGATCTAAATGTTCACCTTCCATTATTTCAGTTCAAATAAATAAAGCGCGTCTTGCGGTCCATTATGTAAAAATTCAGTTGTACCAGGAACACGCGGCTCTTTGGGAAACTCCTGAATGAGTTTGATGTTCAACTTTGAAGGATCGACAATGAGTCTTGATTTATTAACTATTAAATACGTCGGGTTCCCGGCTTTTTTGGCCTCAACTAGGGGTTGCGGAATTTTATTTATCGCGAGCCCTGTTCCTACAACTATGACATTCGACAAATCTTGAACATACATGGTAAAACCGTCGGGAAGTGTACCAAAATATCCTTCGGTACCTACTACAATTTGTTTATCCGGATTTAGACTGTGTATATTTCTTACATAGTCTGCCGATTCTTTTATTCCGATTCCCGATGTCCACTCCTGAAAATACCCGGACCTATCGCGCGCCGGGAAATTGGCTTTCTGAGGACTGACTACAAGAAAATAATCAAAAATACCGGCCTGGATTAGGAAAATAGCAAAAAAAATTGCTGTTAAATACCTCCACTTGTTATTTAATTTACTAAACGCCGAGGCGGCAAATACATAAAGCGGTGGAATTAAAAAAAGAATATATCTTAAAGTAAAACTTTTTGAAAACTCTGCTTCGTAAATGAGAGGCGTTATAAACCAAACGCCCAATATTAAAATATATTTTGTTTGTTTTTTGAAATTAGTTGCGATACCAACAAAAGCCAATAAAAGAAGGCCAACCGGCCCCATCGCAATTAGCCAACTAAGAGTCGTTGGTAAATTATATCGAATGGGGTCTGTCGGATACACAAATATTCTTGATAACGGAAAAATATAATCCGAAGTGCGCGAGGAAAGCATGCCAAAATTTGGTCCCAGTCGCTGAATATTATACATTCCTAAAGCGATAACATAGGCAACACCCAAAAGACCTGCGTATTTAAAAATATCCTTCGGTTTTTTGAGAAGAATTACACATACAGGAATGAGTGCGGCAAAAAATAAGGCAGGAGATTTTGTAAGTCCCGCAAAACCCAAGACAAATCCTAAAATCATCGCCATATCAAGCCTCAAAGTGTCTGCAACAACCAAGCTTAGATAAAGCGTCCATATCCCAAAACATGTTAGCATTGCATCAACCAGGGCCATTCTGTCAAAAAAAAGAGATACCGGAGAAACCGCCCAGAGAATCGAAGCGAAAAGCGCAGCCTTCTTTGACTTAAAAATATAATAAGTCAGTAAAAAAAGGCCAATCATGCTTCCAACTCCCGAGACGGCTGAAAGCAGTCTCCCGGCAAAAAGAGGGTCCGTCATTTTCTTGACGAAGAACATCAAAATCCACATAAAAAGAGGTTGCTTGCCGTCTGAGAGGGGCAAAAACCTCAAAGTCGGCTCAGAGGCCATAATTTGACTCCAGCGGATATAAATGGCCTCATCCGCAAAAACGGGGATAATTGTCAGGTGGAAAATACGAAGCACAAAACCAAAACCCAGAATGATAATACCAGCCACAATAACCCATTTCCAATCTTTCAGAAACTTTTTCATTCCCTTCAATTCTAATTCAGTATCACAACAGAAGCAATTATACCTTCCATCATTGTTCTAATGTTCTAGAACAATAGAACATGATGAAAAGAGAAAAAATTAAATTAGTTGGCCACTTTAACGAACCAACTCAAAACGACCCGTGCTTCCGTAATACGGAGTGGTTATCTCGCGGAGGTCCCGATAACCACTTGAACCAACATCGTTAAAATTTTTCCAAATTCCACCGCCTACGTCAAAAATATAAACACTTGCCCTTAAACAAATCCTTTTGTCTCTAGTCGGAATAGTTAGATATCCGGTCTCACCGGCATCATCCGCCCTTCCCATCTTATAAAATATAACTTCAGGCTTTATTTTATCGATAATTTGTTTAACTAAATCAGTGTCCCCCAGACCTTTCGGTGATATATCAACAACCAGTCTGGGAAAACCCTTCTTTTCATCGATCTCTACCCATTTGTTATCCGACTGTTCAATCCCGTATTCAGTTAAAATTTCTCGAAGATTTGTTTCGAACCCAGGAGAACTTATTTCTTTTTCAAATCTAACAATTATTCCTCTGTCTTTATTTTCGGTCATTGATCTGACTATAACACAGACGATACTTCTGCATTTCATAAAAGTTATATATAGAAGAATTTGTCCGTCACACGATATACAATAATATTGTGCTAAAGAGAAATATAACAATCGCCTATATTTTGGCTTTTTCTAAAAATACTTGGTTTTGGTTGGGAATCTGGATTTTTTACTATCTTCGTTTTACAGATTATGCGGGGATTGGAATAATAGAAACTATTCTTATTCTTACAATGACACTGGCGGAAATTCCGACCGGCGCGGTTGCCGATTTGTTTGGCAAAAAGAAGACATTAATTCTTGCCTTCACGTTGGAAACTATTGGCGCCTTCATGATGGCTACCGCCCCAAACTTTCAAATGTTGGCCTTGTCTGTCTTTGTTATGTGTGTTGGGGGGACATTTTATTCTGGTACAATTGATGCCTTGATATTTGACACTCTAAAGGAAAGTGGTGAGGAAAGATCCTATGATACAAAAATCTCGAACACAAACACTCTTTCACTTATTGCTCCGGCAATTTGCAGTATTCTTGGAGGATTCATGTACAAGGTCAACCCTACCTTTCCATTTTACGGTAATGCATTTGGATATATGGTAGGGCTTATTGCTTCGTTTTTCCTAATTGAACCGCACATCGATACCACCAAGTTCTCCTTTAGAAATTTTGTTAATCAAACGGGGCAAGGATTAAAGGAACTTTTTAAAAATCTTGATATCAAAAAACAGACGATACTTCTTCTATCGATAGGTTTTATTGTAGTAATAGCCTCCGAAATGTTGGATAGCTTTTTAGGATTTGAGTTTGGTTTTAGCGCGGAACAGTTGGGGATTTTATGGTCCGTCATATTTATTATTTCCGCCTTGGCTTCACAGTTGACGCCGTTTATAAATAGATTGTTTAAGGGAAACCTGTCAATTTTATTTGTCGGAGTATTAATGGTCGTAACATTTTTCTTTTCACCCTGGATAGGACTTGTCTTTGGAGGATTATCCTTAGTGTTCCGTTCTTCACTCGAAGCAATATTCGACAACCTTGCGTCGATTACTGTAAATCAAAACACAGAATCTAAATACCGCGCCACAACTATTTCCACCTTTAACATGATTAAAAACATCCCCTACGTTCTGAGTGCTTATTTTATAGGTTCACTTTCAGATAAAATTTCTGCCAAGACAACCGCAATGTATTTGGGGATTCTTCTGCTTGGGTTCATTCTTGCACAATCAATATTCTCCCGAAAAACTTTAAAAGACAACCAGACCACAAATAAGTACGGATGTTGAAAGCAAAAGGAGCATTATTATCAGACTCCATATTTCCCCTGAAGTGCATTTAGACGGACCATGAGAAGACCCCTGAAACCCTCGATGGAATCTTTAATAGGATCTACCTTTGTTCCTTCTTTGTGATGCCAATCAACGGGGACTTCCGCAATTTTATAACCAAGCTTGCGAGCAACATATAAAATTTCCAAATCAAAACCCGCTGTAACGGAGGCACCAACACTTTTGTTCTTCGAATCAAAAATTTTGAGACGACTAAAAATCTCTTTTGCGGCATCTTTCGAAAAAGCCTTGAATCCGCATTGCGTATCTTTAAACGGAAGTCTCAAAATCATCAATATTAGGAACGAAAAACCCCAAGCCATAACTTTTCGAATTAACGGGGCTCCTTCACGCCCTCTGCGGGAACCAATAACGACATTGTAGTCATTTTCAAACTTTGGCAAGACCTTGGTAATTTGATCTATAGGTGTAGCTTGGTCTGTATCTGTAAAAAGAATTATTTCTCCCTTAGATTTCAAAACTCCCGCTATAACCGTCCCGGCCTTGCCCCTATGGGGTTCCTTAAGAACAAAAAAATTTTTACGCAACTGAGCAAACTCTTCCGCAATTTTTGCCGTATTGTCAGTCGAGCCATCATCAACGAATATAATCTCCCATGAATATTTTTGTCTAGTCAAATAATCGTAAACTGAATCGAGGACTCCAGTACGCAAATTGTATGCTTCATTAAAAGCAGGGATAACTACCGAGAGAAAAATTTTGTTCATATGAATCATTGTATCTTACTTAGACTTTTCCGGCCAATTATTTTTCAGCCATACCGGTGGGACGTAGATCCCTAGTTGTCCAAATGAAAAAGTTGTAACCCTCTTTTGGCGGGGAATTACAAATTCTATCAAAGGGTCATTTGCGCTTCCTGAATGACCAACTTTGTGAAATTTAAGTAAATACCTAAATCCGGTATCTTCATTAAAAGGAACATCGAACGAGATATTAAAAGGACTGGAATTCTTGGTTATTTCCTTCAACAAACCAACAGCCCGATCTTTTTCTCTTAAACTCAGGGAAACATCTCTTAATAGAGGAAGTGAGCAAACTCCAAAATAAAGCATTATTAAAATTAACGCAAAAAGCCCGAAACGCTTCAAATTTTTAAGTAGAATACTTATCAAAACAAGAAACGGAACAAGCAAATAATTAAAATAATATTCCGACGGGCTTTTTATTAATATGTAAAACAAAGGAAGACTCGCTACCCAGACACTACCCAGACCAAATAAAACTCTTCTCTGAACAATATCTTTGATTCTCGTAGCCGTTACAAAAAGACCGACAGAAACAAATAAATAAATTGTAATTGCCAGTAATACTGAAGGCGAACCACCCACCATAAAAGAAGAAACTCTTTCCCAGACCATCAGCACTCTACCAACCCCTTCTCCCACACTTTTGGTAAATCCTGCTATCAAATTTAAATTTAAAAAATTATGCCTTAAATCAAAAAACAGAATCGGCACGAAAGGTATGACTGATCCCAAAATAAGAAGGATGAAATGTTTATACTTTTTACACTTGAATATGTCTATTAGCAATGGGGCGAACATGGGGGCAATAAACAAAAATTGAAGATGGGAACTCAATCCCATTCCAAATATTATTCCAGCCAAGAAAATATATTTTGCTTTTATTTTTTTAAGATAAAGATAAATTAAATAAATCAAAGAGATAAATAAAAGAGGAACCACTACCGGATTCCAAGCAATGGTGTCGACTGAAACGCTTAGTGGATTTACCGCCCAAAGAGCAAGGAAAATTAAAGCCATCTTTTTATCAAAAACTCGGGATAGAACCAGATAGCTCACTCCGAAAAATAAAGTCGACCAGAAAATTATAAATACGTTAGTAGCTATTGGATTCAAACCAGTCAAAAGATAAAAAGGTGTAAGGATATAAAAGAAATATGGGGGTAGAAAAAACCCACTTGGCCCCTGAACCCTTGGACCCAAGAGAGTCAATTTCCCAGCAAGAATATTTGACACTGTTACAGCGTCTCTTTCCTGATCCCAACCAAATCCAAGTCGCCCGGGCAGATTGTAGCTTCTAAAAAAAATATATAATGTAAATACTGTTATTGCTAATAAGAAGGATATCAATTTCTTCCTGTTTTTATTTATTCCGGTTAAATAAATTATCAAAATAATTAACCAAATTAAGAAAAAGGTTAATGCTAAATAATTGAAAATTTTTTCAATTCTACTTTGCCCTACTTTCCAAGATACTAGATTCTCCCCATTTCTGGTTTTGTCTGTATTAAAACAAACTAACCCACCGCAATCTGTATAATCTGTACTCTTACCATTTAATGAAACTGTGTGTATGTCCGAAAAATATCCTAAACCAATAATAATTTTGTTTCCCTTAATTTTATTTTTATCAATGAGGAACTTTACCGACCCGAAAGTGTTATCCCTCTCTACAATCCTGGAACTGAGATCTTCATTATTGTTGGTAGAAATGACCGGGGTAGAAAACCAGCAAGCTTTGACCGCATTCGGACTTATAACATCATCCCCTAAGGTGGTTGTTGAATACCTATGCTGATGAAGTTTCTCAAAATCATCGTATTTGTAAAGATCCTCTACAGAAATAGGTTGGGGTAACATAAAATTTCTTGTACCAATAACCGTTAAAAAACTGACACCGATAAAAATAATTAAATAGACATATTTGGATTTGATTTTTGCTAACATAAATGAAAAAAGAGAACTTGTTGTAAAAATACCTACCCCAAGGAGCCTCCACGAGAATTGAATTTCCTGAAGCGGTCTAATCTTTTCCCAAAGGGGAATAGATATTGGAAGTATTAAATAAATTGTAAAAAGCGAGCCAAGAAAGAAAAAAATGATCCAAACATTACCTTCAATAAAATCCCAAAATTTCGATTTGTTTCTAATAAAAAAGTAGACCTGACATACAAAAAAGATGCCAGCAATGCCAATTATTAACCACTGCGCATACCCAAGCATAAAACTCATTCCATCATTCACAGTTCCCAAAGATGAATAAAAATATTCCCAATTAGATTTGAGAAGTTGTCCAAATGTCGGAAAATGTTCACGCCACTGAATAAAATTTAAACCAATCTGAGTGAATTTTTGCTCCGTCAAGGCCGGACCAATAAAAAAAGATCCCATTCCAAAAGAGGCCAAAAAAGAAAATGCAATCCAGATAACTTTTTGTAAATTAAATTTGTGGAGCCGGAGTTTAATAATTAAATAGACAAGGATGATCGGCATTAAAAACATTGCCGCAAAATTGTGAGATATAGTAAGAACCGCCCCCATCAAACTCGCCAAAAACGCATATACCATAAACCTTTTGCCGTTTGAGTTAAAACACAAAGCATAAAAAAATAAAACGATTGGCAACACTGCATAAGCCAGATATTCAGGACTACCCCTTACAAAAATTAAGGAAAACCTATATGGCGCGTATAAATATGTGAGAGCTCCGCCAATGGCTGCCAGTTCCTTATTTGTTTCTTCTTTGATCCAGAAATAAAAAAATAATGTGCCCAAAAGGAGTGATAGGAAATTAATTATTTTGAGTGTAAAAATTACATCTTTTGTAAACGGGTAAACAGCAACGGAAAGATAATAAATTAACGGATAGAAAAAATTATAAATCGGCGCGCCGCAGAAATAATTGAGACTTCCGGCCCACCTTAAAGGAAATTGACCTTCTTTAGCAGTTTGAATTACGTCAAAAATACGGGCGATGTGATGATCCCCGTCGTGAGTACTGAAAACATTATATTTAAAAATACCTTTCCCTGCCCAAATAACAGCGCCAACTAATAATGCAAAAATCAGTATTTGTATAAATTTTTTTTTCATATTCCAGATATCCTATCTCTTTCCTGAACCACAATACCGCCGAATCTTTGCTCTTTTACAACCCTGCCAATACTCTTTTGTCTGTCCAACCAAGCCGTAAGTCGCTCGGGATGAGCCGAATCAACCTCGTACAAAGTATATAGTAAAGGTGTTTGATTTTCAGTAAATTGGCCACTTGCCCCGCGAAGCCTTGGCGTAGTGGGGAGCCATTTGAATAAATAGTCATATGCATAGGGTATGACGGGCGGCACGTATACATCAATATTAAAGTTTCTATCGTCGGCGTTGTTATAAACCCACTCTATTACCTTTTCCTGATCACTCAAAATTATTACACTATTAATATTGGTAGATCTTTCTGTTAATCTTGGTAAGAGAATTGAAAGATTTGCATTTAAAAATAAATAAATAAAATACAATACGAAAATCTTTCCTGCTGTAAATTTCCATATATCCCCCAAAACTATTGCGAACAATAAAATAAATATCAAATAATATCCGGTAAAATAATAATCATATAAAACGGCATTATTGCCCTGATAAAAATATAGTCCGATAATCGGAGAGATTAGAATTAAAATCAGAAGCGAAATTTTTTTGTTTTTTAAATATTTTGGGGTGGAAACCAAAAACCATGTAGCGATTATGCCCAACATAATTTTTTCTCTTCCCCCTCTGGAATCAAATATTTTTTTTGTAAAAACATCATAATAAAAAATAGTCCTTTCTACTAAAAACTTTTTTGTCGGAACGGTAAAACTCTTCTCGGATACAAATGATTGATAAATATTCGTCCTTAAAATTCTACTGTGTTTAAAATCAAAAATTACCAAAGGAGCAAAAGTGATAATAAACAGCAATATTGATAATAATAAATTTTTTAAATCCGGCCAATTTTTCTTTTGCCAGATGGCAAAAAATAATAATACAGGGGAATAAAACAACTCTCCGGATGAACCAAAATTAAATAGCGACAAACCAAAACAAAAAGAGATAATTGGCCAACCCCATTTTTTTCCCTCTATAACTTTAAACATTCCAAGGATCATCACAAGCGACAAAAGCATCATTGGCGTGGGATTAGACAGCCATCGAGATGCATCGACAATGTAAAATGAGAATGCCGCAATTGTGGTTGCCAAAAGTCCGGTTGATTTTCCTTGAATTTTGTAACCCAAATAGTAAATTACTCCCAGAGCGGCAATCGTCGTAAATATCAGAAAAATCGAAGGATAAACTGGATTCCCGCGTCCTATCCAGTAAAATGGAGTAATCAACCAATAATACCAGGGACCTCTAAAAATTCCGGCAAGGCCTGTTGTCGGCCCTATTAAAAAAAATTTTCCGTTATGTAAAAGATCCCAAATTACTAACGCATCACGCCCCTGATCGAACCAAAAGCCTAAAAGTTCGTTTATCCTATATAATCGGAGAAATGCGCCTAATCCCAAAATTAAAACTAGAAGATAGTTGAATACCAATGAAGATTTAATCTTTTTTCGCATATTTTCTGGCAGTCTCCAAAACTTTAATTACAGCCTGGTCATATGGCATATAAAGACGTGCAGCCGACGCTGACTTGTGTCCCCCTCCGCCTAATTTCTCTGCGATTTTCGAAACATCGAAATCATTTCTCGACCTAAAACTAACTGAGCAGAAGTTATCGAACTGTTCGAGAACAAAACCGAAATCCGTATTTTCAATGGATTGGATAAACGATCCTGCTATATAACTTTTTGCATCCCTGCTTCCGGGATAATTTTTTGTGAGATCTTTAGGAACAGCCACCCAAGCGAACCTTGCGTCTTCCTCAACGACAACTTTAGTTAACATTTCTCCCATCAAATGTATTTCATCAATAGGACGCGACATGTAAAGATTAAAAAGAATGTTCCTTCTGTCTGCTCCATTTTTGACGAGAGTGTCTGCCATTGAAAATGCCGATTCTCCGATAATGTCTGTCTGAAAAGACATTGTGTCCGCGATTATACCCGTCAATAGTGATGTGGCAAGATCTGTAGTTAATTCCAGTTTCCAATCCGAAAATATTTTAAACAAAAGAGCGCAACACGAACCGGTTTTTTCATCGACCAGATTAATATCGCCTTCCTTTGTGTTTGTATAATGGTGATCTATCACCACTTTTCGTATTTTGGAAGACAAAATGTTGTCTTTTCCGGTTGTCTGGTTCCAATTGCCGGAATCGACTATCACAAAAGTGTCATATTGAGAAAAATCAAAATCGTCAAAATTTACTACTTTTATTGATTTCGAATTTGGTAAAAATTTACAATTATCGGGAATCTCGTCGGGAGAAATAATAGTGACATCGTCTTTTCCCAGCTCTTTCAATGCAAGGGACATTGAGGTTGCGCTACCAATACTGTCCGGATCGGGACTTCTATGACAATTAACCAAAATTTTGTTGGCTTTTTTAATTTCCTCTAAAATATTTTTACTTTCTTTGTAATTCATTCTACGTTTACGTGACCAAGTTTATAAAGCGTTCCCCCCCAGACCTCCCATCTATCCACTATTTTAGTCCATCCGAACCTGGTAATCCAGGCGGAAGGACTATGTGTCGGATCGCACTTAGATTCTTCAAACTCACAGACAACAAAGAGCTGATCTGTTTGTGTAAATTCGGAGGTAGAAGGGTCGGTGTCGACCACATTGGCCCCCCAAATAATCAAAAAGTAGAGATAAACACTTCGATCGTCAAAATCTGATATCGCAGCTAAATTAAATTTGGCCCCACCCGCCTTCTCCTGTATAACTTTTGCCACAGATATCGCCCTAGGCATTTGATATGTAGGGTGTACAAACGGAGGATCGTTTTGAAAACTAACAAAGACAATAAAACCAATAGTCAAAGAAAGCAGTACTTTAGCTATCAAGTTTTTATTATTTAAAATTTTTTGAGCAAAAGTTCCTAATAATAAAAACGGCGCCGGAAACAAAAAACCAAGGTAATGATCATAAATCTGACCTTTATAATAGGCTGTTCCAATAAGACCTACTGTAATCCATAAAGATAAAAGGCCGTAAGCGTCTGTAAAAAGGTGTTTTTTATAAATCCAGACTAAAAATATTATTGAGACCAATACCGCCAAAATTCCCAAATACATATTTTTGCCCATGGGCAAATTTGTAAAAACCATAAGAGTTGTTGCGCCAATTTTTGATAAATAGGCTAAAAGCGGGAGGCCAACATCACGACTGGAAGTAAAAAATATTTTTATTGCATTATAATTTTGCCAATTATGACGGATATCAAAGATGAGAAGTGGTGACATTAGCAGAGCGAAGAGCGAAAAAGCTAAGAATGAAGAGCGGACAAATATCGCTTTAACAAGTTTGTCATTTTTAATTTTGAATAACGTTAATAACCAAAAAACAAAAAGAGTTGGGGCAAGGAAAAGACCTAGATAGTGCGACTGGAGAACAAAGGCGTAGGAAATCCCCAATGTTATCAGCCAACCTCCCACTCCGCGCGAGGCTCCGCGGGATTCGTATACTTTCCATATGGAATATATAGAAAGTAACGAAAAAAAGGGCATTATATTTGGATTCCAAGAAGATCTTGAAAATGTTATTACAGTCGGTGAAATTGCATAAAGCCCAGCTGCCACCAACGCACCTACGTTCAGAGAGACTTGAATGCCTCCTGTAGTTTTAACCGGAAACCACTCCCGCGTGATAAACCAAACAAAAAAAACTGTTACAACGCCTAATAGCGCAATTTGAACTGCCGGTCCAACCGGTGAAAAGTTGGCAAGAAGTAAAGCCGGGGCCATCATATAGTAATAAAGCGGCCCCAAATACATATTTCCAACCGATGTGCCAGGTCCAATTAGAGGTGGGTGCAGCTCGGTGATAAATCTTCTAACTATAAGCACGTCCCGCCCTTCATCACTAAGAAACGTCATATAATCAGAAATTCTATACAATCTCATGAATGCACCGACTAATAGAATTAATAATAAAATCAAAAATTCTTTTTTATTCAACAAAATCCACGATCGAATTTTAGAAACTGTTGACTGTTGACTGTTGACTGTTGACTGTTCGATCATTTGAGTTTTCTCCAAAGTCTAAAAAGATCTGTAAAACTTTTGATTATAACATCTATATTTCTTCCGGTTCCCTCTCCTTTAGTTCTCGGATAATGGGTGACAGGAATTTCCTCAATTTTAAATCCCGCTTTTTTGGCCTTGATCAGAAGTTCGCTGGAAATAAAAGCCCCGCGTTCACTTTCCAATTTTGAAATTTTGTCTAACACTTTTTTGGAAATCAATTTAAAACCACAATCAATATCGCGTACCGTAAGACCAAATAACAAATAAACCAAAAGCTCCCACAGTCTACTGGTAATTTTTTTTCCAAAATTTACTTTTCGTGATGTGTAATAACCTATGACTAGGTCTGCATTCGTGTTTTTCTGTTTTTCGATAAAATTTACGATTTCGGTAAAATCAAACTGACCATCAGAGTCAGTAAACGCAATCCATGAGAATCTTGAATTATAAAAACCGGATGCGAGTGCCGCCCCATATCCTCTATTTTTTTCATTATCTATCAGTCGTACATTTTTATCGGATTTTGAAAATTCGAGAGCAACTTCCCGAGTTGAATCGGTTGAGCCGTCATTAACTATCAGAAGTTCCCATTTTTCGGAGACAGATTTGAGTACTTCTGTTGTTTTAACAATAACCGGCCTTATATTTGATTCTTCATTGTAAGTTGGTAGAAAAACCGATATTTCCTGAATTAGTTTAGCCACATAAGTAGTCTATATCAGATTCAAGAAAACTGCGAGCTACAGCTCGCATGTGAATTAAACCTGATATATCCTGGCATATACCACTGCCTGCGTGTTAATATTTAATGTATGCATAAAAAATTCAAAAACTTGACTTTGATCTTGGTTTTTTCTCTCGTTCCAACTTTACTTATCTGGCTTCCGTTCATATTCCGGGTAAATTCGTTCTGGAAAATTCCGCTTCCGCAAAACGGTTTGGCAACAATCGTCGCAAACTACGATGGTCCGCTATATATGGTTGCAGCCAAAACTTTATATAACAAGACTGATATCCAATCTAACTTTCAGTTTCCCCTTCCAACAGAATATTACTCCGCACATTTTCCTCTCTTTCCGGTGTTAATTCGCTTGATTGGAACTGTGACAAACTACCCTTACGCTATGCTGATTGTAACCCTTTTGTCCGGAATCCTGGCAACTTTCTTTTTCTTTAAATTGGTTAGTCTTTATACGGATGAAAAAAGCGCGCTTTTTCTTACATTCTTATTTTCATTTTTTCCCGCCCGTTGGTTAATTGTAAAGTCGGTTGGTTCCGCCGACCCTCTGTTTATTGGAAGTATCATCGCATCCCTTTATTACTTTAAAAATAAAAAATATTTACTTGCCGGTGTTTGGGGGGCAATAGCGCAACTAACCAAATCACCAGGAATCTTATTGTTCGCCTCTTACTTTGTATTTCTTTTATTTCCTTTTATACGAAATCAAATTAATGTAACCGGAAATAGACTTATTGAAAAACTGAATTTTAAAAAAACATATCCACTTCTCCTAATTCCATTGTCGTTAATTCTTGTTTTTATATTTTACGCATTTGCAACGGGGGACTTTTGGGCATACTTCCATTCCGGAGACAATATTCATCTTATTTTTCCTCCTTTTTCTATATTTAATTATTCGGCACCGTGGGTGGGAACTAGCTGGTTGGAAGAAATAATCTTTATTTACTTATTTGGAGCTATTGGAGTTTATAAACTTTTTGAAAAGAAAGAATATGAATTCGGAACGTTTGTCGGGATTTTCTACATTCTGAGCCTCTTTATAGCCCACAGAGATTTAATGAGATATTTTTTGCCCGTAATTCCTTTTCTTTTTGTAGCATTTTCTGACATTTTAATTAAAGGGGAATTTAAAATTGCATTTGCAATAATAATAGTTCCTATATATCTTTTCTCGCTGGCCTTCCTAAGCCAAAACGTGATGCCCATCAGCAATTGGGGGCCATTTTTGTAGTTGAAATTTACCAGCACCACCAGAGGAAACAGTGATTATTGCTTGGCTTTGGAGTTCCCACTTTCGCTTCAGGCTTCGTCGAGACCGGGCTGGTTGGTGGAGATGTTTGAACAACAAATCTGTCTGAATGAAGCCGTGTTTGTGATGGGTATGTCAAAGCATACAAAGAAAAGTTTTTTGTTGTAGTGGAAACCATATTTTTGATCCAGTCAACTACAATTGGAGTTTTAATTGTTTTCCATTTTTTAGATTCTGAATCAAAATATGAAACTTTTAAAACTGTAGGAGAAACTCCATTTAGTTTTGTTTTGTCATATGGCAGTTGTACTGTAAAAGGCTTGTCGGTTTTGTTAATAGGAAAACCATTAAAGGCAGAAACTGAGGAAATTTTAAAAATGTCAGAATATGTATTTAATCCTTGACTCCAAGGGTATGGAATATTTGAAGTGTCTAAATCCTTCAGACCTTGCCTTTTTATTGTTACATACATATCATCATGACTACTATATGAAGGAATTATTGTTCCTGCCCAGGAGTTATTAACAAAGGTTTGTAAAATTGAGGTATTTTTAGTGTAATTTGGTCCTGCATTGATACAGTATTTGTAATCTGCTTTACAATTAGAGTCAGATGATTCATTTTCAAAGCTTCCCACTTTGTAAACAATATAATGAGACTGGGGAGTATATGAACCATTGGTGTCGTATGCACGGACATATATTAAATGATTACCAGTTGATAAATTACTTATATCACAATCAAATTTGGTTGTTCCACTACAACTTGTCCAAGAAGTAGCTGGTTGATAATTATCATCAATACTATATTCAACTCCTGCAACAGCAGTTGTTGAGTTGGGTGCAGAAACTGTTCCACTTATTTTTACATTTGAAGTTAATGGACTTGAAGTAACCGAAACATCAATAGTGTGGGGGAAATTATAAATTATGTAAAGAGAACCTGAATTGGTACGAGAGTTAAAACTTGCAGCACCAGCATCAACTAAAATATCCATTTTACCGTTACCATATAAATTACCAACAGACAGCGCGTGACCCGAAAAAAAGCTTGAGGCTGTTGGACCATCGTATCGGATAGAATAATTTGTGCCTGTTGCCAAATCGATATTATTTCCTGTCCCAGAATAACTAGCAATGAGTGAATCATAAATTACATAAAGGGACCCTGAATCGCTTCTACTATTTTGGTCAGCCCGATATGCCACCACCAAAATATCATATATTCCGTTTGAATTATAATCAGTGGCCAGTAAAGAGAAATATCCGAGGCCATCACCTGCTACGGCACCATCATAGCGGATAGAGTAATTTGTGCTTGTAGCTAAATCTATATTGTTGCCAGTTCCAGAATAACTAGCAATGAGTGCATTTTTGATGATATAGATTGAACCTGAATCAGTTCTACTGTTATTGTCCTCTAAATAAGTTCCAATTAGTAAATCTTTTTTACCATCAATGTTTCCAGTTTTTAATGATCCAGACAGCTGATCATTAGCAATAGCACCGTCGTATCTTAAATTGTAGTTAGATGTTGTATTCATATCAACGATATTTCCAGTACCAGAGTAGTCATCAATCAATGAAGCATAGATTACATACACAGAACCGCTTCCAGTACGAGAGTTATAATCGGCTTGCCTTGCACCAATGATAAGATCTAATTTATTGTTATCGTTAAGATCGGAAACAACATCGTTGTGCCTACCAAAATTATCCCCCGTCGCAGCACCGTCGTATCTGATTGTAAAATTAGAAGTCGTTGCTAAATCAATAGTATTACCTGTTCCTAAGAGATTACCAAAGACTGTATTAGCGATATAATAGACTGAACCAGATTCATTTCTTGAATTATTGTCAGCAAAAACAGAAGCTAAAATTATATCCTGTTTATTATCGCCATCAATATCAAGATTCGTAGTATCTACACTTTTTGTTGATAAATTGTCACTAGCCGCAGCACCGTCGAAACGAATATTGAAGTTGTTTGAACTCGCAAGATCAATTGTATTACCCGTACCAGAATAATCATCAAGTAAGGTATCGTAGATTACAAATACAGACCCAGAGCCACTCCTAGAATTGTTATCTGATCCAATACTGGGGATAAGAAGGTCAAACTTTCCATTGCCATTTAAATCTTGAACAAAGACTCCTGCAGAAAAACCTAGCATATCGTTTGCTGCAGCACCATCGATACGAATGTTATAGTTATTTGGATTGGCTAAATCGATCGTATTGCCTGTACCGGTTAAGCCTTTCCATAGTGAACTATAAATTATATATATTGAGCCGGAATCTGCTCTTGAATTGTAGTCCGTCCAACGCGCACCAACGATGATATCTCTGTTCCCATCGTTATCTAGATCGACATTTGTCGCATTAGAATAAGTTAAAAGGTCAGAAGCATTGGCACCATCGATTCTAATGTTCCAATTCGTTGTCGTAGCCATATTGTAAGTAGTGGATGCCAGGATTTTAGAAGGAAAAACAAAGGAAGAAAAAAAAAGAAACAGGAAAATAAAGAAAAGAGATTTTACAAAACAGCGAAACTGTTTACTCTCTCTCTCTCTCTCTCTCTCTCTCGAAAACACAGGTTAAATTTTGAAAATATTTCATATATCATACCCATTTTTGTTCTACCTTTGTAACCCTTCAAGATTGTAAAATTCTTCGCGGGTTGGTGCATCATCCATATTTTTAGTATACTCTTCACATCTTCCAGTTCAATAAGAATTATTACCTTGCAAGGTTTCTCCTTACAAGGTAATATAAATTATGCCTGCAAGAAACTTAATAAGATTTGAGGGTGATGATTGTTACTATCACGTTTATAACCGTGGAGTTGAAAAGCGAATTATCTTTGAAGATGAACAGGACTACAAAGTCTTTTTAAATTATCTAAAAGAATATTTAAGCCCACCACCCGACCTCTCTAAAATAACAAAAACTTTTACCTTGCAAGGTTTCTCCTTTCAAGGTGTACCACACCAGCCTAAAAACTATTTCGAGAAAGTTGAGCTTTTGGCATATTGCCTTATGCCTAATCATTTTCATCTATTTCTACACCAAAAGAATGAACATGACATTGAAAAATTTATGCGATCGCTTTTAACCAGATATTCTATGTATTTTAACAAAAAATACGACCGTGTGGGTTCACTTTTTCAGGGACCATATAAATCTGCCATTGTGAGAGATGAATCATACTTTCTTCATTTAAGCAGATACATTCATTTGAATCCTTCTGAATATACAAAAGATTTAGTATCTGCATATTCTTCGTATTCAGAATATTTGGGACTCAGAAAAACACCTTGGATACATCCAGAGAAAATATTATTTTTCTTTAAACAAGCAAGTAAAGATTTTATTCAAAAGGAAAATAGTTACAAAAATTTTGTGAAGAATTATAAAATTGATAGCACTTCAATTCTGGAAAACCTTACGCTTGAATAACTAACCTTGAAGGGTCTCTCCTTACAAGGTAGCCGTGGGTTTTGAGAAAAACTTCAGACTAACTTTGTATATGGGTCATGAAATTCCCCGTCATTGGAGACTGAATGCGCAGAGATACAGACTTACCGGCGAAGTGTGTAAAAACGGACACAAAGTTTTTCCGCCTCGTGATGTTTGCCCTGACTGTCACGGGGAGGCCCACATTCCCTTCACTTTGAGTGGCAGAGGCGAGATTTATTCATCAACGGTAATGTATGAACCACCGGCTGGTTTTGAAGGGTCCGTCCCATACCAAGTCGCCTTAGTCAAACTAGAGGAAGGACCAATGATAACCGCCCAATTAACAGATCTGGCCAGTGCCAATGTTCCCTTAGAAATTGGGGCCAAGGTGGAAATGGTCACAAGAAAATTGAAAGAGGATGGTGGGGCTGGTTTAATATATTACGGGTATAAATTCAGAATTCCAGTTAATGCTTCTTAAAGAATTTGGGCATGTGCCATGTTCGCCAGATGAATAAATTATAGACAGTGTAATTGTAAGGTAAAACAACGGCAAATAAAGCAAACAACAGTGCCCCAAGATGAACCAACGGGCTATCTCCGAAAAGTTTAGCTGCCCCTGATACTATAAATGGCTGAACGATAACTGCAAATAGGGATGAAAAATTAAACTTAAAAAACTGAACAAAAATATCTGACACTTTTGTAATAATTTTGTCTTTGAATGTCCAAATATTATTAAAAATAAAGTTAGAAATAATCGCAGCCTCTGTGGCAAGAAGTGTGGCGACAAAAGTTGTAAATCCAAAACGTTTCAAAACCTCCAAGCCTACATAATTAACAACAAATCCTGTCCCTCCTACAACTCCAAATTTAATAAATCTTTGCTTGTCTTTTATTCCCAAAATTACGGCAACGGTGAAAGTCGCAACCATTTCTTTCCAATTAAACTTTGATTTCTCTTTAGTTCTTGCCGCAAACTCGAGCGGAACTTCAACAATCTTTTTAGAATTTTTAAGACATTGATATAAAAGATCGACTTTGTAAGCAAAGCGGTCCAGATCCATTAGTTTTTCGAGGTTAATTTTATCGAGAACCCCATTAACCCGTGATAACCTAAAACCGGTAGTCAAATCGTGAACTTTAAAATTAAGTAGAACAATCCGAATAAATAAATTGCCAAAAAAACTGACCGCCTTTCTGCTTATTGCCCACTCAGACGGAACGGAACCTCCTTTGATATATCTGGATCCTATTGCATAATCGGCGCCGGATAAGTATGCCTCAACCATTGGTCTTACAAACCTTGGAGGATGTTGAAAGTCCGCGTCCATTTCCAAAATCGCATCTGCGTGAAGTTTGTTCATTGCATACTGCATTCCCCGAACATATGCCCATCCCAAGCCTTCTTTTTCTTTTTGAAGAATATGGAGATTTTTGTGATGATTCATTAAATTTTTAACTACGTCCCCGGTTCCGTCCGGAGAAAAATCATCAACCACTAAAAGGTGCATTTCTACCCCATCAATTTTTGGAAACTCCTTAGAAAAAAGCTCATGAACCATAAGAGCTATATTCTGAGCTTCGTTATACGCGGGCATGACTATGACAACTTTGTCCATAGGTTAACTTTATCAGCTTTCACTGATAGAATACAAGAGTATGAGGATAGATATAATCACGCTTTTCCCAAAAATGTTTGAGGGAACCATGAATCAATCAATTATGTGGAGAGCCCAGGACAAAAATTTTATTGACTTGAACATAATCGACCTAAGACAGTTTGGTGACGGACTGAGGAAAAATGTTGATGATAGACCTTATGGCGGTGGGGCCGGAATGATTCTTAGAATTGACATTATCGACGCTTGCCTTAAATCGATTAAGGCAAAGCCTGGTTCGAAAAATCAGAAAATAATATTAACTTCGGCGGGGGGTGTGAAATTTACACAAGAAAAAGCCTATAAATATTCAAAATTCAAAAGGATGATTATCCTCTGTGGTCATTACGAAGGAGTTGATAATAGAGTCGCCGAAAATTTGGTAGATGAGGTAGTCTCTATTGGAGACTATGTTTTAACCGGTGGGGAAATCCCGGCCATGGTTATTGCCGATACTGTTACAAGACTAATCCCTGACGTCATAAAGCCGGATTCCCTGATAGAGGAATCTTTTTCCGGAATGGAAAGTGAATATCCGCAGTACACCCGTCCCGAAGTATACCGCGGATGGAAAGTCGCCAAAGTGCTTCTTTCAGGAAACCATGCCGAAATTGACAAATGGAGAAAAAACAATACTTAATTACTATATAGTAATTAAGTATTTAATTGAGAAACAAACTCGTCCACCATCGCTCGCCAAGTTTTAAATTTCAAATTTAGGATATTTTGAGTTTTTAGAGTTTTTAGACCACCTAGACGGGGGCGTGGTGTACGACCGGGAGCTTTTAGAAACTCACCCATTGAACCCTTTTGCAACTCAACTGGTTTACCTGTATATTTTCCCAACAAATATAGCCCTATTTCGTGCGGCGTGGTCATATCACTTGAGGCAACGTGGAAGATACCAGATATTTCTTCATTAATAATTTTAACCAAAGGCTCAACTAAATCATCTACAAATAACACACTCTGAACCTGGTCCGTGAACATTGGATATAATTTTTGTTCATTGTATAAATTGATCAAATTTCTTGCCCAATCTTTCTTTAAATCGAATGGTGCTGCACGAAACGGATATCCATACCTTACAATTGCGTAATTTGTTGAAGTATTTTGAATCATTAACTCGGCCCGGTTTTTTGTCCAACCATACCAACCGATTCCGACAGGAGTCTCCGGAAGGCGGGCGTCTTCATCGTACGGACCTGGTTCCTCTTCTGTTCCGGGAAAAACAAAATCTGTAGAAATGTGAACTAGAAACGTGTTATTGTCGTTACAATACTCGGCCAGATTTTTTGGTCCTAAAACATTTAATCGATATGTAAGACCTGTCTCGTCCCCGGTTTCTTTCTCAGCCGCGTCGACATTTGTAAAAGCGGCAAAGTTAATCACAGCGTCAAATTTATTTTTTGTGAAATATTTTTCCACTGCCGTGTTGTCTATAATATCTAGGGTTTTTTCATCAACTGAAACAATCTCCAGCTTGTCTTTTGCCAAATCAACAAATCTTGAAGCTACCATTCCAGTCCCACCAATTATCAATACTTTTTTCATAATGTCATCCTGAATTCATTTCAGGATCTAAATTTTTCCGGGAAAAGCTCTCTTAATGTTGGATTGTGTTGGTCGCGCTCGGAAAGAATTGGCTCCTTTATCGGCCATTTTATTTTTAGATCCGGATCGTTCCAGGCAACTCCCTTTGCCTTTGCATCGTCCCAATATTCATCAATAAGATAGAAATAATGCATCATTTCGGTTCCTAGTACGCATACCGAATTACCAATCCCTCCAGCCGGCAGGAAAAGCGCCTGGCGTTTTGAATCTTCTTTGGTGTTGTCAATCGTGATATATTCAACCTTCCCAAATGTTGAACTCTCCGGTCTAAGATCCACAATAGGGGCGTAAAGAATCCCCGTAATGGGGTAAATCATTTTGTTCCAATCTTCCGAATGAATGGCTTTAATAACACCGGGTTTTATATAAGCATGAGTCCATTGCACCGGATTAAATTCAATCCCTGTTGCGGCTTTAAGTTCTTCTTTGTTATATGGTTCGTGAACAAATCCCCTGAAGTCTCCAAAAAGAGGGCGCTCGATAATAACAACGCCGGGAATAGAAGTATGCTTTATATGCTTTCTGTGATCAATTCGTATCATATTTTAATCGTTTTTTTTGTTATTCGTAGAAAAGTTTATCGTATAAATTCCGGAAAGAGTTAATCTCGACATTGCAGACAAGAAATATGAATCATCGCACTTACTTACTATTTCGCTTACTTCACCAACTGGCCAAAGAACTATTCCCTCATTTTCTTCAAGTTTTTCTCCTGTCTGCACCTCCGGATAAATTCCGCGCCCAAAATCTACTATAACCGCATACAAATTAGGATGGTTATTAGTCATTCCGGAATCGGGCGCAACTCGACCAAGACTTATTATTTCATTTAAAGTGATGTTTGGGTTGTGAACATTCAAACCCAGATCTTTTTTAAGCGACCTAAGAATGAAGTTTAAAACGCTCTCGTTAAGCCTGGGGAAACCACCCGCCAAATTATACTCAATTGAGCCAGTAGGAAATTTACCTTCCCTTTGGAACGCAAAATGAGTTATTTCCCCATTCCTCCTAATCAAAACCAGCAGTTTTGCCCCAGACTTCGGACCCCAACCCCAAGAATAATATCCCTCCGACCTTCTCTCGCCTTTAGAATTCTCCACCACAAACCATGTTGCAATACCGTAAATTCCAAACTCGGGAGAGGCGTGATCGATTTTTACCAATTTAAGCAGAGTATCTTCACCTATTTTATCTTCATGACTTGAAAGGTCTTCAACGTAACCAAAAGTTGCAGGACTTATTGCCAGCGCTTTTATCTCATCTTTTATGTTGTCCAAACTGTTCTGATACCACTTTTTAGACGCGAGATTTTTCATAACCATTTCATAACGAACAATATTAGCTTCAACAAAATGCTCTTTGAGATCGCTTTTCGGAATTTTTATTCCTTCTTTTTCTTCAAGTTTTCCGAATATAAACTTAGTTTTCCCCGTCTCTCTATCCAATGTTATAAAAGCGCTAACTATTTTATCTTCATCCGAAATAACTGCGCGTCTCTTAAGAAGCGGTCTCCACCAATCCTGATTATTTTTGTACCAATCAATAGTTTCTTTTAGACCATCGTCAAAATTTTCCCTGCCGATTTCCGGTTTCCAACCCAATTCCTGAATTATCTTTGTGGCATCTATTGCATATCTTCTGTCGTTGCTGTGCCTGTCCGGAACGTGTCTGATCTTTCCGGCATCTTCACCGTAAATAGAAACAATTTTTTCTGCAATATAATTGTTATCCCTATCGTTATCGGAACCTATTAAATACGTTTGACCTTTTTTACCTTTTTGAAGGATTAAATCGATCGCGTATGCATGATCTTTCGTATGGATCCAATCACGTACATTACGACCATCGCCATGGATTGGAACCTGAATACCGTCAATTAAATTGGCAATAACTATTGGCATAAATTTTTCCGGGAATTGATAGGGACCATAATTATTTGAACAATTAGAAATTGTTGTAAACATATCGGTTTTTTTGTAAAAATCCAAAACGAGCTTGTCTGCTTCGGCTTTACTTAAGGCGTAAAGATTGTCGGGACGCGGGGAGTATGGTGTTTTTTCGTTAAATTTTTCGCTGGATAATAGAGGAAGTTCGCCATAAACTTCATCTGTAGAAATATGATGAAATCTGGGGATGCCTAATTTATGCGCTTCTTCCAAAAGAGTTACCGTACCGTGAACATTAGTCTGCCAATATCTACTGGGGTCGAAGATGCTTCTGTCTACGTGGCTTTCTGCAGCAAAATGGACAACAGTGTCGACACCTTTCATTGCCTGCGAGACTTTGGGGCGGTCGTTAATATCGGCCTCGATAAATTTAATTTTCTTAATGACTGGAGCAAGATTTTCGATATTGCCGGCATAGGTTAATGAATCAATAACGCGTATTTCGTCTTTGGGATATTTATGATTCCAATAATGAACAAAATTTGCCCCGATAAAACCCGCAGCTCCTGTAACAAGTAACTTCATATATTGAGGGATTTTAAATACTCTCTAAATTCACCATTAATATCCGGACGGGCGAGGGCAAATTCGACTACGGTTTTGAGGTATTCCATCTTGTTACCAGTATCGTAATATTTGCCGTTTTTGATCTCAACAGCCAGAACTCTCTTTTTGTCATCAAGCATAAGTTTCAATGCGTCGTTGTAATAAAGTTCAGCACCAACCTTTAAATTTGCTAAAGCTGTATCCAAATAGTCGAAAATGTCGGAAGTAAACAGATAACCCGAAATATTCATCATGTCTGAAGGAGCTTTGTCTTTACCCGGTTTCTCGATAATTTCTTTTACATCCATTATCCCATCTTCAAGCATTACCCCACCAGAGCACCCATACCTATTGTAATCTTCATCCTTAGTAGCCCTTAGACTTGCCATACAACTGGCACCATATTTTTCATATGCCACAATAAGTTGTTTAAACCTGTTAGGTTCAGCTTTAATGAAATCGTCACTCCAGGTATAAATAAATGGTTCATCTCCAATTAAATGTTTCACATTAAAAAGCGGGGTACCATTGCCATATGGGCCTTTTTGCCTAACATAAACAAAATTGGCCATATTTGAAATTTTTTCTACTTCTTCCAACAAATAGCGTTTCTTTTCTCCTCCCATTTTGAGATTTTCAATTAAATCAAGATTGGGGGAATCAAAATGGTCTTCAATCCCTCTTTTGTGATAACCGGTAACTATAAAAATGTCCTGAATTCCGGCCTCGACCAACTCCTCTACAACATACTGAATGACCGGTTTGTCTACAATCGGAAGCATCTCCTTGGGCATTGCTTTTGTTTGGGGAAGAAAACGGGTTCCAAAGCCGGCTGCGGGGATAACTGCTTTACGAACTTTATTCATTGGTAGCTGAAAGTATACAGGTTGCGTTATTGCAAAATCAAGGAAAAGATAATTACAGTTCCTAAAATAGCCACAGCCAGATATTCCATAAAAACCTCGAAGTGTAAATCTCTATGAATGTGGTGATGAATCAATCCCCATGAAACGTATGAAATTCCAGTTGCCAGTGCCACGGCAATTTGGAAGTTTCTGTCATAGGAAAAAAGGGTGAGACCTGCAAAACCGGCCAAAAGAATGCCAATCAGAAGCATGTAGTGTGGTAAATCCCGAACAAAAGATTTCATAATAGTAATTATATAATTTGTCCTGCCTTAAGTATCAGTATAACTGCCAAAATCATTCCAAGGAAAGCTATATGGGCAAGGGTTCTGCCGCCAATCCTGGCAATCCTTTTTCTCCTTATAACAATTATGTCAATTGAAAGAGCCATAAGAAGTAATCCCAGAACTGCCGATGAAAGATTTTTAGTTGAACTAAAAGGTGAAATGAAAACAGACGAGATTGATTGCGGGGACGCTTGGGGAAGTGGTGTGGGAGTCCTGATGATAACCGGTGCAATGGTTGGCTCTGGCGATAAAGACGGGGTTGCCAATTTTTTGGGAGCGATCGATGGCTTGAGTGCCACTGATTTACCCTGTTCCTGAGCCTGAGCAATCGGAATTGAGGGGGAGTTCCCCAGTGGAGCGCCGAAAAATTGGACAATAACCGTTGTATCAACCCCGGCCAAATTACCCTCAACAACTCCAATACCGATTTCCTTGTATTTAGAATTTAATATATTTTCTCTATGTGTTGGAGAGTTCATCCAAGCGTTAACAGCATCATTGGCGTTACTGAAATCTCTGGCCAAATTTTCCCCGGCATATTGATATTTATAGCCAAAACTCAGGAAAAAACTCCAAGGCGAGGTTCCGTCCGGAGCAAAGTGGGCCCAATACCCTTTTGCCAACATATCGTTACCCTTGGCCAAGGCTGCAGAATCCAAATTCGCATTTTCGGTAACTGTCGATAAACCATTTGCCGCCCTTTGAGCATTGGTTAAACGGATTACCTCACCAGGCGAAATGTTGGCTGCATAACCTAAAACCCGTGGAAGACCTCTGGGGAAAACATTTAGAAGCAACTGAAAACCAACCAGAAAAACAGCGATTATAGTTAAACTTGATGGATGCAAAATCTTACCCTTTTGATTGTTGGACTCATGAGGAATAAAAAGGTGATGTAAAAATCTAAGAAGTTGCATTAATCAATATTAGCCCTTAGGAGCCACTGAATCAACGATCACTATTATATCCTCGGGGGTGATTTTTGTGCCATAAATATGCAGACTCGACTATTTTTTGAAGATCGTATCTTGGTTCCCAATTTAATTCTTTTTTAATTTTTCCGTTATCCGCATAAAGGGCGGCTGCATCGCCTTCCCGTCTCGGAGCTATCCTAATCTGGATCTTTGAACCCGTTACTTCTTCAACTTTACTAACAACTTCCCGATTCGAATAACCCTTACCAATTCCCATGTTATAAAAACCGCTTGGTTTACCATCAATAATAGCTTGAATCGCAAGTGAATGCGCTTCCGTCAAATCCAATACATGGATATAATCCCGAATACACGTTCCATCCGGAGTCTCATAATTATCTCCAAAGAGAGTAAATTCTGTATTTTCTAAAACTGATTTAATTAGGTTTGGAATTAAATGGCTTTCTTCTGGGTGATCCTCTCCTATCGATCCATCCAAGGCGGCACCGGCCGCGTTAAAATATCTGAGACTTATAAATTTAATTCCATAAGCGGAATCGTAGTCTTCGAGCATTCTTTCCATCATATATTTGGAATCACCATAGGCGTTTAAAGGATTCTTAATGTCTTCTTCCATAATAGGAACGCGGATTGGATTTCCGTAAATACCGGCGGTCGAGGATAGTATAATGTTGGTTACTTTATTGTTCTTCATAGAATCCAAAAGATTGATAAAACCACTAACATTGTTGCGATAGTATTTGGCTGGATCTTTGAAGGATTCACCCATCTGAATGAAGCTTGCCATGTGAATTACCCCATCAAACTTTTCCTGCGAGAAAAGCGCGTCAAGTTTTTCTTTTTGAGTGACTAAATCGATTTTTTCCAGTCTAAAATCTTTAACCGATTCTTTATGTCCTTGAGAAAGGTTATCGAGAACGACAGGGTCGCACCCTGTCAGTCGAAGTTGGCGAACCATGAACGATCCTATGTAACCTGCGCCACCTGTAACAAGTATTTTTTTCATTTTCTTAGACAAAACCTAAGTCTTTCAAGATAGATTGTACTTTTTTTGGCAGCTTTTGTAAAAATCTATAGATAAGGAAAATAACAATGCCTGCCCCGAGTGTATCAAATACGACATCGCGGATGCGCGCCTCGCGCCCCTGAGTAAACAACTGATGAAATTCATCGGAAGCTCCATAAAAAAATGCCAATATTACGGCCCAAATTGCAGCTTTTTTTTTGGGAATATTTTCACCAAGTAGGCCCCTGTAAATTAATATTGCCAAAGCTCCAAAAAGAAACATATGACCGGTCTTTTTTACAGCAAAATCCCGCCAAAAAACTGAAGAGGCCGTAGGAACTGTACCTGATGAAAAATGAAATATTAGGTAAGCCCATATGGCGACCGGGAGCCAGAGGTCCAATTGTTTAAAAACTTTTTTACCCACCGGATTAGTATATCAAGATTCCAGACTTGTAGGTTGTTTGATTTTTCTTACCACTGTATATCCGGAGAATCCGATAAGCAAAAGCCCTGTTCCAATTAAGATAACCGCAATAAATGGAAATTTTTTCTGATCAGCTACCTCTTTTTGAACTGGGGTAGGAGAAGCAGTGGAAAGTTCCGGTTCCGCCACAGTTGTTTGTTCACCCAAAACCTCCGGGGTTGGTGTTGGAGTTGGTCTTGGAGTAGGAGTTTTTGTAGGGGTGGGGACGGGAGTAGGAGTTTTTGTTGGCGAAGGAGTGGGAGTCGGTGTTGTAGTTGGAGAGGAGGTCGGCAGTGGGGTGGGTGTTGGAGTCGGCCCTGTAATTTTTATTGAAAGTTCATTCGACCAATCGGCGCCGGCGTCCCCGGCCGAAGTATATCTCCCAATTTTGAATAAATATTCACCGGGGCCAAGATAACTGGGATCCAGAGTATCAAGTTTAACATGAAGTTTACCGCTCCAACTTGCGTCAACCAGATCTTCCTTTGCAATTTTAAAATATCTAGACCTATCGTTATCAGATCCTATCCATTCTCCAATATTATTTTGAGTAAGACCGAAATAACTAGTTCCGTTCGGATAAAATACCCCTCGCATATATGAGTCACCGCACCCGCTACAAGTCAAAAAAACATTTGTCTCAGCTTCATTCGATTGATCCATTGTTGTCGGTAAATCTGAAATTGTAATTGACCAAGCCTCAACTATTGAAGGAAAAATAAACAACCAAATTGCAGAAATAACTATAATTGAAATTAACTTTTTCATCTTGCATTTGTTTCAATGATTCGAATCATTGAAACAATAATATTAAATATTAATAATACTATTGTACGTGCAAATATAGACTTACAACTCCGTTTCCGTGTTCAATATAGACTATATTTATAGTGCTACCTCCACAACTTTCCGCCGATTTAAATAGATCTCCGTCTGCGGGTGCGCGGATTACATCGGACGAGGTAGATACCATATCAAAACCAGTATGAATTCCACCTGAATATGAATATTTCCATGACCATGGTGTATGGCCAAAATGCTGAGTAAGTCGAACAGTATCCTGTATTGGCCATTGCCAATTTCCGGAACCAATATTTACATTTCCACCTTTTTCTTCATCGTTAACTACTTTATTCTGCAAGTAAGTTGAGGGGTCAACCCAAACATTGTCCTTTCTAATCTCAAAGTGAAGATGTTTTCCCGTTGAACATCCGGGGTAACCGGAATTGCCAATGAGGGCAATTGCGTCACCAGCCTTAACCGGACCAACTTTAATACCCGAAATAAGTGCTTTTTCAACTGCCGCTTTTTCGGCTAGCGCTTGAGAAAGAAGCGATTGATATTTGCTTTCATCGTTTTTAGTAGCAGTTAAAAGGTTTGCCTTGGCAATCTTTTGAGCGCCCAAATTTGCTTTCTGCTTTGTAAGCTGAGTCTGTAATTCTTCCTGATCCTGTTTTTGATTTTGATATGTAGTTTGGGCAGTTTGAAGCCTTTCCAGAAGACTCCTGTCTTCTTCCTGGATACGTTTTAGATAGTGAAATCTTGAAACGGCATCATTAATATCTGGAGCTGTTATAACAAAAGTAAAATTGGTTTCGAACCGGGACATTCGATAAGTTTCTACCGCCCTGGAAGAAAACGCTTTGGTTAAACTCTCAAGTGAAATTTCCAATTGATCGATTCTGCCACCCAAAAGAAGAATTTTATCCTCGGTATCCGCAATTTTGAGTGTGTTTAATCTTATTTGGGCGTCGAACTGAGCAATTTGATTTTTGAGCGTGCTTGCCTGAGTTTTCTTTTGAAGTACGGCAGACTCCAAACACTTTATTTTTTCGTCAATCCTGTCTGGGGTCGAAGGAATATTGTCACAGTCATCAGCCAAAACAGAAGATAACCTGCCTATTAAAACTAATGCTAGGAGGATTGTTGCGAAAACCAAAAAATTTTTTGCATTTCTCATTATCTTGACTTCTTTACTCTAGAAATCGCAAATAAACTTCCTGTCATGGCCAGAACCAATCCTGCAACAAGTTCAACGGCTAAAAATATTCCAAAAAGTTCAAAAAGTCCTAATGTATCGCGAGGAAGAACCGGAATTTCACCAAAATAGGTTACTGCGGACGGAGCAGAATAAAGAATCGCTATGAAGGAAATGAGCCAACCCAAAAAAGCGCCGAACAATGAGTAGAAAAGAGCTTCAACTATAATGGGACTTCTGATAAATGCCGGGGTGGCACCGATCAGATTCAAAATCTCCACTTCTTCGCGGCGTACGGCCATTCTCATACTGATGATTATTAGAAGGACAACAAAAGAAGCGGCTCCAAGAATTCCCACAAAGGCTATTCCACCGATCCTGACATACATCGTTATAGTTCTTAATCTTGTAACGACATCTTTAAGACTGGATTCGCCTCCAATGGCAGCGGTAAAGCCCACTGAGTCGACTATTTTTTCTCCCTTCACCTGATCGATAACAGCTTGGGCAAAGGACAAATCTTTGACCGAAAATTCGAGAGATGCGGGGAATATCGAAGGGCTGACAAGTTCCCCAAGAAGGGGATTATCGCTTGTTGCATTTTTGTAAATAGAAAGAGCTTCTTCTTTACTGACATATTTAACTTCTTTTACACGAGTATCTTTTTCTAATTTATGTTGTAAATCAGCAATATCCGTTTGACCTGTGTCGTCTTTTAGAAAAGCGATCACCTGAGGACGTGTCTCAAAATAAGTAATCAGTTTTGAGGAGCTATAAACCAAGGTGGCAACGAGTGTTGCGACAAAAAAAGTTAAAGTTAGAACAAACGTGGCGGCAAATGCCTGAAAGGGAGAGCGCTTTATATAACCGACTGCTGTACGAAAATGTATATTCATAGCTAATTAAAAATTAATAACTCAAAATTAATAACCATAACTTAAATCTAAAAACCATGAGAGTAAAAATTCTTAGTTATTAGATATTAGTCCTTAGTTACTATTTTACCATTCACAATATTTATTATTCTCTTTTTAAATTTTTTAATTATATCCATATTGTGTGTTGCCATTATTACAGTTTTACCTTCTTCGTTAATTTTTTCAAACAGTTTAACTACTCCTTCCGAAGTGTCCCAATCTAGATTCCCTGTGGGTTCGTCTGCTAAAAGTAGTTTTGGGTTTACAACCAAGGCACGGGCAAGTGAAACCCTTTGAAGTTCGCCTCCGGAAAGCTGGGAGGGGAAGAGATTTATTTGTTTGGTAAGACCGACGAGTTTAAGAACATGGTTAATTCTCTCTTTCCATTCATTCTCGGGAAGCCCGATAACCGCCAAGGCCACCTCTACATTTTCGCCCACTGTTCGTTCCGGTAAAACTTTAAAGTCCTGAAATACGGTACCTATTTTTTGCCTAAAATACGGAACATCTTTTGTCTTTAAATTTTTGATGTCTAAACCGTCAACGATAATGGTACCGCCATCGGGCGCAAGCTCCCCTAAAATTAATTTCAAAATAGTGCTTTTCCCGGCCCCTGAAGGGCCTGTTATAAAAACAAATTCACCTTTTTTGATCTCAAATGAGACGTCGGTTAAGGCGCTAACTGATCCAAACTTTTTTGTGACATTTTTGAAGTTGATCACGTTTATTGAACCTGAATTTTAGAAATATCCATTAACCATCCGGCCTTTTTGGACGCCAATGTCTCCCCCCAAATGCGGACTTTCTTCCCAACAAAGCTTTCCAAATCGATTACGCTGGAAGTTAAATAAACAGTCTGACTCACTCCACCATCACGGTCAAGATGGTGAGTTCCTTCGTTTCCAATCCCGCCAGATACCAATGTTCCGACTGCATCAGTGTATTGAATTTTAGGATCCAATCTCCCTGCTTCCGTATCGGTCACCTTTGACCCCGGAGCGGCAACTGAAGAAGAATTATTATTCATAACTTTAAAGAAAAGAAGCCAGGCGGCCGCGACTCCAACAACAACTGTGGCAAGAGCCCCGGCAATGAGTGGCCACGATTTTGATATTTTGGGAGTTTCCACAGCTACTTGATTTTGATTTTCCATAACTTAATATACCACTTAAAAAGCTAATAGCGCAAATCGAAAAAGTAAAAGCTTTTCGTTTTTCCTTTTTAGCTCTTCGTTAATTTTAATTCTGCGTCTATAAATTCATCTATCTCCCCGTCAAGAACCGCATCCGTGTTCCCCGTTTCCTCTTGAGTGCGAAGATCTTTTACCATTTTATAGGGATGTAATACGTACGAGCGTATTTGGGTTCCCCAGGAGGCGGGCCGGTAGTCCCCTTTAATTTCCTTTTTAACTCCCTTTTCAATCTCCTGCTGTCTAATCCATAGTTTTCCACGAAGAAGATCCAGGGCGATTTTTCTATTTTGCTCCTGAAAACGTTCGGTTGAAGCCGTAATCACAATTCCGGTCGGAATGTGGGTAAGCCGTACCGCTGTAGCCACTTTGTTAACATTTTGACCTCCATGCCCGCCGGCATGAATAAACTGCCAATCGAGATCGTTATCTTTAATTTCCATATCATGAAGGTCGGTATCGGTTAGTTCAGGCATGACTTCGACAAGCGCAAACGAGGTTTGTCTGAGCTTGTCCGCATTAAAAGGAGATTGGCGCACCAACCTGTGAGTTCCCGCCTCTCTTTTTAAGTAGCCGTAGGCATAATGCCCTGTAACTTTGAAAGTAACGCTCTTAATTCCGGCTTCTTCTCCCGAAGTATAATCAAGGTTCTCGGTTGGCCACCCACGGCGTTCACAAAAACGCAGGTACATGCGATATAGCATATTGCTCCAATCCATGGCTTCTGTGCCTCCTTGGCCGGCATGGATTGAAACTAGGGCATTCTTAGCGTCATATTCTCCGGAAAGATAGGACATGAGCTCGAGCCTGGCAAGAGTTTTTTCCGCCTTTATTACTTCAGATTCATCCTGAACCAGTCCATCATCCTGAACTAGTTTCAGGATCTCCAAAGTTTCTGCGAGACTTTCAATTTCCTCAACTTCTTTTTTAATGTCCGAAAGCTCCTGGGTAACCGCCCTGGCTTGGTTTGGATCATCCCAAAGTGTAGGCTCGGACGCCTTGGCCTCAAGTTCAACTATTTTTTGCTTTTTTTCCGGAAGACCAACAACCTCGATAAGCTTTTCCAGACGTACTATTAGCTCATCAATTTTTTGTTTAAATTCCTGCATGAAGTAAATTTTACCACAGTTCCGTTCCGGGATCGGAATAGCTAGGCGAAACGGGTATTTTAGTCCAAAATCAACTGTTTGATTCGTGACAGGTCTCGTTGATATCCAACTCTATCGAGAACAAATTTTTGATAACTTTGTTTACCTAAAATATCTAATATAAGTGTTGGGTCAATTAAATTCGATTTTTCTTTGTGTAAATATTGAATGTATGATGAATATTTGTAATCTTCGGGTTTGTTGACAATATAATCAGTGACTGGATTCAAATGAATATACCTTGAAAGATGTAACAATTGCCTTTCATCAGAAATCCTAACAGCTTTAAAGTTACCAGAAAATAAGGCACCATTGACGTCGTACTTTTTATTAAAATAGTGGGCATAGCTTCCACACAATCTCTGAATAAAATTTTTAATTCCATCCTCTGCTTCTTGTCTCAAGGTAAAATGATAGTGATTAGGCATCAAACAATAATTAAGCATTGAGACCAATTTATCATCTAACTGAAAAACATGTTTGTCTTTTTGTCTTCGATAAAAGGAAAACTTCACTTTGGGGAATTGTTGAAGATAATAGAGTGAAGCCTCCGTGAAAATTTGAAAGTCTTTATCGGATTTGAAAATTTGAATTTTGTGGGTTGATCTATTAAAAACATGGTAAATCTCACCGGTTGCCAAAATAGTTTTTCTACGACTCATTGTATGTTAATAATATCACTGTTTAGAACTAATAATACTGGTTCGTGGACACGTTCCGATCCCGGATCGGAATTTTGCCAAAAAAAGCCCCGGTCAGGTTATTGAAACCCGATCAGGGCGAAGTGGGACCGGTACTATACCATAGAATCAATTAAGCTTAATAGTACAACTACTATAAGATTGTGAAAACAATTTATGTATGGTAAAATCCCTTTCGATAGTTGGCACATTTTTCAAATCAAAAAAAGGAGTTCGTTATGACTAAAGATGTTTCTTTCTATGATCGTTTGAAGCACTATCCCTGGAAACTTTTTGGACAGTTAAACCCTCTGTTCAAAGTGATTGTCATTGTATTGGCACTCGGAGCCTGGGTTCCTGACCCCTTGGACATTGTTGGTATTTCGTTCTGGGGTATTCTGGCCGGTATATTGTTTCAGAAGATGGTTGCAACCTGGATCGTAGTGATCCTGAGCGTCCTTTTCTGGATCATAACCCAGATGATCGAATCGCTCTTGGTGATTTTAGTCACCGTCTATCTGATCCCTGCAGGTGTAGGCTTGATCTGTATGTTCTTTGAAAAGGACCCAAACCCGATCATATTTAACAGTTAAAAAAACAACATAGCAATCCCCGTGAGTCGGAACAACGCCATTTTGGCACCGAAACTTGCGGGGATTTTTTTTGGAAAAAATAGTCAATCGAAATGAGGATAATTGAGGAAATTTGAATGAAGGTATTGCAGGGGCCGGAAGTCAAAGTGAGAGGTTATCTCAATTTGATCTTCCGACCCCAATTTTAGAACTAAACTTCAAGAATATTAGGCCAGAGCCTAGAAAAACAGGCGAGCGCCAACGAGCAAAAGCACTGCAATCAGCACGTATACAGGCATCTTTGCCTTGTTCAAAGCGCCGAGAGCGTCCTTCTGATCAACCGCAGTCAGCAGTCCCAATGTAAAGAGCAGGCCACCGAGGCTGGCTGTAGCGATAATCAAAGCCGAATTAACGGTAAAGGGCGAAGGACTCGCAGCCGCCAAGCCTAAGACGATGAAAAGCCAACCGCCATTTTGCTGATCAAGGCGATCCTTGAAATCAGCCGACGCAAAAGTGAGAGCCGAAAAGGTCGCCAACATGGTGGCCATGGCAACAGGTACAACAAGGGTAACAAGCGCGTGAGTGTTGTAAACCTGAGTGCCCAAGGAACCCGCGCGGTAGGCGAGGAACGCCAAAACGGAATACACAACACCGAAAACTGGTTGGAATAACCGATCGGTGTAATAGTCGTCAACCAAAATGACGGTTCCGAAGGCGACAAAGGTAAAACCAATACCCACGAGCATACGTGCCGCAGTGTAGTCCAGGAACGAGACAAGCACGCCCAAGAGCACAAGCCCGAAGCCGATGACTAAAGGATCGCGTCCGTCACGATTGGATGACAGAAGGGCATTTTTGTTGTTCTTGCCCAGGAACGAAAACGCCGCGGCCAGGCCGAACAGAATAACCAAAGCAGGGTAGAAAACGAAATTTAAAATGTTCATCTCGTCTCTCCAATTAAGGTGCCGCTGTCGGGGTGGCCGGGAAGAGTTCCTGGTCCTGACCAGATTCGATGATCTGCTGAGTATCAGCGCCAACAATACTGCGGGTCATGTACTCAAGGGCCGCATAGCGGGTCATACGACATTCGCCGTTGCCGCCGTTGGCCGCAGGATTCCAGGTGCTCTCGTAAAGACGGGCAAGGGCTGATTCATGGCCAGTGAACTTCAGTTTGGACGAGTAAGAGATGTTCTGCATAAACTCGCCACTGATGTAATATTGACACAGGTTCTTATCACCATGGCTTACCCACAGGTTCGCTGTCGGGAGCCAGCTCCAATCGGAAACACCGACGCCATTGTCTGCCAATTTCTGGTAGACCAGCGTGGTATCGCCGTAGGTCTGCATGAGGTCGTTCATAAAATCGACCTCGGGGAAGGAACTAGTGTAGTTCATGTAGTCCGTAGCGGCCTCAAACGCCATGAGATTGGCATTCTGTACAGCGGCGCGGTTAGCGACGATGTAATCGGCAAGCTGGCGGAAAATCTGTGTGCATTCGGTCGTGGCTTGTTCGCCGGAGACGCTGTTTGTGACAAGCGCTGAGAAGATGGCATCGCCATCCATATTACCGGTAACTGCATTGCCGATCGTTGACTCAGTCGAAGCGACGCTTGCAGAGCATGCATTGGCCGCACCGAACAAATCCTTACCGCCGAGACGGAAGGTGTTCAACGAAAGTTCATATTTCCGCCACAGAACAGTAATGCTGGTCTCACGATCAACTCCGCCCTTGTAGTACGTCCGCGCCTGAGCCAAAATCGCAACAGGATCGAGTTTTGGCAAAGCCGGAACCGTGTCCTGAGGAGCCTTAGTCCCGCACGCAGACAAAACGAACATTGCCAGCAAAAACAGGGAAACGATTCTTTTAGTGACGTTCATTGGTTTTTCTCCTTTGTTGAAATGTATCTACATCTGACTCCGCGCCGAACCGGCGAGGAACAGACAGATTATGGCTAAGACGAGGACAACCCACGCACCCCAAACGGGTGTAGAAGCAATTGCCCCGGCCGTAACCGTGTTCATGATCAGGAACCGACCGTCCTCGTTGACCTCGATGGTCGTCTTGAGGTAATCGGTGTTGCAAGTCGAGTACCGTACAAAGCCAACATGCTCAGCCTTGGCTTGATTACAAGCAGGGTCCGATGGGTCTGGAGGGGTGTAGTTGGGATCTGTCTCGTAGAGAAGCCCCACAACACTGTCGGCCTGAGTCAGGTCAGAAAACTGGTATTGGAATTTGTCCGCCTGCGAAGCGACATAACTTGCCGAGAATGAACCAAAGAGGTTTTCCTTGGTCAAGGACAAATTATCGCCCGCACGAACACTTGCCGTTACGTGACTGATGAGTACATCATTGCCGGTAGGCATGCCTGTTTCGAGACCGCGGCCGGTAATCCGTGTTCCGTCATCGCTGATGGAGGTCACAGAAATCACGAGGTTTTTGGGCATTGAAAACAAGCTCCACACGCCCGAGTCACGGAGGTACGCCTTTACTGCAGAAACCGTGTAGGGCATTCCGCCGAGACGCTGAACGATACTATCACAAACAAGGAACCAGCGGAGTGAACCCTGTTTTGTAGGACCGAAGTCCCCTTGGACCACCATGGCATATTCTGCATAACCCTGAAGTTGTTCCGGGCTTAAACAGCTGCCAATGACAAAGATCGGATTGAAACCGATTGCAAGGTCACCGTCCGTGGCCACCAGTTGAGTGGGCAAAGTTGCAGGCTTGCCGTATGCATCATTGATTGTAAAGTCAACGCCATTGGGGCCGGGTAAGTTCACGATGCCTCTGAGGTTGTTGTAGTCACCGTCATAAACATCGTAAAGTGGGCTGTCAGCCGCAAAACCCCAGTTGAAATAGGGTCCCACGAACGTTGCATCCACAACCAAGCCGCCATTTTCTTTGGCAAGCTTCACCACCATATACGCATCGGGGATATGCTCATTGTATGAGCCGCGAGGTTCCTCGCAGGTCGTCCCGAAAAAGCCTGTTTCACAATAGAGATGATTCGGAGCATCTTGTGGGGCGCGCCAATCTGTATTTGCATACACAACAGGCTTACGCTTATCATTGATACTCCCGTATTCATCCTTCGAACAAGGTTCAAACGCGCCATTATCTGCCAAACAGCTCTGATGATAGATCTGCTCGGATAAATATTTGGCACGAGTGTCCGGAATGATGTAATACCGCACAACGTTAGTAAACCAGGGGGTATACTCGTCATCGTGCTCCTCATGACAACTTTCAGTTGTATTACCATCTGAGTCTGTCGAAGTCGTACACACTTGATGTGAGTTGATCTCGCGATGGGTATAGTAGTTCGTGTTGCTTGAACAGAAGTCATGGTGATTCACGGTCCGTTCACAGGGTTGCGATTCCATTCCGATCTGTGAAACAACTGCGTGGATGTATTGATAGTTGGTGGCTTGAGCACGCTGTGCCAAGTCAACTCCTTGAGTGACCGCTTTATCCGCCAGATCATGACCAACTTGGTCAACTTTTTCGGAGATTTGGAAATTGTTTATTGCGGCACCAAATGAGCCAAGCAGGATTGCCACCACAACGGCGACAGACCACCATCCACATCCCTCGACTCCCAAAAAAATACCCGCACTGATCACGAACAAAACGAGGGCAAAGAACCAAAGCCAGGCACGCGTGTGCATACGACTCGTAACGTTGGTGTCAGCAATTTGCTGAGCCTCGTTATAGAGCTCTTGCACAGTGTAGTGCACCTGACCACCAGTGTTAGTGCCTGCAACCGGGGATGCCGTTGGTGAAGGTGTGGTTGAGCCGCAGGCCAGAACAACAAGCGCTAAAACACCGATTGCCAGCAAAACCACAACCAAATTCTTCTTTCGATTCTTCATATCAAAATCTCCTTTCAGACTGAATGGTTGATGCCGATTAAAAGAGGTCGTCTCTATGTTTAGATTTAGAGATGACGTCTTGCATCGGCACCAATTTTAAAGAGAAAAAAGTTTTACTTTTTTAATATTCTTGAAGATGTTAATGTCCACTTTTTACACTGAAATTCCAGTCGCAAAAAAAATGACTGGCTCCCAGTCAAAAGACGAAAGGCAAGTGTACCAGAAAAATAGAAAAAGTCAAGAGCTATGGGATGAAACTTTAATTTAAAATTAATAATTTAGAATTAAGAATTACGGAGAGTAAAACGAGGCTAAAAATCAGAATTTTCAACTGTAGTGGTTATTGATATCAACAATTTCTATAAAGTCTGGGGTAAGAAACACGAAAACAGCCCTATATTTCTTGTCTACTCGAAATGAATAAATTCTAAGGTTTTTAGGCTCCAGAACTTCGGTATTCAGTGAAGGATGTCTCGGATTTGCAACAAAAACCTGACTTTGACGAGCGAATTTCCTAGTTAAGTTTCTTTTTTTCAAAAATGAAGTCAAATCTTGCCTTAATGGTTTAATCCGCATACAAAGAAGACTTGGAAAGTCCTTTTGTTACACTTTCGATAAATTCCTGAGTATATTTGCCACTTTGGGCCAATTGAAGCTTAACCTCTGCAAGTGGAGTTTTATCAAAAACCTCAAATTTAGCTTCATCTGACATATATTTTCTTAACACGTCACGCACAAACTCAGATCTGGTGGCAAACCCGAGTTTCTTGGTTTCGCGGTCTACAACCTGTGCAACTTGATCTGGTAACGAAATCGTAAATGTTGTCATATTGTTAATATTTAACAACATTTGTTAATTTTTGTCAATACTTCTTATGGTTGGCAGATGAGGCTTTTGACCTTTTTAAGGTCTGCGGGGCTTAGAGTCTGAATATTTTCCAAGGCACCCTGAAAAGTGGAGCTGTCTTTAGCCAAAGAAGAAGGAATGGAACTTTTAACCCCCAAAACCTGAATAAGCTGGGTCCTCCCCGCATCCAAGGCTATCTGCAGGGGTTTTGGGGCGTTTTTCCAGCCTAAAAACTCGGTTAGGGCGGTTTTTCCCCCGACAATCAAAAATCCTTCTAAAAGTAATGCCAGAAGGAAGCCAAAAAATATTCCAAAGAGAGCACCTTTAAGACCCCAATCTACATAATGACGCCTGAACTGAGCCATGCTCAAAATCAAAAGGAAAATGAGAAAAACTATAGCTGCCACTTCCCAGTAGGCCAAAGGGATCGAGAATTTTCCAAGGTTTAAATCAAAACCGCGGCTTAAAAATTTAGAGGTTTGGGCAAACTGGTTCATGGCAAAATAATATTAGCATAAAAGAAAAAACGGGAGCAACATTTTTTTCACACGGCTTTTCACAAGCCATGAGTTTGCGTGAAAATATTAGATGGAGGTTGAGGTAGGAGAGGTGCTGGGGCTGGCACTTGGGGATACGCTTGGTTTGGGAGTGGGAGTGGCGGATGGCTTTGCTGTTGCCCCTTTCCTTAGACCTGTAACAATCACTGCGTCAAATGTCGGAGAGGTTGCGGTTTTAACAGTAACATTCTGATAAATAGAATTAAGTTTTAGAGTTAATTCGCTGACAACCGCTGAATCAAGTGAGCTTCCGAAAGTAACTACCGTTGCCGAAGCCGTTTGGTCTGGGGCATTCCCGACTTTAATGTCTGTATATCCCAAATCCTTGAGCGCTGTTTGTAGGTAAGCTGCTTCTCCTGTTATACCTGTGCCATTTTGGATCTGAATAGAAACCTGAGTTTTGTCAATAGGCTTGGCAGTAGCTGTTGGAGAGGGTGTAGTCACATTTACATTCTCTTCTCCCAAGATTTGATTTTCGATCGGAGTTGGTTCGACTAAGGCCTCACCTTTGCTGGTCGCGCTTTTGTAAATGACAAAGCCCAGTATAGCTACAAGCACTAAGATGCCGATAACCAAAAGGGTTTTAGCCCCGCTACTTTTTTGAGGTTGACCAACAGTTGGAAAAGAAATGTTCGGTGAAGAATTCTCCTGGGGTGAAGCTTGAACTCCGCTATTTTCTGTATTTTGATTCCCTTCCATAGTTTTTGCGACTTCTGTCGTAAGTGCGCAAGTATAAACGCATCTATCGCGAGATGTCAAGCGATAAATGCGACCGCAGTTTTTCCATAAGAATGGAGTAAAAGCGAAGGTTGTGGATTGTAGCAAGGCGCCCAGCAGTAAAATCTCCGATTTTAAATAAATGAGCAAGGTACGCCCTTGAATAGCGTGTACAAAGCAGGCAATCACATGCAAGACTAACGGGAGAACTGTCTTTATAATAAACTTCCTTGCTTGGAGTAAAAAACGAATAAATTTTTGGAGCAAAAACATCAATTCCTTTTAGGGAATTTGCGTTATAAACGTAAAGCCTTCCATGCCTGCCATCGCGCGTAGGTAAAACACAATCAAAAATATTAAAACCTAATTTAAAACATTCGACGATTTCGTCTGGTTTTCCAACTCCGAGTCCGTATAGAAAATAATCCGGCGGAACATTGTTTGCAATGGATTTTGCGGATTCGTAATCAAAGTTTCCATCTTCCGTAATCGGCCAGCCGCCGTACCCCAAACCGTCAAATCCTATTTTGACCAGCTCTTTAGTGCAATATTCCCTTAAGTCTTGAAATTTGCCCCCTTGTACTACCCCTAATAAATATGGCTGTTTGCTTTTTGCAATATGCTTTATGCGGCAAATTTTGTCAAATTCTTTTTTACTCCGGCGCGCCCAGTCGATTGTTCTTTCAACTGAGATTTTGGCCTCATCATAATTTGACTTTGGGTCGGTAAAGTCATCTAAAACGACTACCATATCTGTGTTAAGGGTCATTTGAAATTCGATTGATTTTTCGGGGGTAAGAATCTTCTTTTTGTTTTGTGACGGGTAAAACACGGCTCCTTCATTTGTAATCTTGCCTTTAAGTTGCCCGGATTTAATAACAGACATTACTTGAAACCCGCCGGAGTCGGAAATTACCCCTCCTTTATAGTCCATAAGCTCCCTGATCCCACCAAACTTTTTCAGGACATCTTTTCCAAGTCCCTGCCACAAATGAAAAGTGTTGACTAAAATTCCCGGAGTTTTGGTACTCTCAAGATCTGTTGTATCAATTGACCTCACAACGGCACGGGTGGCATCAGGAAAAAATACAGGAAGGGGAATGTCCCCGTTTTTCGATTTAAAGTATTTTCTTGCCACGAGGAGATTTTAACATCTAACTAGATTAATTTCCTTCGGGGATCGATAAAGGGATCCGGATGATCGGTTCCTCCCATTCTGTCGATAGCCTCTAATGACTCGGGGAAAAGATCTTGGCCTTCTTCCATGCGTTTTAAACCAACCGCCAGCCACTGCGCAATTTGCATATCCGGGGTTATTTGTCCATACCTCATTCCGCGACCATATGCGTCCTTTATCAGGCTCAATCTAATCTGATCAGAATCGAATAGTACTTCTGTCATGGCCGGATTATACACCTAAAAACGCTAGCGAACTTGCACCAGCATACGCAATCGCACTAAATTTGATAAGTTTTCCCAACCAAACAGCTATTAGATATTTTTTAACCGAAACTTCGGTTGCTCCGGCCACAAATCCTGCCATATCAAATATCGGGTTAGGAATTGCGGCCAATAAAAAAAGTGTCAAAAAACCTCGTTTTTTCATCCACCCTCTAATCCTTTGGACTTTTGGATCCTTTTCCAAAATATCTTCAGCACCGTACCCGGCCAAATACCCAGTAAGTTCACCTATTGCCGAACCCGCCGATGCCACTACGGCCACCAAAATTGGATTATAAATTGAACCCGCGACAAAAGCGGTTAAAAAAAGTGGAGTGGGCAAAAAAATAGTGGCGCTTCCTAAAATATTTAAGACAAAGAGACCTAAAAATCCATAACCCTGAAGAGTTACTAATTTATCTCTGAAGATAAAAATTGAAATTGAAAGAACTATAGCCAGAACTATCACCCATACTTTTGAATGCTTCACTATTCTACTTTAAGGAGTTCCACCTCAAAAATCAAAGTGGCGCCGCCGGGAATCGCGCCAGGAATACCATTAGGGCCATAAGCCAAGTCTGATGGAATTGTTAATTTTCTTTTTCCGCCAACTTTCATGCCGGCAAAGCCTTGGTCCCAACCTTTTATAACTTCACCCGCGCCCAAATTAAAAGAAAAGGGAGTCCCGCGGTCGTAAGAACTATCGAACTTTGTTCCATCGGTAAGAGTTCCCGAATAATTAACTGTTATTTTTTTACCTACAACCGCCTCCGCTCCTGTTCCGATTATTTCATCTACTATTATTAATTTGTTTTCCATTTTTGGATTGGCTGAACCTGTTGCAATTGGTTCGGCCGAAGGTTCAATTGTAACTGAAGGAGTTGTGGTTGCCAAGGGTTGATTATTTATGGAATTTTTGGGACTAAAAATATAAATTCCGACGACGATGGCCAGAACCGCCACAAAAATCATTATGTATAAGTTATTTTTGTTTTCCATTTTGTTTTAATTTTAAATATTCGTCCAAAATTTTTTCTGCCCAAAAAAGCCTACTGATTTGATTATCGGTTTTAAGACCTTCAAATGTTATACCAGATTTGTCCAAAAATTCCAAGCCAACTTTGTTTGATCCTTTTGCAAGATAAAATGCCGCCCGGTAAAGATTGGCCAATTTGTCCGATGCTCGGGAAAATTTATTTAATGCCATAATTTCTCAAAATATTCTTTTACAATACTAACAAATTTTTCCCGTCTTGTAGAATCCAATATTTCCATGCTGTCGTTTCCAAGTCTTGAACGAATATTTAATACAGCCGTTGTATCGATGATTTTATCTTCTAAGTTTAATCCTCCACCCCAAATGTTGTCCTGTTTTCCACCCTTTTCGAGAAGAATTTTTTCCCCATCTGCATGAAGTTCGCAACCAACTATGATTTTTTTATTTTCTAGATCCGCTGTTATTTTTACATAATTCCCAAATTCTTTTTTAATATTCTCAATCTCGGTTTTAGAAAGAACCTTGTCCATATATTTCATATTTAGTTGAAGTATATGAGAAATTGAAAGGAATTTAAAGGATGTTAAAAAACTATTACCATGGGAAGAATCAAACTACCTACTTGCGCAGTATATGGGTTTTTAAAAGAAATTTAAAGAGGTTTGTTGACATCTATCCGATTAATCGATTATTCGGATAGATATGTCAAATTAACCCTCGAAAAATTGTATCAAACTATTGAGGCAACTGAGGATAATGGCACTTTTTCCACTTTTTGCCACTACCGCACCAACAGGGGTCATTGCGGCTCAACTTGCGACTCGATACTTGTGACTCGATACTTGATGGGAATGCTTTAGTACCTGATTTAGAAGTTTGATCTGCGTTGCCTGAAAGACCGGTTGTATCGGATTTGTCTAGATTTTCTCGGGCTAAGTTAAGTGGAATTTCGGACTGGGGTTGCGCGACTCCAATACGGAAAATTCTGTGAGAAAGCTCTTCGTCTACCCTGTCAATTAATCTTTCAAAAAGATTGAAGGCTTCATTTTTAAATTCGACTAAGGGGTCGCGCTGTCCGTAGGCCCTAAGTGTCACGCCTTCTCTAAGGTCGTCAATGTGGTCAATATGGTCCATCCACAAGTGGTCAATTGCACCAAGGTAGGCATACTTTTCCACCTCGCGCATAACTTTTTCCCCTAAATCTTTTTCCCTTTTTCCGTAAACATCAGTTAAAATCTGAAGCATAAACTCATTGATTTTTGCCTGCCCGCCAATGCTTTGCTCAGGCGCATGCAGGTGGGATATTTGATTTTTGATATTTCTTAACGATGCATCGTCAAAAGGAATTATGTCCGCAAAACCCACAGCCAGCTGATCTGCATCCAGTTTTTCATCCGCCTGAGAGGTGGCGAGAAGGATGTTTTTTTCGATTTGATGTTTAAGTTTTTCGACCACTTCATCTTTAACGTCGGTAGAGTCGAGAATTCTCCTTCTTAATTTATAGACAATCTCTCTTTGTTGGTTTGCAACATCATCGTATTCTACAAGACGTTTACGGATATCAAAATGAAATCCTTCGACTTTCACCTGCGCCTGCTCAATTGCACGCCCAATTAGCGAATTTTCAATTGGTTGATCTTCAGGAAGGTTAAGCCTGTCCATAATTCCACTAATTTGTTCCCCGCCAAATATGCGCATTAGGTCGTCTTCCAGTGAAAGATAAAAACGAGAAGAACCCGGGTCGCCCTGACGTCCTGCCCGACCGCGCAACTGATTGTCTACACGACGGGCTTCATGGCGTTCGGTGCCAATTACATGCAAACCACCCGCACTAACCACTTTTTCGTGTAGATCCTTCCACATTTTGTATTCCTTAGATGATTCGTACTTTTCATTTGTCTCCCCCGCCTTTCTGTCCGGTTGCGCGCCTCCTAAAACTATGTCGACACCTCGTCCTGCCATGTTTGTGGCAACTGTTACCCCACCTGGTTTACCGGCTCCTGCAATTATTTCTGCCTCTTTTTCGTGATTTTTGGCATTTAAAACATTGTGGGGAATCTTTTTTCTTTTTAGATATTCTGAAACAATTTCGTTTTTCTCGATCGAGGTGGTTCCCACAAGAACCGGCTGGCCATTTTTATAGCATTCCGAAATTTCTTCAACCATGGCTCCATACTTTCCACGCAGGGTTTTGAAAATCTGGTCGGGTTTATCTTTCCTGACCATTGGCATGTGTGTAGGAATAGCTATGACCTCCAGTTTGTAAATCTTTCTAAACTCCTCCGCCTCGGTAGAGGCAGTTCCCGTCATACCAGATAGATGCTCATACATTCTGAAGTAGTTCTGGAAAGAGATAGTCGCCAAGGTTTTACTTTCTTGTTGAATCGTCACGCTTTCTTTTGCCTCAACTGCCTGGTGAAGTCCGTCGCTCCAGCGCCTGCCAACCATAAGTCGGCCCGTAAATTCATCGACAATTGTGACCTGATTGTCTTTTACCACATAATCTTTGTCTTTTAGATAAAGTGTTTTGGCCCTAAGCGCGTTCTCTATATGATGAATTGAGTCAAAATCTTTCTCATATAAATTATCTATACCGAGTATTTTTTCTACTCGAGTAATTCCTGTCTCCGTTAAGGTCGCGCTCTTAGCTTTTTCGTCGATCTTAAAATCTGTATCCGGATTTAATTTTTCAACTAAGTGCGCGAATTCGTAATATTTTTTTGTAGGTTCTGTGTCGGGAGCCGAAATAATTAGAGGGGTACGGGCTTCGTCGATTAAAATAGAGTCAACTTCGTCCACTATTGCAAAATAATGCCCACGCTGAACCATTTCCGGCAGACTTGATACCATGTTATCGCGCAAGTAGTCGAATCCAAACTCATTATTGGTTCCATACAAGATGTCGCATTTGTAGGCATCGCGCCGCTCAGAGATTTTTAAATGGGCAAGGCGTTCATCGCCGTGACTTGTGTCAGAAAAATCGGGATCATAGACAAAGGATTTTGTTTCTTGGATTATCGAACCGGTTGTTAGTCCCAAAAGATGAAAAACGGGCCCGTTCCAGCCAGCGTCACGACGTGCCAAATAATCGTTAACGGTTACCAGATGCACTCCGCGGCCGGTGAGAGCGCGAAGATAAAGAGCGGGAACAGCCGAAAGCGTTTTTCCTTCTCCTGTTTTTTGCTCAGCAACTCGGCCTTCAAATAAAGCAGTAGCGGCAATAAGTTGAACGTCATAGTGGCGTTTACCTAAAACACGATAGGTTGCCTCACGCACCAATGCGTACGCCTCAGGTAAAATCGCTATTAGCTCTTCGCCTTTCGCTATTCGCTTTTTGAACTCTTCAGTTTTCTTTTTAAAATCGGAGTCTTTAAGTTTTTTAGCTTTTGGTTCATAAGAATTTATTTTTTCGACAATCTTTTTAAGCCTATCTACCTCGCGGGCATTAAGATCGAGAAGTTTGGAAAATATGTTTAACACAGAGTAATTCTAGCAGATTGGACGAATCAATACTAAATCAGGAAAAATACTGGTTCGTAGCCTCATTCCGATCCCGGATCGGAAATTACTTTTCTCCAACTAGAAGCATGGTACTGTCGGGGTAAGGGGCAGGGACCAATTTTCCACTATTGTCTAAACGGTAAACCTTAAAATCTCTTGAATAATGAGTATCCCTAAGGTATGGTAAAAGGTAACTTACAGCGTGAACTACTTTCAATCCGAACATCCTAAGAACCTTCTGATATTCATTTAGTGTCCAAATTCCAAATTTCTCGGAAAGCTCAACCGGCAAATTTTCCTCAGCATAATGATACTTTGATAGCATCTCATTAGTATCCTGAGAACCAATCTTTATAAGAAGGTTGTTTCTTTCAACTTCTCCAAAACTTGGAGCATTCCTAACTGCAAAATTATTTCCATTAAATTTGCCAAACGTAAAATCCACATTTTTTACCGCGCTAAAACCATTTATAAACTTTAAAAATCTATTATATGCAAAGTAGTTAAGTGGTTCTACAAAAAGAGTCTCCGGTTCGGGCATAACTCCGTCACGAATAATCAGTCTCCCTCCTTTTTTAAAGTTTTTATTATTCGCAACATTGTGTAAAGCCTGAACGACAGTACTGAAGTCAAAACCATTTCCCGAATATACTTCATGAAGAGCCGACACAAATATTGCCGTATCAAAAGATTTGTCGTAGGCAAAATCGACAGCATCTGCCTGAACAACGTCAATATTTTTTGTTCCGGAAAAACGTTTTTTGAGCCTTTCTACCATATTGCCGGAAAAATCAATTGGTACAAACTCGCTAGCCGGAAATCTTGCAGTCAAACCTGCCGTAACCGCGCCCGCCCCCGCGCATATATCCAGTATTCGACCCGGTTTTACAAACGGGGAAATTTCATCAACTTTTGCAGGTCCGCTTTTTTCCATGCTATCAACATAAATTTTCTGACCAAAGGTCTGACGCTCACCAAGCCCCACTTGAATAGACATACTATTTAATGTTTCCATTGCCAAGCATGATACACCCAAAACCCTCCAAAAGCAATACTATAGGAAATAAAATCATGCGCAAAAAAAAGGAGAACTCTTTGAAACACCCAGGGGGTGAAGCAAAAAATTCTCCTTTGTACTAACACGTACCAAACTTGAGCCTTGAGGGCGTCTTCAGATATCCCTGCAATTTAGGGAGTGAAGAAGCTGCTCTGGCTTCCGCCTGCAATCTTGGTCTGTGAGGTCTTGATGACGCTCGAGCTCCAGGTGCCGAATGCGCGGCGGCGGCCCGCGGGGGTCTTATCGAACTGCTTGGGATCGGGGAATCCCATCGAATTGGCCAAAACCGTTTCGTCAACGTCATTCCCCAATGCAATCAGGGTGAATGTTGCGTTTTCGCGTTTTCGACGAATTTCCTCGACAACGGTCTTGACATCCTGCGCTGACGCATGGCTTGAGTTATCATCCCCGTCCGTAAGCACGGCCACGTTCAGCTTGACACGCATGCCCTGCTGCTTGAGCGTATTCTCGTAATCCACCAAACCAGTGAGACCGTCAAGAATTGCGTCATAAAGCGCAGTACCACCGTCAGGGTGATAGTCTGTCAACTTTTCCACCAGATCCATGGTCAGGTAACTATGGATAAGGCGTGAGCGTGTATTGAAAGCCCAAAGGGTCAGAAGGATCTGGTCTGCTTGCTTGCTGCCACGAATGGCGTCAATGTTGTCGTCGTACTCGCGTACAACTTGGGCTTGGTCGTCATCCATCGACCCACTTTCGTCAAGAATGACAAGGGCCAAGGTGACTTCATCAGCAACATTCAGATCGTTGACATCGGGACCGGCTGCCCCTGCGACATTTTTTGCACTCAGGTTCTTGACCAGAATGTTTTGAGCTGCCTGGGAAAGGCCGGAGGCGACGATTGACTGCGAGGCCTGAGCCTTACTTGATTTGACAGTGTTTTTAGACATTTCATCCTCCTTGTGGATGAGAAAGGTAATAAGAGGCGGAACCAAAACTTAGAACTACTTAAGCGGGTCGGTGCTCTTGACCACAACTACGCCCTTTTTGACCATTTCGTCGAGCGAAGCTTTGGCAAGCATCGCAAAATCGATGGTGGGGTGCGCGACCGGTGAGGTGCAGTCGATCATGAAGTGAAGCTTTTTGATGACATCCGGTTGATTACCGAAATGTTTTACTTCCTGCTTCATTGTTTCGTCCACACAGTGGCTCCAAGCCTCGCCGCCTTCATTGATCTCATCATAACCGGCCACCATGTCCAGCGCATCGACATCAATAAGAGAGGCTGGGTCTTTGGGGTCGGGAATTTCTGCGCCGAAGATGCCATAGTGCTCAACACGTGGGTCAGTACCCTTTGTAATAAACCAGGGTTTTGTCTGACGTGCAGCGGCATGCCAAGCGATCGCTTCAGCAAGCGCCGGGACGAGCTTTTGGCCATCCGTGCCAACCAGGCAGTGGTACGGCCAAATCATCAGGTTCTTTTTGGCATTCTTTTCCAAAAGATCCACATAACGAACAGACCACGCGGGATCAACCAAAGCCTGCCATTTACCTGCCCTGATATCTGCCAAGGTAATCGGCGTAAAAGGATCAGGGTGCTTGTGGTTTTCCAGATTCATCCACCATTCTGGGTGGAAAATCATACGTGAAATGTGGGTGTCGAGACTGGCTGCAATCGTTGTTATCTTGTCCGCATTGCGGTAGATAAACTCAATAATGCGCTGAATGTCACCGATTGCGCCCGGAACCGGAAGAGCCCCATCAGGGTGAACAAAGTCACGCTGCGGATCTACCAAAAGTAGAAGCCGACGAAACTTGTCGTCAGTGGCCGGTTTGAGACCAACTTTTTTACCGAGAGCCTCATGCTTCTTCAGATCCGGGTCATAGTTCTGACCCAAAACCGAAGGGTTTAAAAGTGATGTTGCCATTTTTTCTCCTTACTTCATGGTTATTTGAAGAACTCTATCTTGCTTGCTTGCCAAGATTGAGCCTCCAAAACGAATAAGACTGTCTCCACCATCTACAAAGCCTTTGGTTGCAGGGAATATTTTAGTTTTCCCCGTTTGCAAGACTTCCTGCATAATCCCAAGGTCCGTAGGGTGAAGAATTAGGCCTGTGGCATATGCCTGACCATGGACTGACGGGTTAGGATGATTGGCCTCCTCCATCCTGGTAGAAAAGATTACTTTCCCATTTTCGTCGATCAGATCTTGCCTTAGATAGGTCTTACCGGCAACTTGAGTCTTACGAAGCAAACAAGCACCGCGGCTAGAAAACCTGGCAGAGATGTCTAAAACAACTTCTCCTGTTTCTAACTGAGGAATATCAACATCGTAAAACTTACCGTCGCGGACCATCCAAAACATTTGCTGACGGATTACTTGAAAAAGCCCAAAAACACTTGGGTTTTCGGCATCTTCATCTACCCAGAACCAAGTTTGATCCTCCATGACTCTACGCAAAACCTGTTCTTCAAAGGTGCCATTTTGAAACTTTCCAAATTTGAGATTTCCAGAATCTATTCGGAAAAGATATTCATTGGACGCTCTGAATGCGGCTTTGCGGTTCTGCACAAAAATCTCGGTTTCGAGTTTTCCCAAAAGCTTGCCGGTGGAAAGATCAAAAACCAGGATTTCAGCACTACCCGGATGGTTAACAAAAAGATGGGTTTGGGTCATTTCGAATTTGGAACCTCGAACAAAACTAAAAAGCTCTTTTCGAGTTTGGGGCAGATGGCCGTACTTTTCGTAATAAACCACCCGTCCTTTTTCCAAGGCCAATACCCGCACCGCTTCCCCTACCACTCGGGTGTAGAGAACATCTCCGTTGACTCGGATTAGCTCAATCACCTCGATATCTTTGGTGGAAACAACAGGCTTTTGAACCACGACCACCATCTTGACACTACAAACAGGGCATGTTCCACGATTTCCAGGGAAATATGTTCCGCAGGCGGTACATTGTCTTAGCAGGTCCAAGTACTCATGCAAAACTTTTTCCGGAAAAGGAGTTCTAAGGCCCTTTTTGAAATAACCTTCAAAAGTGGTGTGTAGATCGTCTGACAAAATGTCTGGCGAAATTGCTATCACAGGATAAATCACGCCTTTGTCCAGCACGGTGATTTTGTTAAGTGCCCGGGCAGGGATACCATTTAGATTCTTGAAAGTTCCGCCGTAAGGGTGGACCAAAAGAAGACTCTTGAATAGCATAACCGCCATTGAGTACCAATCATTTCCGGGGCTAAACGATGGACGAAGTGAGAAATCGATGTTGTAAAGCGCCGGATCTAAGAAGGTCTCTGTTGCTACCGGACAAGGGAACCTGCCAAACTGCCATGAATCCACGTCCCAGAAAAGCATCTTTTGGTTTTGGGTAAGGGCGTTGAGATCGTTTAGATCTCCAACTACAAAACCATTCGAATGGATCTTTGCAAGAGTTGGAATTCCATCGAGAAAAATCGCGGCAATATCTTTTGTCGTTAGACCAAAACTCGCGCGGTACTTCTTATTGGACAGACTGGCTATTTCCGTAAAACTACCGGTTATAATCGGCATCGTAAAGCCGGTTACAAGACCGCTAGGGTCATAGGCCAAATCTTCCGGCGCGATAATCCTATCGCCCTGCATATGAGGAAGCTTGTCAAAGGCAATAAGTTTTTCGGCACGAGCTCTTGTTGGTTTTTCATAAACCTTAAGAGCCTTTAATTGACCGTTAACTTTCGCCTTGTAGACAGTACCTTCACCTCCCGAACCTAAAACGTTGCGTTTGTCGAGACTTATGGGTTGGCCTCCTACTATAACTTGCATTTATTCCTCCTTTGGAATTTTTTCCAAAGTGATAATCGAAAGGTCGTCTTGGAACTTATGGTTCACGAGAGACCAAACGTTGACACGTCTTTGAAGACCGATGGGATTTATGTGCCCCCAAAGGTCAACTAAAAAAGACGGCTCTTCGCTTAACGCGTCCGACGCAATAGCTAAACGGTTAAAACTTTCTCCGTTTAGATAAAACACATCAAAATCGGTTTGAACCGGCGAAGCATTAGATGAGAGAAACTTCCTCTCGACCAAAGAGTAACCGATGTAGCGGGGAATATTGTTTTCATCCCGAATGGTTAGTTCATCATTAACAACAGTATCACCATCCCCTTGCGCAAAAATTAAAGTTTCGCGCTCGGTATAAATAAAACCCAGGATGGTAAAAAGCAAATTGTTTTTGATGTACAAAACACGCGCATTGGGAGAATCAAAAGAGATTTTTCCCAAAATATCCTTAAGAAATCCAACTGTTCTTTTGTGAAGAATCCAGGGAATTCTGTCTAAAGATATGTGGGATTTTACAAGGATTTCGATCTGACGACCAATAAAAGAAGTGGCAAGATTTGCCCCGACCTCGCTTGTTTCGCCTTCACTGCATCCGTCGCAAATTACTCCATAGACAATTTTTTCTCCGTCTACCTCAACCATTCCGGTTTTGAGTGCATCCTGACGATTTTTACCGCCCAGAAGATGCGACCTTCCAATTGCTTGCGCTGAACGAACACGAATATTCGATTCCATTGTTTTAATCCTTTCATAATTTTTGATTTGTTAACGAGCAACTCTGGTGTATTTTTTACACTAACTAAAGTGCTTAAAAATATCAACTTCACATTATAGGTAACATTTAGAATAAGTCAACCCTCGTATATTTACGTTCACCAAACTTGTACAGGGTTGCGGGGCGGTGGGCGCTACCCTCAACCTTATGGGTTGTTTTATGAACAAGATTCAAACTTTTTATTTTTTTAATAAAATTCCTTTTATCCAGGGTTAGTTCCAGCGCAGTTTCATAAGTTTTCTGCAAGTCTGAAAGAGTAAATTCCAAAGGCATTAGAGCGTAAACAATATTCGTGTAAGTCAATTTCCCCATTAGTCTTTTCATGGCCACATTCACAACTTCATTATGGTCGTACGCCAATTTGGGCAAAGTTTTCACAGCCTGCCATGAGGCATCTTTTCTAATTATTCTCTTGGCCTCATCACCCGGAACCAACATCATGTACGCAACTGTTACGACTCTGCCTTCGGGGTCCCTACCCGGATCGTCAAACGTATAAAGTTGCTCGTTGTAATAATCCGTTTTGGTCATTGTCTCCTTAAGAATTCTTATGGCAGCTTCTTGGGTCCGTTCTTTATGACCAACCAGACCACCGGGTAAAGTCAACATCCCCGTAAAGTTTTTTGATCTTGCTTCAGTCAAAAGAACTTTAAGAACACCTCCGTCGATAGTCAAAACAGCAACATCTGTGGCTAGTACTGCAAAGGTTTTTGAATCCTTCATACTAATTGTAGTATATACACTAACTGCTTTATCTTGTCAATAGGCAACCACACCTCTTGCGTCTTTATAAATCCAGCCGGTCGGGTCGCGATGATTTGTAACAAGCGCCCAGATCCAAGTTCCTATATCCCCATAGTCAATTCTGCGTCTTGCAAGTCTTCCCCAAAAACTTTGATCGAAAAAAATAACGGGTTTCCCCGCCTCCTGGGAAGCTATCCCCTTAAATATTTTCAATTCAAAACCTTCGGCATATGGTTCAACAATATATTTTTTGAATAGAAATCTGGATTCAGAATCCCCCACTTTTCCCAACGAAGTAATGTGATAATTTTGTCCGACCAAAAGTAAATAAGGCGCATTAACTGCTTGTTTGGTTAAAAATACTCTTTTTCCGTTTTTCAAATAATCATCAATTGCGCCCATTTCGTCTCCGCCAATCCACAAGACTGTTCCGTCATATTTTATAAACGGTTTAACATAATGCGTCTCGACTAGAACTTGCCCTTTTGGAATATTGGGAACTACAAATGGTGTACGACTGGCATACAAGATCACATTTGCCATGACTATCGGCAGCAAATATAGAATGAAAAGGACGGACCTTTTCAATAGATATTTGTAGAGAGCCAGGGCTAAGATTACCCCAGCAAATACAATTCTCCTACCCATAAAATCTCCTTGCCAGTTGGCGCCTATCAGAAAAACTAAAGCAAAGAAAAGTACCCAGGAGACCAAAACCTTTTTTGACTTAACATTTTTAAAAAGTAAAATCACAAAAATAAATGGCGTAAAAGTTCCAAAATTATGTATAAAAGAAAGCCATATGTTTCTTATCATTCTTAATATTCCCGAGGAAAAATATGTTGAAAGCTGTTCAGTTGTTCCACCCGGAATTCTGCCGGAAAAATAATACAATAAAATATAAAAACCTATGGATACAATAGTTGCAGCTAGGGATATTTTTAGATAATCGAGAACAGTCTTTTTTTCAATCTTGATTTCAAAAATGTACGGGAAGAGAAATATAGCGGGGATCCAAAAGATAGATTGGAGATGGGTTCCGATCATTAAAAACAAACTGATAAAAAACCATATCTTTTTTTTGGAAAGAAAGAAATACAGGGCGGAAAGAAAGAAGGTTAAAGTCATCGACTCCACCATCAAATTAGTATTGATCAGCCAAACCGCGGGAAAAAGCGCGAAGATAACAGTAGATAACCAATACGAACCTTCCTTAAATAACAATTTGGAAATTTTATTAAAGATAAAAATTGATATTGCTCCAAAAAGCATGGCAATCGCGTTGACAGGGAGGACCCTTGTCATAACCCAAAGAATTCCCATGAATATTGGGTGAATTGGAAAGTGTCCCATTGAAAACACTTGGAGAAACGAATTATTGGAAACTATACTTAGGTATTCGGGTATATCGTAAAACAGCGCCGGACCAAAAATTAGTTGGTGCATATATACATAATATTACTGACAGGACGGAACGATTCAACATTTTTAAAAACTTTATTAAGCTTCTTTCCAAACTCTTCCGCTTCGATTTTTTTCTCTTTATAATAAAGTCTATTGAATACCGCAACCCCAGACCTTGCAAGAAGAGAACTTACAAGGTGTATATAGTTATCAGTTTCGAACTTTTTGGGAAATTTGTCGCCATTATAAAGATCAACGATTATCAAGTCGTATTTTTGATTAGGGTGATTAGGGAGATTGGACAAATTAGACGCGTCCCGAACTGTTACTTGAACCCCCAGTTTATCTAAATCGAGATATTTTTTGCCAAGCTCAACCATAATGGGATCAATATCAATGCCGGTTATTTCTGCTTGCGGCCAATTTTTTCTGATTAATTTCGCCACCGTCCCCCCTCCTAACCCGAGTATCAAGACGTTTCGTATTTCGGATTTCGTGCTTCGAATTTTCGACAATGTAGACTGCCACATTGTCGATACTATTCCTCCAGATTGTGTAAGTCCATTCGCCTGAATATACGTTCCCATCCCCAAAGTCTTAACGACGCGGACATCTCCGTTAAATTTAGATTTTCGCTCTTCCAAAATTTTTGTTAAAAACATGAAGTTATTTGTACCCAATCGCCTGTTTATTAAACATCGTTGAGTATTCTCCTTTTTTGGCAATTAATTTTTCGTGGGTTCCCTCTTCTATAATTTCTCCGTTATCAATTACCAGGATTCTATCGGCGGTTCTAACTGTGGAAAACCTGTGAGAAATCAATAGCAAACTTTTATTTTTGTATTCTCTGTCAAGATTTTTAAAAATCGAATATTCGGTTTCGGCGTCAATGGCACTGGTCGGTTCATCCAAAATTAAAATCGGAGCTCCTTCGTAAAAGGCCCGGGCGATTGCGATTTTTTGCCACTGCCCGATGGAAAGTTCTTTACCTCCCTCAAATTGTTTGCCTAAAATCTGATCATATTTTTTGGGAAGTTCGTTTATAAATTTATCTGCCCCGCTTTGCTTGGCGGCAAAAATCATTTTTTCTTGATCAAAATTTTCAGTTTTTCCCAAAGTAATATTTTCCTTAACGGTAAAATCATATTTGATAAACTCTTGGAATAATGTCCCCAAATATCGATACCAGTCTTTTAAATCCACATCTTTTATATTCGTTCCGTTGATCAATATCTCTCCCCCCGTTACATCGTAAAATCTGCACAGAAGTTTTACAATTGTTGTTTTACCGGCACCGTTCTTTCCCACCAGTGCAACATTTTCTCCGGAATTAATTTTGAAATTCAAATTTTTTAGCACCTTCTTCTTTGAATTGGGGTAAGAAAAACTGACATTCTTAAACTCAATTTCGGGGGGGTTGACCGATGGGTTGATCGCAATTGGATTAGCCGATTCATGAACGACTTTGGGTAAATTCATTACTTCAAAAAAGTGATTTACATACAAGTTATTTTCATACATCCAACCCAAGTTCCCCACAGTCCCGGCTACAGAATTTAGGACTCTATCCAACATATCTATAAAAAAGGAAAAATCACCAATAGACATCTGCCCGTTTAGAACCAGGGGCAATCGGGCTAACGCAAAACCAAACACAACAAACATTTCAAAAAACTGCGGAATTGAACCTACTTTAATAAAACTTTGAACGGGTTTTTTATTTTTTTCATAAAGATCAGTTTGGATGTCTATACTCTTCCTGATTAAAGAGTCTGTCGATTGGAAAATTTTTGATTCAATAATCGCGTTCTTCTGCGTGAGAAGAGACTGCAAATACCACATCTTACGGGATTCCGGAGTGCTAGATCCCCAAACAGACCATTGGATAGACCCCATTTTTGCTCTAAGGTAAAGTCTCGGCAAACCAAAAAGAAGAATAATGAAAGGCAAATACCAATTGTATTGACCTAAAAGCAAGAAGGAAGAAATGAGCGCCACAAGATTTGTAAAGAGATACGAAAAAGCCCTCAAAAAATCGGGGGGTCTCCAAGTCATAGTATCTTTTGCTTTATTGATAAGATCTTGGGTCTCTGAGTTTTCTAAATGTTGAATATCCAGGTGGGATATCTTGTCGCAAAATAAATTGTTAAATTTATTTTGCAGTTTGTACCTTACAAGATAGTCAAAATAAGTTTCTTTAAATACCCAAGAAACTACGTCCCATATCCAGCTGGAGACATATCTGGCTGCCAAAATGGCTACTAATATCAAAGGAACTGAAGGCTTTATTCCCAAATTTGCGATCGTGTTGTCGATAAAAAGTTTAAAAATATAACTCGCAATTATAGGGAATATTGCCGCAAGACCCGACGACCCGTAATAACCAACAGTCAAGAACTTGTCTGTTTGCCAGGAAAGGGCAAGCATCCGTTTAAGATTAAAAATAATTTCCTTGAATGAATCTATTCCTTTCTTTATTCCTCCCATGGGATTATTATATAGCCAAAATGTCCAATATCCCACTCCCCGAACTTTTGAGACCCAAAACTCTAAAGGATTTTGTGGGACAAGAAAATCTGGTTGGGCCAAACGGGATAATTTCAAAACTTTTCCTCGCCCAGCGAAGCTCGAAGAGCGAAGTTGGGTTTCCATCGCTAATATTTTGGGGTCCTCCCGGAACCGGCAAAACAACTCTTGCCAGAATTATTGCCAACACATTAAAAAGAGATTTTTACGAATTCTCCGCGGTTAATACTTCTGCAAAGGAAATTGTCAAAGTAGCTAGCCCCACAACGCCCGCGCTTCGAGGGGCGTCTCCGATTGTCTTCGTCGACGAAATACATCGATTCAACAAGGCTCAACAAGACAAACTTCTGCCTCATGTTGAACATGGCGACATAGTATTAATTGGTGCCACAACTGAAAATCCTTCATTTGAAGTAATCGGACCACTTCTTTCCCGATGCCGGGTTTTAATACTCGAACAGTTAAAAGAAAAGGAATTAAAGAGTATAGAGAATAGAGCTCTAAAACATCTCAAGAAAAAATTAAACAAAGACGCAGAGAAATTTCTCCTCGAGGCATCAAATGGGGATGCTAGAGTTATGTTGAACGTCTTGGAAATTGCCTCTCAACTCTCTCGCTCTTCAACTCTTTTACTCTTTGATATCGAAACGGCTCTTCAAAGAAGGCAATATACTTTCGACAAAAACGGGGATCAATTTTATGATGTAATTTCGGCCTTCATCAAGTCAATGCGCGCAAGCGACACAGACGCCGCGCTTTATTATCTAGCCAGAATGGTCGCGGCAGGGCAAGATCCACTCTACATTGCAAGGAGAATGGTAGTTTTTGCATCGGAAGATGTAGCTTCCCCCACTGCCCTAGTTGTCGCCAATGCCGTCTTTACGGCTTGCAATACAATTGGCTATCCTGAATGTCAAGAAAACTTGGCGGCAGGAGTGGTCTATCTATCCGGGTCGAAAAAGGATCGTTCAGCATATACAGCGTATATGGAAGCTTTAAGTGATGTAAATAAATTCGGCAATCTTCCGGTTCCTTTAAAGATAAGGAACCCTGTCACAAAATTGATGAAAGAAGTAGGGTACGGAGAAAATTATCAAGCTTACGATAGACAATCGCATCTGCCTGAAAAACTATCCGGAAAAGTGTACTATCGTACTAGTACAGTAACACAAGAAAAGAAGTGATTGATTTGGGAAATACTTAGTGATATTAGTTAACTTCCAATGCCCTCCAAAAAGTCTCAGTCAAAAAAAGTCGCATCTTTCCTCTACGAAGTCGGCTCAATGCGTAAAATTGCCAGGGCGCACAGGCAAAGCCTTTTGACAGATGATCTTTCAGACAACATTGCCTCACACAGTTTTAGAGTTACTTGGATAGGCTACTTACTTGCCAAAATGGAAAAGGCGGATGCTGGTAAGGTTCTTTTAATGTGCTTATCTCACGATATAGCTGAAGCAAGGAGTAATGACCAAAACTGGGTACACAAAAAATATGTAAAAGTTTTTGAAGATGAAATTATTAAAGATCAAGTTGAAAATTTACCGGGAGAGAACGATCTAAGAAATGTAATTAATGAATACCACGAAAGAAAGACCAAAGAAGCATTAGTTGCCAAAGACGCCGATCTTTTAGATCAAATTCTCCTTCTCAAAGAATATGTGGTTATGGGAAACAAGGAAGCAGAAATTTGGCTCGGGGGAAAAAGAAAAGGAAAAGGAAACAAGCAGTTTCAACTTTTAACAACAAAGTCCGGAATAAAATTGGCAACTGAAATCTTAAAACAAAACCCAACTGGTTGGTGGAAAAATATCTGGACGGAAAAGAGAAGGTGAAATGGATAATAATAAAAAATTTACTGAAATAAAAAGTGAACACCTAAATAATCCTCTAAGACAGGCAACATTGATTTTTTTAGTAAAGGACGGTTTGGTCCTCTTGGCTATGAAGAAGAGAGGTTTTGCCGAGGGTAAATGGAACGGAAGCGGCGGGAAACCAAAACCCGAAGACAAAACCATTGAGGCAACAGCCAGGCGCGAAATGTTCGAAGAGACTATGGTCTCCCCCAAAAAACTCAAAAGGGTGGCTGTCCTTAATTTCTTTTTTTTGAAGAAGCAGGATTGGAACCAGCAGGTAATTGTATTTATCACGAATGAATGGACCGGAATACCAAGAGAAACCGAGGAGATGTCGCCAAGATGGTTTAAAATAAATGAAATACCATATGAGGAAATGTGGGAAGACGATGCGCTTTGGCTTCCAAAAGTATTAAACGGAAAGATTGTGGAGGGAAATTTTCTTTTTGACGAAAATCAAAAAATGCAGGAGTACGAAGTTACAGAAGTTGCCTAGAATCTATTTTAATTTTTTTAGAAGTTCCTTAGGAGTTTTTAAAAATCCTCTGATTAAAACATTCCTGCAAAGTTCTCCATCTTCCTCTGATAGCGCGTAAATTGGTTTACCGAGTGCCATGGCATATCCCAACTCCAGTGTCGTACTTACCCCCGCGTACCCGCCTTTGTTATAAATATAGACTATGTCGGCCATTTTAATTTTATAAAAATGGTCATGAGTTAACCCTAGGGCAACAAACTTTTTATAGGCTTCTGATAATCCATCCCATTCTTTTTCACCTGAATGAAAATATGGTTCATAAACAGTCACACCAAATTTCTTCAATTCGGCCGCAAAGGCTCTTGCTTGAGGTCTAAATCTTTTACTGCCACAAATTACAACGCTTTTCATATCCTAAAACGCATTATATTAACATTTTATTCGTCTTGTGTTTTTGGAGTCCAGACTTTTGGTAAATCTTTGAAAGGATTATTTTCAAAAGTTATACCACTTATTTTTTCCAACACCTCATCGATACTAATTCCATAAACTTTCTCAAAAATTTCAGCTGCTGCCGTAATTATTTTTTTATTCCAATCAAAACCGAATTCTTCTGCAATTTCTTTCACTTTTTCTTCTGAGTCTGCTTCAATTTCCGAATAAGTATCAAGTCCCGGCCAAGTATCAATTGTGATTTGCGCCCCTTTATATTTCCACTCTTCTCTTAACGTTTCTTGTCTTCTATTAAATTTTATTCCACATGCCTCCAAGATTGCTTTTGTTTTTTCAAAATCACTGACATCGACATCTACTTCCTTTTGATCGATAAGATTCCCCGTTGCATCGGCTGTGGTTTTATAACTGAGTCTTATTAAATTGCACTCATCCCGCACTCTAATGTAATTATTCTTTGCCAATGACGCATTAGCTCTGGAATCGGCAATTATTCTGACCATTTTTCTTTCGGGAATAGTAAGTGTTACCCCAATCGACAATAATTTTTTCCGATATTCTTCCTTATTTACCGGATAAAACTTTGCTTCGTATTCCGTAGTATCTTGCATTTTACAGTCCTAACTCCTCATGTACACCTTGCATCGCGGTTAATGCAATCTGGATAAAATCTTTTAGAGGAATATCAAGTTCTTTTTCGCAATTTTCTATGTCTTCTCTTTTAACTCTTGCCGCAAAACTTTTTTGATTCCATTTTGAAAGAATATTGTCAACCGTAACAGTCGCTAACTTTTTGTCCGGTCGAACAAGTGTGACGGCAATTATTAAACCCGTTAGTTCATCGCAACAAAAAAGAGCCCACTGCATTTTGGTTTGTGGCTTTTTACCTTGATGAAACCAACCGTGAGATTCAATTCCGGTTAAAAGTTCTTCATTGGTTTCTCCGATTTCTCTAACCCAACTTGCCATCAGTCTTGCATGATTACCAGAGTCCTCTTTTGTAAATTCATAATCGCCATCATGCAAGAGGCCGACAATGTACCATTTTTCGGCCTCAGAATCTGGAATCTGGAATCTTGAGGCCAGAGAACGCATAACTGCGCCAACACTATAACAGTGCTTGCGCAGATTCTGCGATTGCATTTTTGAATGCAATAATTCCAAAGCTTTTTCTTTTGAGATCATTTCTTTGATCCTTTCTTAGTCTTTGTTTCTGGCATTACGTCCATCTCTTTTTTCATCATCTTCATCATTTTCATTTTCATGCCCATGTAAACAAGGTATTTAAGAAATGAAAGAGCAAAGACTACTCCGGCAACAATAATAATCCATTTAATTACTACATAAGGATTAATTGTCGGGAATACAAAACCAAGTCCAAAAATAAGAAGCATTCCAAAAACAGAAAAGGAAATAGACATCAAAAAGTCAGTCTGGACTGCTTTGTGCATCCACTTCATTTTCATCCACTTCATGTCTTCATTCATCATGTGTTCTCACCCCGTTTCTTACCTAAATTTTCATTTAAAGGCCGCATTGTAGGATATAATACCACTTCTTTAATGCTCCAGGTATTAGTAAAGAACATCGTTAGTCTATCAATTCCAATACCAATACCGCCTATCGGGGGCATTCCATACTCCATTGCTTCAATAAAATCTTCATCCACTTGTTGCGCCTCCTCTTTATCGCTTCTCACAACCTTTTTATCCGTCTCGAAACGTTGGCGTTGTTCTTGCGGGTCTGTAAGCTCACTCCAACCATCGCAAATTTCTTTCCCACCTATATAACCCTCAAATCTTTCGACAACACCCTTTTCGTTAGGCTTATCTTTTGAAAGAGGAGAAACATCTTTCGGATAATCCATAACCCAGGTGGGTTCAATAAGATCGCGTGTAATTTTATGATCGAATATCATAAAAATTAATTGGCCTTTAGTTTCTCCACCTAGAATCTCCACTCCATTTTCCATGCAATATTTGGTTAACGATTCTTGGCTCTCTTTAGAAACATCAAGTTTAAGCCGTTCTTTTAACAAATCTGTCATTTTTATCCTTGGCCAATTTTTACCCACATCCACAGAATGTTCTCCAACTTGCAAAGTTGTATCGCCAAAAATTGCTTTCGCCAAGTGTTTAAACAACCCCTCGGTGACATCCATCACCTTCTGATAATCAGAATATGCGGAATAGTACTCAATCATTGTGAACTCTGGGTTATGGGTCAGGTCAACTCCTTCGTTACGAAAATCCTTACAAATTTCATAAACTTTTCCATACCCGCCAGTTATTAACCTCTTAAGATAAAGCTCATCTGCGATACGAAGATACATATCAATATCCAAAGCGTTTAAATGAGTTTTGAAAGGCTTTGCATTAGCCCCACCATAAAGTGACTGAAGTGTTGGAGTCTCCACCTCCCAATAACCTAAATTATCCAAATATCTTCTGACTTCTTTAATCAAAATAGTTCTTGTATCAAATCTTTTTCTAACCTCGGGATTAAACAAAAGATCTAGATATCTTTTTCTATATCTATCTTCAGTATCTTTAAGGCCAGACCAATCATCCGGAAGTGGACGAATTGCTTTGCTTAAAATTTGGAACTCAGAAACATCGATTGTGATCTGCCCGGCTTGAGTTTTGATAACTTTTCCTTTAACAGCTAAAAAGTCGCCAATATCCACAAGTTGAAGTGTGTCGAATTTTTCCTCTAGCGACTTTTTTTGGAACAGCGCTTGAATCTTTCCAGTTTCGTCAGTTATATCTACAAACACCACAGCTCCGTGTTCACGAATGGACCAGACACGACCAGCAGTCAAAACTTCTAAATCGAGTTTCTCGCTGGCTTCTTTTGTTGTCGCTATTTCACCAGACAATTCAATCTTTGAAGGATATGGATTAATCCCCAACTCTTTCAATTTCTTAAGTTTTTCCAACCTAACCTCCCTTAATACGGCTATTGCTTTTCCCATAGCTCTAAGTTTACCTCCACGCCAAAGCTAACTCAAGCATTACTTTAAAACTTCAATTAAAGGAATTTAGAGGAGATTAAAGGAAGTTAGAATGAACTTATTCGATAGCGAGAATTTCGTACTGAATTTTTCCGGCAGGAGCTTCTACCTCTGCTTTATCACCGACATTCTTGCCCAAAAGAGCTGATCCAAGCGGAGAATCGTGTGAAATTTTCTTATTAACAGGATCTGCCTCCCACTCGCCCACTATATCAAACACAGTTTCTTTGCCTTTTACCTTAACAGTAACTTTGGTTCCGATTCCTATTCCTGAATTTCTATTTTTTCCATCTATTGAAACAACAGAAGCGTTTTTAAGAACATCGTCTAACTCATCAATTCTGCCGTCAAGAAACTCAAGCTCCTCTTTGGCGCTTTGATAATCTGAATTTTCTGAAAGATCCCCTTGGGATCTGGCGTTGCTAAGTCTATCCACAAGCTTGGGACGTTTAACTTCCACGAGTTCAGAAAACTCTTTTTTCAGAGTCTCAAGTCCTTGTTTTGTAAGTTTTAGATTTTTATTCATATTCTAATACTAAAAAAATCCCTCCTATTTTATTTTTTGGAGGGACCTGCTAATTAATGTCTCTCCAACAGTTAAAGACCCCTAATAATAGGGGTTTTAAAATAACAAATAGAGGGACTTAATTTCATAATATTAAGGCTGACGGGGTGATTGTATATCCCTGTGAAAGCTGTGTCAATACTTCGATCTGTATCAAACCCTACATAGATATTTATTAATTCGATGCGTAGTGTACACTGCTGATGCCAAAAAATCAAGATTATAGGTTTCCTTCCCCTGTTAAATGCATAAATTTCTGTTAAAATAATATGCGAGGCGCTACAGCGACAGCTGAGCGGAGTCATACGACGCTATCGTCTAGCCCGGTCCAGGACACCAGATTCTCATTCTGGGAACTCCGGTTCAAATCCGGATAGCGTCACACTTCGACAAACTCAGGACTGTGACTCACTTGACAATAGTTAGTGTAAGGAATACACTTCTTTTAGAAAGTGTAAATTGTACACATATGATAGAAAGGCAAGAGTCATCGGCCGAAGTTTACGAAAGATTAAAAATCGATCTTAGAAAGTCGATTCCCGAAAGTGTGGTGCCTGATTTTGAACTTAAATATAAAGCAGAACTTGTAAGCCAAATAATGGAGTTGAAACGTCAAAAAAATGCCGTGATTTTGGGACATAATTACATGGAACCGGTTTTGTTTCACACTGTTCCGGACTTTAAAGGAGATTCACTGGAACTTTCTAAACGGGCAGCGGAAACCAACGCAGATATTATTGTTTTTTGCGGTGTTCATTTTATGGCGGAAACCGCTAAAATTCTAAACCCCAGCAAAAAAGTGCTAATTCCTTCACTTGATGCAGGCTGTTCCCTGGCAGAGGGAATTAAACCCGCAAATCTCGTTTGGCTCCGCGAAAAATATCCCCACCTTCCAATAGTAAGCTATATCAATACAACTGCCGATGTTAAAGCTTTAACCGACGTTTGCTGCACATCCGGAAATGTTAATCAGGTAATTGCCTGGGCTAAAAAATATTTTAATGTTCCTTCTGTTATATTTCTCCCCGATAAATATATGGCAGGAAACGTCGCAAACGATCTTTCTATGGATCTATATTTCCCGACACAAGACTCTGTCAAAAGTGAGGCGGAAGTAACCGAAAAACCAACTATAATCGGATGGAACGCGCGCTGTTATGTTCATGAACAATACACTCCCCAACTCATCGAGGATGTAAGAAAAGATTACCCGGGAGCCGTGATACTGGCCCACCCCGAGTGCCCTCCTAACGTAATTGCAAAATCGGACTTTTCCGGAAGTACTTCGGCGATGACAAAATGGGTTACAGAAAACGGCGCGAATAAAAAAATCGCCTTACTCACGGAGTGTTCCATGGCAGACAATATTGTTACCACCCACCCTGAACTTAACGAAAACTTAATCAGGATGTGCAACATACGGTGTAAGTTTATGCACGCAATAACTCTTGAGCAGACACTTGACGCATTAAAGTTTGACCAATACGAAGTCAATATTCCGAAAAGTATCAGACGTCCGGCAGAAGTTGCGGTCAGACGAATGATGGCGATTAGTTAAACCGTGTTGATTGATAGTTTTACCTACTTTTAACCCTGAAGACAAAGTTTTCGTCGATAGACCATATTTTATCAAAAGGACCGGGCCATAGCGCATTTAGCTCCAAATCTCCTCTATTATTTGCAAGCCTAAAAATTCTTTTTCTGCGGTTAGGATCAACCATCGGCTCCGAAGCAACACTGTATGCCGTATTGATTTTTTGTCTTGTGTCTGCCAAGCGAAGATAAACCGCTGTTTCCAGAGGACATAACTCAAGTCCAGCATCGAAAGCCTTTTTAAACAATTGGGATCGTGGAATTCTTTTATTTATATCCATATCCCAAGCTGAAATGCGGACAATGTTAATCTCAAGACGATCTTCAGAAAAAACAATATTTTTATTTATTACATCAAGCGCAAAAGGACTAACGATTATGTGATTTTGGGAAAGAGATCTTAGAAGTCCTTCTTTCGTTTCTCCGCCGATTTCAAGATGTCCCGTACGAAACCTACGCCCTTCAGACAACTGAAAATAACCATCATTAAACATCCAATTCTGAGGACCTCTTTCCATATGCTTAGATTTTAGGTTTATTTTCTTTTCTGTCAAGTATGGAGATCCACGTCTTTAGTTAAGTCTATTTGAGAGTTTGACGAAGACCCCCGAGGGCACTTCAAACCAGAAGGACGGACCCACACCCCCTGAAGCTTTGTCCGTATTTATAACGACCAGCCCCACCCCACCCCAACCGGTAACATCGGTAATTTTATAGTCCTGATATTTGGCCGCAAAGAGGCCGGAAATGTCTAAAGTTTGAATATTCCCGCTTATGGATTCGCCGGAAACAGATAAAACGAAGTATGCATCCCCATTTAAACCGGTTTCTTTCAAAAATACATATTTATCATCAGGTGAAAAAGTGTTGGCGGGGATCGATAAAGCGTCTGTTGAGGATAAAATTTTTGCAAATATTTCTTTGTTAAAAATATCATCGTTGTTTGATATTAAGAATCTGTAAGATATTGTCTCCTTATTTTTTTCTTCCTTCATAGTAAGGGTCCAATTTCCATCGGGAGAGCCGACAGAAATCTCTTGTGGCGGTTTGGCTATTGCCAAGGGCAAGGGATAACCCGTTTTTCCGGTTTGCGGCTTTCCCTTCACACTTAAGATATAGCCGATGGAAATTATCGAAAGAACCAGACAAATTGCGATTATTATTCTAGGGCGCTTCTCCATATATTATTATTTTTGTTCCGGGATTATCCCCGGTACTTAATGTGACATTACCGTTTGTGGAAGGATCTACCCAATAATAAAGTTTCTGGGCATCAACCTGCCTCATGTTTACACACCCATGACTCATTGGGTGACCAAAATTGTTGTGCCAGTAGGCCCCGTGGAGGCTAAATCCCCGCCCGGCAGCCACTCCCGATCCTGAAAAAAACATAACATATGGGACATTTGGCAGGTAATAGTAATCTGCTCCCTGTCCGCCTGACATTTTTGTGGCGCGAATTTTCTCCCAAATTGTAAATTCTCCGGTTGGAGTCGGGAACCACTTCCCTGACGAAATTTTAGTTTGTAAAAAAACGACGTCTCCCTGATAAGCGGTAAGGGTCTGGGTAGTTAAATCTACATAAATGCGTTTTTCCCCTGTTAAAACCGCCTCTCCCAAAACTCTTCTGGATTCGTCTGTCTTTGTAAGATCTATTTGGGGAGGCGTTATTTTTTGACCGCTAAATGTGGCGACAGCTCCGTTTTCAATCTTAAGACTCAAGCTTTCCTTGCAATTGCCTGTATTTGCGCAGGTTGCTCCAACAATCGATTTTTGAAGAATAAAAATACCGGCAATCATTGCCAAGAAAAAAAGCGCAAAATTAAGCCAGCTAATTTTTTTTATTGATTTTTTCCTGGCCATATTTTAGATTAGACGATTTTTTAACCGATGTAAAGTATCCCGAGATGCTTGATTTTTAACCCATAGTGTGATAGAATCCTCCCTTGTATGTTTGCCAATTTATTATTAATAATGGCTCTGGTTTCTAATCCGAACACTCCTCGTGTGTCTGGAGCCTCTAACGTGGAATTGGCATCCCGCAGCTATTCTATGGAAAACAGATATAACGTAGCCTCAGTAAACCAGGTCTTTAGAGACAACATTCTTTTAACCCTAAAGTACATGGATGGCACCGTAAAAAACAAGGCGGATATTTCCTGGCCAGAAGTCGGAAAACCGTTCCAAACTCAGTTTACACTTAAACCCGGAGAAGGTTTTGCCTTTCACGACCAGGTTCTGCCTGAATATGCCAAAAGCGTGGTCAAAACTACCAATGCCCATTTTAACTCAGACGACGGATTTAAATCTGACGGATACCTGGTTGGGGACGGCGTCTGCCATTTAGCCTCATTTATATATTGGGTGGCCAAAGATGCGGGATTGGCATCTTTATCCCTTGCCAGACACGACTTTGCTAAGATTAACGATGTTCCCAGGGAATACGGAGTTTCCATCCGCTTTATGCCCGGAGCTTTTGCAAATAGTTCCCGCCAAAACTTGTATATTGTAAATAACAAAGAAGTTCCCATTACTTTTACTTTTGATTACAACGGAAGCGAACTAACAGTAAGCGTCTTGGAAGATTCAGGCAACAGCTGACTCTAAAACCCCAACCTTTTTTTGGAGATCCTCCTGTGATTTACCCTGTCTATCCTGCCTTTCAGTTACTTTCTCCAGCTTTTCTTCTAGCCTAAAAATATCTTTTTTTGAGGCTAACCTTTCTTCCATATCTTCAAGCGCTGACAAAACAACATCTCTAAATGCCTCAGCAAAATATTCACCCAGTTTTTCTTCTTTAATACCTGTCATCAATTAATGATAATCTATTACTAAACTGTGTCAATTCCTAATTCTGTACCACTGTAACGTTACAATGATACAACTCCACTAATTTAATTCTTCAGACGAAAATATCCTGTCGAGGCGAAAGCGTTTGAACTGGGAAGAATCGTCCTTCCTGACCCTGACGGACGCCTGCTGGAAGCCAACGCTTGGATGGAATCGTACCCTCAACAGCCGGAAGGACTGCACAACGTTCCACACCTTTTTGGAGGTCTGGACGCCGAGGCAATTGCCCACCTGTTGAATGGCGTTGTCGTCAAGAAAGCCTAGGCATTCACAAGAAGTACACACCACCGAAACCTGGAAGAGATTCCCCAAACACGAATCGAATCCAGGTTTTTTATTGGGAAAAATAAGGTAGCTAGTTGGCCGTAAGGGTAGAAGAAATTGAGGCAAACTTGACCTCTTTAAGGACTTTGAGCGGCCATTCTGTTAGAGCTACTTTTAATACATCTTCTATTTCTTCCGCAAAAACAAACTTTATGTCTTTCTTAACAGCCTCCGGAAAATCGTCTAGATCTTTTTTATTTTCTTTTGGCGCAATAATGGTTTTGAGACCAGCCCTATGCCCGGCAATTGATTTCTCTTTTAGACCTCCTATTTCGAGCACGTGTCCACGCAAGGTAACCTCCCCCGTCATCCCAACATCGCGTTTCACGGCAATTCCTGTAAGGGCAGAGACCAAGGCTGCAGTAATCGATACTCCGGCCGAAGGACCGTCTTTAGGCACCGCCCCTTCAGGAACATGGATGTGGACATCTATATTCTCTGCAAAATTGGGCTTTAAACCTAATTCATAATAATGAGAACGCGCCCAAGTGAAAGCCGCCTTGGCAGATTCCCTCATCACATCTCCCAACTGTCCCGTTAAAGTGAGTTTACCTTTCCCGGGCATTAAGGAAACTTCAATAAATAATATTTCCCCACCAAAAGGGGTAACAGAAAGGCCCGTGCTTACCCCTACTTCATTCTTTTTCTCTGCAATTTGCGACGAAAATCTGTGACTTCCCAAAAACTTCCGAACATCGGCAACGGCAATTTTTTTAGGATATTTTTTGCCTTCTGCAACAAGTCTTGCCACCTTGCGGCAAACCGAGGCCAAATTTCGCTCCAGATTGCGTACCCCCGCTTCTCTGGTATAACTGCCAATCACTTCTTTTAATCCTAAATTTTCAATTTCTATCCGCTTGTCTTCAAGCCCTGTTGCTTTTAATTGTTTTGGCCAAAGAAACTTTCTGGCAATTTGGAATTTTTCAACTTCTGTATAACCCGGAAAGGTAATTACTTCCATTCTGTCTTTAAGCGGACCGGGGATTGTATCCAAAATATTTCCCGTACAAATAAACATAACCTCGCTCAAGTCAAATGGAACTTCCAGATAATGATCGGAAAATTCTTTGTTTTGTTCCGGGTCCAAGGCTTCTAAAAGGGCCGAGGATGGGTCTCCCCTAAAATCTACTCCGATTTTATCTATTTCGTCCAACATAAAAACGGGGTTTTTTGTTCCCGCGTCTTTAATTCCCTGAATAATACGACCCGGAAGGGCGCCAACATAAGTACGCCGATGTCCCCTGATTTCCGCTTCGTCTCTGATTCCACCCAAAGAGACTCTGACAAATTTACGGTTTAGAGCTTTGGCGATGGAACGACCTATTGAAGTTTTACCAACTCCGGGTGGGCCTATAAAACATAAAATTGTTGGATGTGATTCATTAACACGCCCTCCGGGCCGTAGGCCCTTTGGGCCGGAGGCTTTTTTAATTTTCATGACCGCCATGAATTCCAAGATTCTTTCCTTGGCTTTATCTATACCAAAATGTTCATCTTCCAAAATCTTGGCGGCCTTTTTCATTGCAACATTGTTTGGACTTACGTGGCTCCAGGGCATATCGCAAAGCCAATCTAAATAATTCCTTATATAGGCGCCCTCCGGGTTATTTGGAGACATAGAAACTAACCGTTTAAGTTCCTTTTCCGCTCTGGTTTTAACTTCCACGGGCATCCCGGCATCCTTGATTTTAGTTTTATACTCATTTGCTTCTTCATTGGTTAACTCGCCGTCATCTGCCATTTCTCCCAGTTCTTCCTCGATTGTTCTTTTCTTTTCCCGAAGCATTGCCTTTTTCATTTGGTCCTCGAATCTCTTTTGAGTTTTTGATGAAATTGTTCTTTCGACTTCTAAGGCGTTTACCTCTTTTACAAGGAGTTCCGAAACTTTATCAAGGCGAACTTTTAAGTTCATTTCTTCCAATAGCTTTTGTTTTTCGTTTTGTCTAATTTCCAGAAGCGAGGCTACCTGATCCACCATTTCTACCGGTTCAACCCCTCCCGAAACCAACTTCATTACCGTCATAATTTCGGCCTGTTTACCCAAGTTAATCGATTTTTTAAATAGCTCCTGCAAATTTTTTGCCAATACAGAAATTTCAGGGGTTATCCCAATCTCTTCAGGGATTTCTTCAACTTTACCAACAAGGAACGGCTCTTCCGCAAGAATTTCGGTAAGACTGATTCTTGCTTGCCCGCGGATTAAAGCATGAATTTCGCCGTCCGTAGACATCATTTGAGTGATTGTTGCAATCGTTCCAATTTCAAATAGATCTTCTTTTCCGGGATCCTCGGTTCTAGAATCTTTTTGTGTAAAAATGGCAACAACACGATCATCCTGGAATGCGGAGTTGACAGCAGCAACACTTTTTGCCCGACCAAAAGATACTAAAGTATCCGTATGGGGAAAAACCACCGTTCCTCTAACCGGAACTATGGGAACTCGTCTTGCGATATCTTTTTGCATCTTTTGCATTTAAGTATTTAGCAGTCTAAATGATCGTCTGCTAATTGTCAAGAACAAACATATTTAATGTAATTGTCCTCTAACCTATAAACTAGGATTGTTGTTTTAATTTTTTGGTTAAAAAATTACCTTTTGTAACAACAGTTCTTCCAATTTCTTTTTCTAACTCTCTTCTTGCAATACCAGCAACTCTTCCTCCCCTACCCGCATCCGTTTTTAATTTTGGCATCCCTTGAGTATTTTCCTGCCTATGAATTTCAGTTGTCGATCTTTCGCCAAGCATTGTAAAAATTAATTCAAAGTCATCCATGTGATCTCTCAAATTTTGCCGTTTAATGCCTTTCAATTTTTTGTATTCGGATGGGGTTACGCCAAAAGTAGCTTTGGAAATTTCAGAGGTTAAAATTTCGTAATCCTTCTTGGCCTTCGCCCCTCTATTTTGCCATTCATCTGTTAGCTCTTCGCGAATGGCAATTCCACGCATTCTTTTTTCAATCCAACCATCAGAATAACCTTTCGCTTTATATAAAAATCTTGTCCTTTTTGTTGCAAGCTCAGGGTCTTCTATTTCCTGAATTCTTTCATAACCAACTTTTGCGAGCCATCTTTTCATTGGTTCAACTTTTGGAGAAGGAATCGTTTGAATAATACGAAATATCGTTTCGGTATTGGCACAATCTGTTTCTCGAAGTTTTCCATCTGGAGCTAATAATTTCAACCCGTGACAAAATGTCACGACTTGACTACCTTCTATTGTCAATCTCTGTTTTAATTTTCGCCAATATGCTCCAGAATCGACACTTTCAGTCAAGGCAAGGCACACATCAACTACAGAAAACCACCACTCATTTTTATAAATGGTTTTTCGAATATTTTTGCCTTTAAAAATTGAGATTTTTGTATCTTTTTCGACAGTCATTAATTAAATCTAACCCAAACAAAATACGAAGTCAATACGTTAAAATAAATATATTTTTATTCTCTTTTTTTTGATGAAAGCTCGTGACGTGGAGAAAATCTGTTAATCAAATCCAAAAAATGGGTTTTTTCAACTATTACGGCTACCAATGTACCAAGGAAAGCCCCGCCAATAATATCAATCGGATAGTGAACATTAGCTAGTACCCTGGCAACCCCGACAACAAGAGCTCCGATCAAAAAAATCCATCCCACGCGCCTATCGTGCATAAAAACTGTTACGGCAAGGGCAAAAGCCAGAGTTGTGTGTTCCGAAGGAAAGGCTCCATCATTTGGTCTTAAAAAAACATCTATCTCCCGTCCGTTGATAATAAAAGGTCGTAAGGTCGGAAAAAAATGCTTAATTAGAGAGGCTATGACCCAAGCAAAAAGGCAAGCAAACAAGGCATGAACTACTTGTTCTTTTTTGATTTTACCGTCAATAAACCATAAAACAATAAGTCCTAAGAATAGGAAATAAATGAAAAAGCTGGCAAAATATAGAATTGTTAAATCTTCCACTGCGTGATATTTAAATGGTATCATATTGTATGGAACACAGGCATTCGTTAATAAAAAGCTTCAGCTTTGCTATAAACGGTCTGAAGGGAATAATTCTTAAGGAAAGAAACTTTAAGATTCAGCTTTTTGTCGGCGTACTGGCTGTTATTTTAGGATTCGCGCTTAAACTCAACCCCGCCGAATGGCTTAATCTGGTTATTATTATCACACTTGTTCTGATTCTTGAACTTGTAAATACTTCAATTGAACAAATCGTAGATCTTATTAGTCCGGAGTTTCAGGAAAAAGCTAAAATTGCCAAAGATGTTGCGGCTGCTACCGTCCTTGTCGCTTCAATAGGATCGATAATCATTGGGGCACTACTTTTCCTACCAAAATTATTGGCCACTTTATCACTTTAAACCAATGAAGTATTTTAAAAATGCCCAAGACAACATACTATCGAAAACTTCAAAGAGCCGAAAGAATTAAACCGAGCGAGAGATTAACTTTATTTTTTGATCTAATAAGTTCATTCGGTCTTTCAAAAAACCCAATTGATACTGCGAATTTTCTTCAAGATCTTCTCACTGCAAATGAAATAACAAATCTTGCCGTAAGACTTAGAATCGCGAAACTTCTTCTTGCTGGCAAATCTTATGTAGAAATCAAAAATGAAACGCGCACAAGCAGCGCAACAATTACAAAAGTTAGTATGTGGCTGCAAGAAAAGGGTGAAGGTTTTAGAAAAGTAATATCAAAACTCCCGACAAAGTATCAAGTGCTCTTAAAAATTCCCTCAGGCCCATTAGAATTTCACCTGCCCCAAATATTGTTGGCAACTTTTGAACAGTCGCAATTGGGCAGAAAGAAAAGTTTGGTAGAAAAATTCTCCGAAAATGTCAATGAAAAAAGAAGTAAGGACAAACAACTTAAAGAACAATTTAGGGAATTTTATTTTAAAAGGAAACCTAAAAATAACACTTCATCGATTTAAAGTTATGAAGTGATTAAAAAAGAAAGTCTAAATTGATCACCTATTTTAACACCTTTTGAAAATACATATTAAATACAGCTGTAGAAGAATACCTTTCTTCCGGATTTTCTTTTAAAGCCGTGTGCAAAATCCGAGACACTTCCTCCATCTGCTTGCCAGAAAAAATTTTTTTGTATCCATCCCGAAACGGTATAAGAGAATTGGGATCTTTTTCGAATCTGCCCCTCAATAGTCTGACCTCGTAATCACCACCATCAATACCGGTTAATATCGAGAAAACAACCGCCCCAAGGGAATATATATCTGTTTTTGCTGTTAGGCGTGGATTATTACCAAATTGTTCGGGAGCTGCGAACCCAAAAGTTTTATCTTGCCCACCAATAGCTGTCCCATCGTCCCTCATCCTCACCGATATTTCGAAATCCATAAGTTTTACTGTCCAGTCTTTGTCAAAACCAATATTTATAGGTTTCAGATCGGCATAAACTAACCTGTGATTAACATGAATTCTTTCGAGAACAGACGACAGCTGTTCAACTACTGAAGATATTTCCCAAGACTTGTGTTCCTTTTTTAGCCAATCAGATAGATTACCGTTGGGTAGATACTCCATTATCATAAACAACTCATCTCTTTTGTTGGTGGCAAAATCGTGGATTGTTACGATATTGGGATCTTGAAATGCACCAGCCATCTGTGCTTCGGGCACAAGATTTGCCCACCCCCAAGTGGAACTCCCAATTTTTTTTCCAGATGCTTTTGCAATAACATTTCTACCAATCTTTGTATCTAACATTAGAGAAATGTGTTCCGGAAATTTGACTTTCGGGTCAGGTACTTGCTTATATCTTGGCTCTCCCACATGTTCGTATTTGTAGAAATGCATAGCCCCTTCTCGGTCTTCATAGCTTGCTACATGAACCCCGGGATTCATGCGAATCCATTTTAAACTCATAACAAATGGTTCCTGGTTGGCATCCAGGGGAAATATTTTTATTTCATACAAATCCTGTCTTGTATCTTGTTTCTCTTGTTCGAAAATAGAATCGGCCACCAGAAATTATAACACCCCTTAAAAACCGGATGAGGCGGAGTTTAAAGCATTTAGATCTGTATCGAGTTGGGTCATATCGGTTGAATCCAAACTGGCAGAAGCTGAATTCAAACTGCTTGTGTCGTTGACAGGTTCAACTGCTTCACTGGCTTGTTGATATTGCGCCTGATATGGAGAGGGAACCGCCGAGACTGCAGTCTTTTGTTTTTGCAGGTTTTGGGCATAAAGGAGGTAACCGATGAATGCAGTTACCGCTACAATTCCTACTATCAACAATATTTGAGTTATTCCTTTTTGATTAGCTTTCATTTTCATTATTATATCGCGGTCGGAACAGGACTGGATGTTGCCGACTTTATTGCTACTATTAAGTTTTTAATCGACGTACGGTAATCCTGCAAGGCCCTTTTAACCAGTTGCATATCCGTTCTAAAAAGCCTAATTTGACCTTTTGGATTTTCTCCTGTACAAGAAAAATCGGCAACATCTTTATGGCTGTTGGCCAACGCAGTCTCAACCGCAGTTCTTTTTGCTTCAATATCTGAAATTAGCAGAGCGTAGTTTGTAACTGTTTTGCCGGAAGGAACGACTTTTGCGGTGTAGAACTCTTGAACTCTGGCTGATATCGCATCAAATTTCCCAAGCATCATGGCAACTAAATTACCCAAACTTGTTAGCCGATTGTCAATTTCATCTTCATGGTTTTCACAAAATTTAAGTCTCAGATTCCCCAGACGGTCGGTTCCTTTTACTCTAGGCGTTTCGGAGGGTTCCGGGGATTCTGATGGTTCCGGAGTTTCGATGGAATCGACTACTCTTTCCGGTTTAGATGTTCTGAATTGGGAATCAGAACCTTCGGCGTGGATTCCGGAACTATAATAGAAAAATAGGCCGGCGAAAATGATGATACCTATTACCACAAGCTTAGACCTCATGGTACAAAGCTATCAAAAAATGTGTACCCTGTCAAGTTACTATTTTGCAACGTCCGTTCACTTGCGTGCAAATGGGAGCTTTTTAGGTATACAATCTGTCAAATGAACAAACCTCTTGTCGCACTTTTGTCGCGTCTATCTTATGGCGGAATTATAAATGAAAAAATTACAGAAGGTTCTCACGGATTTGTAGAAACATTAGCCGGTGTATATGAAAAAGCCAGAAACGCTTTGGAATACCGGGCAGATAATTTGGTACGACGTGCGGCAATAGAGCGAATTTTAAAAAGAATAGTGCTTTTAAATAAAAATCCTGAAAAAATCACTGACAGCTTGCTTACGGAACTATCGTGGGCCAAATATGTTTCGTATGAAGAGATAAAGATTTCTGATAAAGACAATCTTAAAAAGGTACTCTCAAAATACGTCGGTTTTATTGGTTGCTCGGTACCAACAGAGTGGATTTTAAAAATTGCATCAGCCGAAATTGAAGAGCTTTTTAATTTAAATACCGATTACAAACAATTTACCTTCTTCGCTTACCAGGCAATTAGACAAAAGGTCACAATGGACTTGTCTGACCTTGATCTTCTTACTTTTTTTGCTACGGACAAAATATATGCGGGAAGTGACAATGAACAAATTGCCTACCACATTTTAGGGCTTGCCGGAAAAGGTGTCACGAAAGACAAATTTGAAGAGGCATGGAAACTTTTTACACAAGCAAAAACTCATAAGGAACTTCCGCGAATCAGTAAATTTGTCAGACGCCAAATGCCGCCATTGATAATCCTGCGGGATATGTATTTTTACCAACCCGCAGGATTTAAGAAAATATTTGGAAGTAAAGAAATATTTGATAAACGCGCGGAAGAGGTATTGGGAACACAACTTGACCAAATGTCAGGGAAAATCGCCACAGCCGGTATAAGAAGCGTTTTTTACGTTTTTTTAACCAAGATGATTTTAGCATTCGGACTTGAAGTCCCTTTTGAAATTTTTGCTTATGGACGCATCGGTGCTCTTCCACTTGTTATAAATCTAACCTTCCCTCCCGTACTTATGTGGCTAACAACAATGCAGATTAAGCTCCCATCCAAAAAAGAAAAAGCCTTGCTAATAGAGCGTGCCTGGTATATTTTAGAAAATTTTGATTCGCTTAAGGACGAAAAAGATATCTTAAAAAATTCGGAAAGAGACGGAGATCACAACTTTGTATATTATTTGTTTTCCATTCTCTACGCATTATTTTTCTTTGGAGTTTTTTGGGTAATATATCTAGCATTGGGACGCATCGGATACACTTTCTTCAGTAAATTTATCTTTATCTTTTTCCTTACTATAATCGCATTTTTTGCCTATAGAATCGCTCAAATCGCTAAAGTATATTCGTGGAAAGGAACGGAAACCAGAGGAGCGACTTTTATTGAGATTCTTTCTTTGCCGATTCTTGCAATCGGAAGCAGACTTTCCCAAGGGCTTTCCAAACTTAACTTCCTAGCATTTACATTTGACTTTATACTGGAGGCTCCATTTAAAATTATATTGGGATTCCTTGATTCTTGGGTCCAATTTTTATCGGCAAAGAAAGAAGAACAAATAATAGAATGAAAAATAGAAAGATTTATCCTCCTTCGCAAAATAGACTTTTGCTTCGGAATGACTCCGTTTCTCCGAATACGGAGAAACTCCGCGTTAAATCGTTGGATGCAATTAGGGCCATTGCAATTTCCGCTGTGGTTTTGATTCATACAACAACGCGAACAATTGAAGCAATAAAAGACAATCTTACGAATTTTCCTTTTGCGTTTTTTTTGAACCAGATCGCAAGGTTTGCAGTACCTCTGTTTTTTATGGTTTCCGGGTTTGCTCTCGAACTAAATTATGTTAACCATACCAACCATTTTGCATATCTTAAAAAACGCTTTAGCAAAATATTAATTCCTTACATTTTTTGGAGCGTGATTTATTACCTTTTAATTTATACTCAAAATCATGACAACTTTTTAAAAGTTTTGTACCTGGGAAACGCATCTTACCAGCTCTACTTTATTCCCACCCTCTTTCTTTTCTATCTTATTTTCCCCATTATTCACAAAATGTACAGCGTCCTTGCAAACAAATGGATACTTATTATATTGGCGTTTTCCCAGATGCTTATTCTTTACAATGATTATTTTATAAAACCCTACAAACTTGAAGACCCCCTACACACTGCCCTTATGAGTTATTTTGTTTTTATTCTGGGAATGGTCGCGGCGAGAAATAAAGATAAACTTTTGGAGATTGCCTTAAGGTGGAAAACTATTTTGGCCGGTTTTACGGTACTAACTGCCTTCTATATCTTTTGGGAAGGTATGACGAATTTTTTAAAGACCGGCAATTACTTAACTTTCTATTCAAATTTTAGACCCAGCACCTTAATCTACACCATCTTGGTGGGGCTAGTTCTCTTTTATATATTTGATCGTGAACATCTTAAATCTTCACCCCGTAAAAAACTTTCGGATGCTTCATTTTTTGTATTCTTTATACATGTAATTATTTTGGAAAATGTTTGGAAATTTGTCGGGAAATCTTTGTTTAATTCTTTTGGGATTACTCCGGTAGGGAAAATTATCTTCGACCCGATATTTTTTGGGGTAGTTCTTGGGATCTCTTTTTTGACCGCCTTCCTCATCCGCAAGGTCCCCTTCGCCCCCAAAATTACGGGGTAATTAACCAGGGACATTATTGTAATTGACATAACAGAATATGCGGTATTAAATAAGAATATGACATTAACTTCAGGAGACCTCAAAAATATAAAGGTATTGTTTAATCAAGTAATCGACGAGAACGAATCCTTAGTTAAAAAGGATGATATTAGCCATCTACCAACAAAGGAAGAATTTTATGGTCGTGAGGACAAGCTGATGGGCGAACTTAAAACAACTCGTGAAGAAATTGTAATTCTATCCGACCTTAACCGCAAAGTTAATGACAATGAAGAAAGAATTGAAAAGATAGAAGAGAAACTCAATCTCCAACCACCTAGTTAGGAAACTCCGCGATTCACCAAAAATGCAACTCAGGGATGGTATAATAAGCCTGTTTTATACTATTGGGGGATCGTCTAACGGTAGGACTGCAGATTCTGGATCTGCCTATTGGAGTTCAAATCTCTATCCCCCAGCCAAGCAGCGCACCCACATGACCGAGACTCCTAGAAAAGACCAATAACACCTCCAAAACCGCCACTTTTAAACTCAAACTCCTGTACCACACCCTCGATGTCCGGAGAAAGGCCATAATATAGGCACTTTTTGCTAGTTATAAGGATAAAATTTAGTTAAAAATGTTACCGGAACTTGAAGCTAGCGTGAGAATCTCTTTTCTACCCATTAGTACGGTCTGGAACCAAACGATCCGATAATTGTATACTTAGGTATGAATAAGAAATTAATTCTCTTTTTGGGTATAGTTGCTGTATTCATCTCTATTTATCTTCTTTTTCTTTCTAAACCCTCCACAGATAGTTTCAAGGCTCCTGGAAAAGATTGGAATTCTCCCAAGAAAGTTGAAGATTATTTCGTAGAAAGATTGAGAATGACCACAAAAGAAGCTTCTGAAATTAGATCAAAGCCTGGAACTGACGGAACAGTGGATTTAAGAATAAATACTAACGTTACATTGGAAGCTCTTATTGGGAATCTTGCTTACTATGGTTTTGTGAAAGATGAAAAATCTTTTCTTTACGCTTTAGAACATACAAAAGACACAACTCCTAACGATAAAGCAATTAAGGTTGGAAAAGAAGGGACAATTGATACGAATGCCGAATATCGGATTTCTGAAAATATGAGCGCATGGGAAATTGCTGATATCTTACTTAATAAACCTTCGGGACACTTCGCTTTCGATGAATATAACTATTTCTTCATGCCATAGGTTCATAGAATTTGTTTTTCATATATAATTTTATTAGTTAGGTTGCATCAAACGGCTACGGCTTTTCGAAACCTTTCTGACAAAAGCATTTTGAGACTGCGAACGGTTATGACTTTTCGTAGAGTATTTTACTTTTTGTCATATAAAAAGAAGTTACTTGGTGTGAGATGCTGGTTGATTTGATATCACAAATAAAATACAGTCCTTTGACATTTTCAAGGACAGTGAAATAGATGGCATTTCATACAAAACCGATTCCGATGGCAATCCGAACGTCTTTAAACTCAAACGCAATGACGATGGTCTGTGGTTGAATGACAATTGGGCTAAACCGACCAATCAATGGAATCTCGACAATAGGTTTGTCTTCCGTATCCGAAAGTATATTCTTTTCCGCACTTAACCAGTGCGGTTTTTCTTTTCTAGAGTTTCTAGATTTCTTTTCCAACCACCAAACATTTTGCCAACATTCTCAAGGTTTACGGCCAAATCTTCATAATGCTTGTGAGAAATGAATTTTGCTTCCCAACTAACATGAATTAGGAACTTTAACGTATCTAAAATGGAAATACACTCTAATATTTTTTCTATTTTCTTATCTTTTTCGCTAAAATAAGCTATATATGACAATTCAAGGAGGTCAAGAAATTTATTTTCAATTCGAGCACCAATTGTATAACGAGCACTTCTAGGTATATGAGGAGTAATATTCACCCAAACCAAGTATCCCTCTTTGATTTTACTCAAAATCGAGGCGCTACCGAGAGAGAGAGAGAGAGAGAGAGAGAGATCTCTTGAGAATTTGCTAGTCTCATGGCAGGAGTTTTTGAGAGGAAAAAGGAAACGTAAAGACGTTGCCGAATTTTCTTTAAAATTCACTGATAGCATTATTCAGCTTCATAGAGACCTCGCGGAAAGAAATTACCAACATGGTCCGTATTTTCCTTTTAAGATAACTGATCCAAAACCGAGAGATATCCACAAAGCAAATCTTCGTGACAGAGTTGTTCACCATGCGATATACAGAATCTTATGTCCATTTTTTGATAAAAAATTCATATTTGACTCGTATTCCTGCCGAAAGAATAAGGGTACACATAGGGCAATGGATAGATTTCACCAATTTGGTACAAAAGTTAGCAGGAACAGTACTCGAACAGCTTGGGTTTTAAAATGCGATGTTAGGAAATTTTTTGCGAGTATTGATCACAAGATTTTAAAAGAAATATTAAATAAGCATATTGAAGATACTAATACCCTATCACTTTTAGGAAAAGTTATTGATAGTTTTAGTACAAAAAACAAAGAAAGTGTTGGGATACCCCTTGGGAATCTGACTAGTCAATTACTGGTTAACATTTATATGAATGAATTTGACCAGTTTGTTAAAAGAAAACTGAAAGCCAGATACTACATTCGTTATGCAGATGATTTTTTAATTTTAAGTGAGGATAAAAACCATTTGGAGGAACTTGTTCCCCAAATATCCGAGTTTTTAGAAACAGAATTGAAACTTACCTTACATCCAAACAAATTATTCATAAAAACATTAGCCTCAGGAGTAGATTTTCTTGGGTGGATTACCTTTCCTTGTCACAGGATTCCGCGGACTTCAACCAAACGAAGAATG
>LBVU01000005.1 GCA_000993205.1 Candidatus Woesebacteria bacterium GW2011_GWB1_39_10
GTTGCATGGCCGTCGTCAGCTCGTGCCGTAGGGTGTTCCCTTCAGTGGGGTAACGAGCGCAACCCTCGCCAAATATTAAATATCTATTTGGGACTACTTGAATTTATTTCAGGTGGAAGTGAGGACGACGTCAGGTCAGCATGGCCCTTATAGCTGGGGCTACACACATGCTACAATGGAGCCGACAGAAGGTAGCCAAGCGGTAACGCGGAGCTAATCCTATCAAACGGCTTCTCAGTGGGGATTGAGGGCTGCAATTCGCCCTCATGAACGCGGAATTGGTAGTAATCGCGCATCAGCTATGGCGCGGTGAATACGTTCTCGGGTCTTGTACACACCGCCCGTCAAGTTAGCAAAGTTGGAGGTACCTTAAAGTCTGCAGTGCAGACTCAAGGTAAAACCAGCGATGAGAATTAAGTCGTAACAAGGTATCCGTACTGGAAGGTGCGGATGGATCACCTCCTTTCTAAGGAGATGACTCCGCCAATAATTTCATAATTTAGGCGGAGAATACACCCAGCTTTTAATGTCGCCGTTTAGCTTTAAAAAACGGGGCAGTTTTTCCGATCACATATGGAATTCCAATTCACCCTGAACAGATTTCAGGGTCTGACGATTAACCAAATCTTTGAAGTTCTGCAAAAAACCACCTTTAACGGGTGGTTTTTTGTTGGGAAAAAGATTTTTGCCAGTAAAAAAGGCCAACTTCTTTTTAGTAAAAGAGGTTGGCCTTTAGGCTAAAGTGATCTAAAAGTTCAGCTTAAGGTTTTATTTGACAAGGTCGAGCAAGTCTTCCCATATCCAAATCCAGACGGTGTTGTCAAACGTGGCCGCGACACGATAAGTATAGGTCCGACCGAGGTTGGGATCCTTGACTTTGAGGTCAAAACATAGCCCGGGGGACATGTTGACCGTGAGACCTACTTCGGCCGCTGTTCCCAGGAATGCCTCGACTGAATAGGTCACACCGTCGAGTGTATAGTGGTAAGGGACTCCAACGTTTGGCAATTCCACCGTAGGGCCTTCAAAGTCGCCACAATACCCTGCGCTGCCGAATGCTCCACCACCGCCGGTTCCAGGGAAGAAGGTACCGGGGATCGGAGTGATCGTACCAACATTGGTCGGTAAAGGCGTGCAATTGGGGTCCACTTCGCCTTGTTGCGCGCGGCAGTTTGCATGACCCGAACCGGTAGTTGGGTTGCCATTGCCATTGTCCCCCTGGCCACAGGTGTTGGTTTCATGGCAGGGGTCAGGACCCGGGGTTTTGTGCCCGCGACCATTTCCGCCTCCGCCGTCTTTGGCCAGTGCGCCTCCGGTTGTGATGAGCAGGATTACAATCAAGATATACGCAATGATCCGAAAGATCTGATTATTTTTCATTCTTTTTTCTCCTTGAAAAAAGATAGGTGGTTTTAAAGGTGCCCGAATTTTAAACTCAATACTATCATACCAAAAAAATAGTAAAGTTATATATTATCGCCGGGGTTTTGGCGGGTAGAATGGCGGAGGCTGTTTAAAAGGTGTTTCTTCGCGGTAAGGTGTTGGTTCTGATTGTGATGTCCGCGGCGGGTGAGGGTTATTCGTCTCTCCTCCCGGTTGTGCATTTGGCGCGATCGGTGCGGGGTAATCCGGGGTTTTGCTTCCGTAGTTATTAATTACCAATTCTTCATTCTCAATTTTTCTAGTCCAGCGCTCACGGCTAACTTGAATCACTTTGTCCTTATTTTCATTAACTGAAATTGGTAAGGGAAGGGTAGTGGACACAAAAGGTCTTGTAACTTGACTATCAATTGTCATTTTTGTAGCCACCTGGAAACGGCCCAGATTAACCAAGTCGTTAGCAGTAAAAACTTCGGCAAACTCTTTATTTAAAATATCCGCATCTCCCGCTCCAACAGCAAATGTCATGACGGTTCCCGCGTTACCCAAAATCGCTTTGGTGACCTCTTCCGGAATTTGGGCCATGTATTGATTGGCAAGCATTATGTCCAAGCGATATTTGCGGGCCTCAGACATAATTTTAATGAAACTTCCCGTAGCAAAATTCTGAAACTCATCTACGTACAGATAAAAATCACGTCTTTCTTCCTCGGGTAAGCTTACTCTATGCATTGCGGCAAGCTGGAATTTAGTGATAAGCATGGCCCCCAGTAGGGCCGCGTTATCTTCTCCAAGGCGTCCCTGAGCTAAATTGGCAAGTACGATTTTGCCCTGATTCATGGCGTCATCAAGACTTATTGAGCTATGGGGTTGTCCAATTACTGTTCTAATCAGTGGGGAAGTAACAAACTGTCCAACCTTGTTTAAAATAGGGGAAATTGCTTCTTGCTGAAGTTTTTCAGGCATTTTATCAAATTCATCCCGCCAGAATGCGCGCATTGTTTCGTCTTGAATTGTGTCCTCTATTTTTAGACGAAAAGACCTATTGGTTAAAAGTAACGGCACGTCGCGTAAAGTTGAATTTGGAATTTGAGAAAGAGTAAAAAGGGAATTTCTTAAAATATATTCAAGTCTTGGGCCCCAGGAAAAGCCGAAAATTTTATTAAAAATGGAAACAATTCCGCTAACTACCAATTCCGCCTCTTCCTTATTGGTAACCTCCAGGGGATTTATGACAATTGGGTAGTCTTTATCGGCGGGATTAAAATAGATTACATCGTTAATTCTGTTTTTGGGAATGTAATTTAAGATAATGTCGCAAAGGTCCCCGTGAGGATCAATAATGGCCATTCCACGGCCTTTTTTAATGTCATCGATTGCCATGTTGGCAATAAGGGTAGATTTACCCGTACCGGTTTTACCAATTGCCCAAATATGACGGCGCCTGTCTATATCCTTAATTCCGAAAATAGTTTCGCGGTTTTTAAATATAGTCCTGCCAAAAAAGTTTATATGTTGCTTTTCTTCTTCAGTTGCCGTAACGGCATTAGGAAGATTTTCGGGCGGTTCAGACAAGACCTTTGTTCCCCAAGCAATACCTTGAGTTTTGATTTTATCCGACGGAAGATGCCAGAGGGTAGCAAGTTCCAGGATATTGAGAATATTATTTCCGCTTACAGTACGACTAAGTGTGTTCTGAATAACTTTATTTTTTGAGTTAAGAGCGAATAGCGAATAGCGAATAGGAGAGAAATGGTTTCCATCGGACCTTGAGTAAACGCCAAAAGCTGAAGCAAGTTCCGTTATGGTTTTGCTTTGGTTGCTTATAAGACGTATCGACGACTTGAACCCTGGGTAAGAAATTTTTTCAGTAATAATCATTTTGTCCGATCTTGGGGACCAAACGTCATTCTCATTTTTGGTACCATGGTCGGCGTAAGAGGCCCCGCTCACTTGCCAGCCGCCTCCTGTCGACTCAAGCGCGATTTGAACCATGGAAGTCTCGGTCGGCTCGGATTTGGAAAGAACCGAAAGAACGGAAGCAAGGGGGTCCACGTCTGCAAACTTGTCATAAGTGCCGATTGGGTAATAACTGCCCTTGGCGAGTTTAAGCTCTTTAACTAATAGGGTCTGACCCGTTCGATTTCGCTCAGGGTCTTCGATCCTAAGCGGATCTACGACTTTCTCAATTACAACAAGGGGATAGTTGCTTTGAATCTGGGTTTCTATAAACTGGGCAATATCAGCGTCACAGGTAATAAGAAACCTGATTTGTTGGTTTACACTGGCGATTTCTAATGCTAAGGCATGGGGCTTAGTGCCGAATAGTTTTTGGATAGAGGAGACTGAATTAATCTGGGTTAGTGCCGCCAAAAAAGTCTTGGCAGCCTCGGGAGTTACTTCAATATTCCTTGGAAGCTTAAGAAAAAGGGTGGTCAGGGTTGGCATATGTTGGATACTAATACTATGATACTACGATATTGGATGAAAGGCACGTCAGTGAAATACTATATACAATGTACAGGGGCTCTCCTTGTACATATCGGAATATATAGACAAAAAAAATTCCCCGCAAGTGGTGTTGTTCCGGCTTGCGGGGAAAGATAGTATCGAATCTTATTGCAAAAGAGGCAATAGTAAAACAATAAGCCAAACTGCTACGGTCATTATGGCGGCTGCCCATTGGATCCAAAATTGAGCGGTTGCAGGCCTTTTCCAGCGTGTATACGTTAAGCTATCTGCTACTGCCAAGACGACTAACACAATCGTGCCGACAGTGGATGCCTGGATGATATTAAGATCAGATTGTGCGACAAAGGCCATTGCCCACCCTCCAAGAAACATTGTGACCCATAGGGCAGCAATTACGAAAAACATAGCGATCATCAGTATTACAAGACCTGGTATGGGATGATTTACCAACCAATCTTCAATTTTTTTCATTTTGTCCTCCGGGGCAAAATCAAATTTTGATTCAAAAATCTAGATGGACGTTAATGGTAACGTCATTTTCAGCTTCGTACTTATGCAGTGCGCTGATGATGGACTCTTTCCATTTGGAACTTTTGATGGTGACAGAGGTCATACCTGTAAGTTGCGCAACCTGTCCTTGGAAAATTCCCCAAAATCCCTTTTGATAAAGAACTGGATATCCAATTAAACTCGATACCCATTCCAGCTTATCGGGTAGAAATTTTTCTAGGGCATTGGCAAATCCCCACTCTATTTGTTGGTACGTATCAACAATATTAGGCATTTCTATCTCCTTCTTTAGATTTTAAATTGCGATTCGATGGATTCGCCCCTGCTCACCATTCGAGATTGAGCGAAGTTTACCTTTTGACGGCCTCAAAGTCAAAAAATTCATTCTTGTACCATTGTTACGTTACAATGGTACAGCCAATAAGACGATATACACCTTTAAAGGATGATCCTTGCAAGGTGTGCCTGGGGTTACAATCCTGAGTGGACGATGACTTTAATGGATATTGGATCGTCAATACCCTTGGTTTTGGAAAGTTGTCTTTACAGGGAAATCATATTGCTGTTTACCCTCTTCGACCGCCATCTTTATTTTTTGGCTAAGCCCTTCAATCGTTTTCTTTCTGCCGACTTTTTCATCGGGATCGGACATTAGATTTAGTGTGCCTAAGGCATCGGTAATTTGAAGGTAAACCGGACATAAAGTTACTCCTTTTGGCCCGATAGTCCAACCACCAAAATTGAGACCGGACTCGTCCCATTTTTCTTCCACGGACATACCGCTCTCAGTTTTTAAGGTATTTCTCAGAAATTCGGTAAAGTCTTGAATGCTTTTTCTCGAAGGAAAAATTTCATCCGGGTGATGATGCATTTCCGTGGTGGACGCGGCCTCAGTCTGTTCCATGCAGAGTGATTGTACATTATGTTTGTAGATCGGTCAAAAATGCAAAAAATTCCCCGCAAGTGGTATTGTTCCGGCTTGCGGGGGAAAGGTAATCCAATATCATTGGTCTAAATATACATTGCCCAGGCCAAAAGCAACGCGAAGGTTAGAGAAAAGATTGAGGTATGAAAGACCTTAATCCCCAATCCCTTTTGGCGATTTGTTCCTGTATTGGCAAGGAACCAGGCGAGTAAAATCAGCGCTATTAAATCAGAAATATAAAACGAAATAGGCATTTTTTCTCCTCATCTTTTTTACGAGAAAAATTCGTTAAACATTCGAATGGTAGTTTGAAGGACGTTTTCAAATCTTTTAAAGTCGCCAGCGTACTTTTGGTTCAATATTACAACCCCGATCTTAGGCCTTTTTTTGCCACCCCGAATGGTCAAGGTCGCGACTGGTGCTTTTAACAGATTTTTCACCCCGGCCAGTGTGACCTTTACAGTCAGTCGAGGATCTTTTTCCCCCAGAAGCGTCGTGCCATCTGCTTCAAAACAATACTCTTTTTTCGATTTCTGGTAACTTTCCAACCAATCATACATTTGGCTTGTGTACATCGGAAGGATGGACATTTAAGCCTCCTTTTTGGCTTTTGAATTTTTGATTAAAAAAGTGCGAATATTTTACTTTCAGGGGGAACTATACAGATTTTATGTGGTGGAGTCAAATTATGGGATGGGGTGGTTTGGAAGCCAAATAGAAGTTCGAGGAGCAGCTTCTGTTTTGGTGGGTCGGAATGGAGTCGGACCATTTACTTCATTCTTATCAGGAATGCGTTCTACCGGTGAACTACCGACCCTTGTAATAAACTAAGTTGTATTTTAACACGGCAATCGTTCAGTTTCTAGGCGTTTTTTTCGACAGTTTAACACCTTTAAAGACCGTGTCTTGAAAGGGTGTGTTTTTCCCAAAAAATATCCCCACCCAAGTTGAAAAAGCTGCGTTTGAAAGCGCTACTTTTTCGGTTAGGGTGGGGATTGATGCGGAACAACGCTAGTCTGGCAGAGAACCCATATTGGGAGTTTCGGGCAATTTGCCAAAAAGAGCCAGAACAAGAACTCCAAACATGGCCAATGCGAGAGCAGTTAGTCCTGCCATGCCGGCAATGTTTAACACGGCAAATTGTAAAACAACTGCGCAGGCGGTGTCCGGCTCAGGCTGTAGTTGACAAGCCACGATATTGGAATTTGCGTCATTCTGTTTCTGTGCCGAGTAGCCCCCAATGGCGATACCAATTAGGCAAAGTAACGATACAATTAGCAAAACGCCAGTCGGGGAAAATTTCTTGCTTTTCATTTGAATTCCTTTCTGTGAATTCTCGAAAATTTGAATTTTTGAACGAAAAGTGCAAGCTTTTTTACTGTCTGTATGCTACCATAAATCAGCTCAAAAGTCAAGACTATAAGACATACACCAGTCGGCGCATATTTCACTTCTTGAAGTTGTTTGATATACTACTTTTACGTTCGATATAAAGAAATCACTTTTCTGGGATGAACAAATTGAGTGATTTCTTGAGCATACATCACATTTTTTAGTTCCAATATTGATGTGTGATGTCTGTAGTCAAATTAACATTCAAAGATTTTTCCCGAAGGAGAAAAAATGGCAAAGACAGTTGTATTACCTGCCAAAAAAGAGACGGAAGACAGGAATTTGGTTGAATTTTTATTTGTAACGATCTTTGGCAATACCTCCTGGCGTGTTTTAAAAGATAGCCTCAAATCATCTTTAAGAATACCTGGCGTACATTGCCCCTTTTCGTTGGTAGTCATAACAACCAGTGAAAAATTGGTAGCAGCTATCCCGGAGGACGATCTTTACAAGATCATGTTGTTTGATCCTCGGGCTTTGCCTATCTTTGTAAGAATACTCGAGCATTTTGAATCGGACAAAACGATCGTTATTGAAACTCAATAAGTAACCGGGCGGGCGCCAAAATCATTCACTTGATTAGGCCCCGCCTTTTTTTTGGCTGAAAAACTAAGAACTTCTGTGTGACAGGGTCGCACCCTGTCAAAAACTATATACACCATTTAAGACCGTGTCTTGCATGGGTGGCTGGAATGAATCCTATAACTTGACCAATAGTTCCATATGCCTTACAATTCCGTCTATGGAAAAATGGCGACCCGTTTCGACTCAAGAGGTGGGGGATATGTTTGAAGACCAAGCTGGTTATACGCCTGATTTATTCGAAGCTGCCGTTATGGCAGAGGCTATAGGGGAGGAACTGATTAAGCATCTAAAAGAAGGTGGAATTCCTTGTTTGGCTAAAGTTAGTGAAGATGGAACGGAAGCAGATGTGGTGCCGACGATGGAGAAAGATCAATTAAAATCTTTATGGCGTGTGTTTACAAATATGACTGAGGAGGAGATGGACAAAAGGATTGGTGATAGTGGTTTGTATAAAGGAGATTAAACTGTAAACCACTGTAAACCACACCCGGTGTGATTGAATCTGGGCGGAGGATAAACCGAGGACTTCTGTGTGACAGGGTCGCACCCTGTCAAAAACTATATGCACCGTTAAAGGTAACACCCTGTAAGGTTGGACTTTTCTTCTAAAAACAGATGTGGTATTATCGGGCCATGAGCGCAGAATCATCATTACCAAAAGGTGACCCGGATAAAGTCAAAAAAGTCGAGGGGCCAACCATACTGACAAACCGGGGCTTCGAGACTCCTGTCAGTTTATCCGTTGGAGATGAGGAAGATATTTTTGCCCTACTTCGGGCAAAGGGGTGGTCGGAGGCATCGATAGCAGCCTTTAAATCAGGAAAAATCATCGAAAGAAGAGTAATGAAACTGAAGGTGGATAGGGATTTGATCTTAGGTGAGAGTTGGGAAGGCAAAAAAGACGACGAAGGCCATTAGTTTGACCTATTGACGCTTTGGCCAAATCCTTGGTATAATCCCACTAGTCTTTGAACGGAACAAAGAGCATTTAATGAGAATTACACTAATTTCAACCAAAAAAAGCGCAAGTTTGCGTGGTTAAGCGGAATTAGGCTCGTATCTTCAAAATGTTTCCTCCGACTTCAAAGTGAATGTCATGAAAATCCTGTCTGATAAAGAAAAGTTAGATGCACTTTTGAAAAAATTAAGTGAGTATGAGGCCAAAGTTGACTTTCGGATGAAGCATTTTAGGGGGGTTGCCCACGAATCGGCATCCGGGGAGTTGGCAAGTAGTGAGCTCAAGGTTTTGCAGGATATTGTTGCAAACTTGAAGACCGAAATCAGAGCATTGGAAGAAAAGATGGGCATCAAGAAGTAATTTTTGGGCCTGAAGTTTACCCGGTTTGAACACATCATTTGCAATGATGAGGCAGAGGGTTCGACTCCCTCCAGGTCCACTGAGAACTGGTAGAGGATTTTAAACAGATTGTTTAAGTAGGTTCGATTCCTACTAAGTCCACCCTTCGGCTACGCTCAGGGCGAGCCGTTTAACAGTCAAAGATGTTAGTTAAGGCTTACTGGAGTCTATGGGAAGGTTCGATTCCTTCCAAGTTTACACTGATCCGTCTAGCGGCGGAAAATAGAACGTTAAAATTTGAAAATATTTTAAGAAGAAGGTCGCGTCCCAGACTTGTGCGTAGCACAAGGAAATTCTAGGCACAATTTCCTTAAGCTCGAAATCCGAAATCCGAAATACTAAACAAATTCTAATTTTAAAAATCCAAAATTATAAACGGTTTGGAACATTTTAATTTAGAATTTAGATATTGTTTCGAATTTCGATATTCGAATTTGGAATTTTATGTTCGGATTTTCTCGTGCTATGCACGAGGTGTGTGGGATCGCAAGAGTAAGAAACGCAGACAGTGAATGCCTTGCTTCTCATCTCCGAAGAAGGACGTACATGGTCACGATAGTCGTCGGGTAGGAGCCACGATCCATTGATCCGACGGTGTCCGAATGGGGAAACCCTTCCAGCTTTGCTGGAAACTTAGCCTCCAAATGTGTTCCGCAAGGAATGTTATAAAGGCTAATGTGGGAACCGCCCGAACTGAAACATCTCAGTAGGGCGAGGAATATAAATCAATTTACCCCCTTTACGGGGGGCGAGATTCCGTCAGTAGCGGCGAGCGAAAGCGGAACAGTCTAAACCCAGTGCGTTGCACAGGGAATTTCTAAGTGCTCTAATTAACCTAATTAACCTAAATAAGCACCAAGTACCAATTTAAAATTTTGGAATTGGTAATTATTTAGAAATTAGAATAATTAGAAATTAGGAATTTCGCGCGCAGCGCGTTGGGGGTTGCAGGAGCCCGACGTGGGATTAACTTTTGATAGCAGAATAGTCTGGAATGGCTAATCATAGGAAGTGAAAATCTTGTATGCAAAATCAAAAGTTACCCTAGGGAATTCCTAAGTACCACGGAACACATATTCTGTGGGAAACGGGGGGAACCATCCTCCAAGACTAAATAAGATGAGAGAGCGATAGTGAACTAGTACCGTGAGGGAAAGGTGAAAAGCTGAGTGAAACACTCAATGAAATAGAACCTGAAACTGTTTGCGAACAATCCGATAGAGCCGTGCGTTGCACAAGGAATTTCTAAGTGCTCTAATTGCACTAATTGACCTAAATAAAACCCAAGCACCAAGTCCAACCAAAATTTGGATTTTGGGAATTGGTAATTATTTAGAAATTAGAATAATTAGAAATTAGGAATTTCGCGCGCAGCGCGTGGTGATATCGTGCCTATTGAAGAATGAGCCGGCGAGTTGTTTTAACTTCCCCTGTCTAACCAAGTTATTTGGGGAGGCGTAGGGAAACCAAGTCTTAAAAGGCGCATAAAGGAAGTTAAATCAGACCCGAAACCAGGTGAGCTAACCATGAGCAGGGTGAAGGAGATAGAAATATCTGTGGAAGCCCGAACCCGTTGTCGTTGCAATGACATGGGACGACTTGTGGTTAGTGGCAATATACCTAACGAACCTGGAGATAGCTGGTTCTCCCCGAAAGGTCTATTATGTTGGCTGTAGAGCACTAGATGGGTTGGAGAGCGCAAGCAATTCAACTCAATTAAACTCCGAATACTAACGTTAATTATCATACTAGACAGACATATCGGGCTAAGCTGATATGTCGAAAGGGAAACAACCCAGATTTTCAGCTAAGGCCTCTAAATTACAACTAAGTTTTAAAGGAAGTACGTGTCCGAAAACAGCCAGGAGGTTGGCTTAGAAGCAGCCACCCTTTAAAGATAGCGTAACAGCTCACTGGTCGATTAGGGCGCGTGCGCCTAAGATTTATCGAGGATAAGTTGTATGCCGAAGCTAGAAATGCTTGTGCGTAGCACAAGAATTTTCAATGATCAGTTTTCAATTTTCAATAAATTTTCATTTGTTTAATTTTCAATTTTGAATTTTAAATTTTTGATTTTAATTGTAAATTGTAAATTGTAAATTGGTAATTCTCGTGCTGTGCACGAGTGTGGTAGGGGAGCGTTCCGATTGCGGTGAAGCTGTTCTGTAAGGAATGGTGGAGCGGTCGGGAGTGAGAATGTCGGCTTGAGTAGCGCACAATTACCGTGAGAATCGGTAGCACCGAATGTTCAAGGTTTCCACTGCAAGATTCGTTCACAGTGGGTTAGTCGGTACCTAAGGCGAGGCCATATTGGCGTAGTCGATGGAAGAGTAGTCAAAATTCTACTATTTGGTTTGAATCGACAACCTCGTGCATGGCACGAGAATTTTCAATTATCAATGATCAATTTTCAATAAATTTTCATTTATTCAATTTTCAATTTTGGAATTTTGAATTTGGAGTTTAATTGTAAATTGTAAATTGTAAATTGATAATTCTCCTGCTGTGCATGAGTAGCTGGGGATTGACCAAATTGGAAAATCAGAGCCCATTATTGAATTTGGGTTCAAGCTGCAAGACAGTATTGTGTGGAAAATCCCGCAGTATGATTAATCGAGCAGTCATGTAAACTCTGTCGCGAGATAGGGGATTCTGAACGTTTCAGTTTGCAGGAAAAGGTTCGCAGCAAGAGTCAAACTAAGCCGTACCGCAAACCGACACAGGTGAACTGGGGGAGTACCCTAAGGTGATCGAGAGACAAATTCTCAAGGAACTCGGCAAAAAAACTATCCGTAACTTTGGGAGATGGGTTGCCCGGCATAATAACCGGGTGGCACCGAAAGTTTGCTAGTCGACTGTTTACCAAAAACACAGGTCCGTGCAAAGACGAAAGTCGAAGTATACGGGCTGACGCTTGTCCAGTGCCGGTAAGTTAAGAAGAGGGGTGGCTCGTCGCAAGATGAATTGCTCTGAATTGAAGCTCCGGTGAACGGCAGCAGTAACTATAACTGTTCTAAGGTGGAATTCAAACTGCCTTAGGTGAAAGGTTTTAACTCCTTTCCGTCCGCCATGCGGCGGACGAATAATTTGGCTAAATGCTGGAACATCTGAGTATCTCAAACTAGTAATTGACTACGTGTTTAGTTCGGTCAATACTGAAAATGTTATGAGTGCAGAAAATCAGCAGGAAAGACTAATTAGTTCCGATTGGATTGTTGGTTTTGTTGAAGGCGAAGGTTGTTTTTCAGTCGGTTTTATAAAACAACCGGACCGTAGTTACAAAAAAGGCTATAAAACCGGTATCCAGGTTTGGCATGAATTTGCAATAACCCAGGGTGCGAGCAGTCTTAATGCTTTAAAGAAAATTAAAAAGTTTTTTAAAGTTGGCAATATTTATATCAACAAAAGATACGACAATCACACAGAACATTTATATAGATATGTGGTTCGGAAAAGGGAAGACTTGTTAAAAGTTGTAATCCCATTTTTTAAATCACATAAAATGCATACCCAGAAGAAAGAACAATTTGAAAGATTTGTTAAAACTTTTGAAATGGTTATGAAAGGAAATCATCTTTCTAATGAAGGATTGATTAAAATAATCAAAATTGCAGAAAATATGAATGTTAAAAAAGATCGAAGTGAATTAATTAGAATCCTCAGAGAACACATGCCGAACATTGAATAAATTTCAATGAAGATATGTTCCCGACTGCATAGCGATGTGCAGGTATACCCAATTTGGGTATACATAATCCTAATAAATATTAGGACGAAGATTTCAAGCGAAGTTCCTTGCCAGGTGAGTTCTGGCCCGCATGAATAGCGTAACGAGCTAGCAACTGTCTTGAGAGTTTACTCGGCGAAATAGCGATGGCTGTGAAGACGCGGCCTACTTCTACATGGACAAAAAGACCCCGTGGAGCTTTACTGTAAGTAGACATTGCTTTCATATTTTTTGATTGTCTAGAATAGGTGGGACCCTGAACTTGTTTCAGGGATAATATGTAATACCACTCGTTGAGAAATGTGAGGCTTACCTTGTTCCGATGGAGACTCGGAAGGGAAACGTGTTTGCTGGGCAGTTTTACTGGGGCGGTACCCTGCCAAAATGTAACGCAGGGACACAAAGGTTGGCTTTCCACCGATGGAAACGGTGGGTAAAGCGCAAAGGTTTAAGCCAGCTTGACTGCAAGGGATACATCCCGCGCAGGTACGAAAGTAGGTCTTAATGATCCTCCAAGGCACAATGGGTGTGCCTGGAGCTTAATGGATAAAAGCTACCCCGGGGATAACAGAGTAGTCGCGCCCGAGCGTCCATAGCGACGGCGCTAAGCTGTCTTTCTATACAACGTTGTGAATCATTCCGATTAAATCGGAAGTAGAGGTTTAGTATATTTTGTTATACCTATAGAACCAATACACCAGTTATTGGAATAAATTTGACTATTTGCTGGAAACACCGGTGAATCTTGTACTACCCTGAGCGACTTCATAAGGAGTCGAATGGGTAAAAATGTATCAAGTGCGGTCAATCAGCAGGAAAGACTAAGAGAATGACTAATTATTCTAATTACTAATTGACCTAAATAAATCCCAGGTTGGAACTTATTTAGAAATTAGAAATTAAAACTTAGGAATTTTCTTGGAATCCTCACAGACTATACGCCAAAGTCCCGAGCGACCCAGAGGAGTCGAGGGAGAAGATATAGTCGGATCCTACGAGCGATCGTAGGTCCCTGAAACACAGGAGTGTGTTTTAGGGTTTAAAACAATTATGTCGGACTCTATCCTGTAGAAGCGTTGGAATCTTGAGGAGAGCTGGGGACAGTACGAGAGGACCTCCCTGGGGGAATCCCTGGTGTGCCGGTTATAGCGTCAGCTGTAACGCCGGGTAGCTACATTCCCAACGGATAACCGCTGAAAGCATCTAAGTGGGAAGCCGCCTCCGAGATTAGGATTCCTTCCTGAACTTGTTTCAGGAGCAGACCCCCGACAGAATATCGGGTTAATCGGTTAGCGCTGGAAGTCCCGTAAGGGATTAAGGCTACTAATGCGAATTGGTCAAAATCTTTCGATCCCTCACAGGGTTCGTGCGTTGCACTTAGTACATAGTACAGAGTACGCAGTACATAGTTGGGAACAAAATATTTGTTTTCTCTATGTACTTTGTACTAAATTCTGTGTACTGCGAGCAATGTGCGAGCCAAGTGGGACGCGACCTTCTTTTTAAAATAGATTTCAATTGTAGGCACTGCTTGCAGTGCAAAATTGAACCTAGTTATCTGATTTTTCAGTAGAAAAATCAGCAAATGTTCTTTTCAAGATATTGTTCCCCGAATAAATTCTTTCAGAATTTTACGGGGTAAACTGGTGTCTTTTTTTGAAATTAAGTTGGCTTGGTGATTTGTGCGAAGTAGACCGACCCGATCCCTTTCCGAACTCGGAAGTCAAATGCTTCAGCGTTGACGATAGTTGTGGGGCAACCTACCGCGAAAATAAATCATTGCCAGGCCAACTTAATTCCAAAACAAAAGCTCATCAGCCTTCGCCAAGACTTCGGCCGACACAGTCGCCAGCTCGCCCCGCGAAGCTTCAGCGAAATGGGGAACAATATTTTGAATAAATTCCCCTAGATTCCTCTAATTTCCTCTAAGTTCCTTTATCTCAAACAGTCCGGTGCCAATCTAAACCCCGCATTTTCAGCCTCTTTCCCGCTACAAAAAAATCCCTCACCAATATCTAAATCAAGTACAATTTGATTGTAATGGCGGCAGATAGGTAAATGGTAAAAATGTTCGCCGGTTCCTTTATCTATATTTCCTTTAATAACACAGTTTTTAGATGGGGGAGTTGGATTAATCTTTTTGCACAGACTTGAATATATCCCTCTCTTATTTTCTTTGGCGTCCTTATATGCCGCTTTTAGATCTTCCGATTTCGAATTTGGATCATAATTTGGCCTTGCCCATCCTGCTTCCAGCATCTTCTCATTGACAGGGTGCGACCCTGTCAGTCCGATAGTCTGCACCAATCCCATACGTCTGCCATAAACATCTCTTTTTTCATCGGTGATCCTAACAACTTTATTCAAAATCAAACTTTTAAGTAAGGAAGCGCTCTCTGATGCTCCACAATTTCCTAGTTCCGGCGCGTCGATTCCCAGTAGGCGGATTCTGTCTCCATTACCCAGAGTAAAAGTATCCCCGTCATGGACCTCAGTAACTGTCATTTCGCGGTTTTTCGAGATTAAAAAGTAGCCATTTAAAGCTATCGAAGTCAAAATAACGATACCAATTCCAATTTTCTTAAGAAAATTCATATCTATCTATCATAATCTTAATTTCAGTTTACTGAAACCCAGAATTAACATGTATCATTGTAACGTTACAGTGATACAAAACAAGCCTTGGAAAATAAGAAAAAAGAAAGACGAATTTTGACCAGGGTATTTTTTGTGGGGGAAAACTACTGAATTGCAACCCAATCTCTATAAGCCTTTGGATCTCTGCTCCAACTGTGTTCACCGTGACCATTCATAAAAAGTGTGAAACCGTCCACTTCGATTCTTTCAAACGGTATTCCATTCTCTTCAGATTTGATAACATATTGTCCAAGTTCTGGCAGTTTTGCCAACTCACCGTCTTGTATTGAAATAGATTCTAACATATTGAGCCTAGTTTACTTCTTCTTCTCTCAAATCAAGATTGCTACAGTGATATGTATCAGTGTAGCAAATTTGTAAGACAGCATCTCCAAATTAATTCTTTGACTACAGTCTCTTTTAGGCGTAAACTTCTCCCAATCGTTGTTAAACGAGGTTCTTTTTCAAATTCATGTAAGGAGACAGAAATGACCAAAAATAGATGGCGAAGTCTTGGATTTAGCTTTTTCTGTTTGACGGCCGGATTGGTAAGTTTGGCGCTCGATCCTTTAAATTGGGGACTCCCGGCGGTTTTTGCCATCTTCGGCCTGGTTGGATCAATCGCCAGTGGTTGGCCGCTTTGGAGGGAAATGTTGGAACGTTTGAGGAGGCTGTTATGAATACTTGGATCTGGCTTGGAATTTGCTGGTTGGTTTATGACGGAACAATCTTTATAACTGACTGGATTTACCGCAAAAATCAGGGCAGCCTAGAAATTTTCCCTCTTATCTCTTGTTTCTTGTCGCTTCCAGCTATATAATACCCATACCAACAAGAAAGGCAGGTATGAAAAGTGACTTCAAAAACGAAAAGTAAAACAAGTATTACAGGTACTACAAGTAGTACAGGCATAACTATGGCAGAGCTTCTTGCTGGCGCCAAGAACAAAGTTCAGCAATTCACCAAAGGACAAAGAGTAAAGGCCACAATACTCTCAAAATCTCCGGAATCTGTTATTTTTGACGTTGGTGGAAAAAGTGAGGGAATTGTCAAGGAAAAAGGCTACACGGACACAAAAGAATATATTGAGGGATTAAAAGTCGGTGACAGCGTTTTGGTCACAATATTGGTTCCCGAAACCCGCGACGGAATAACAATCCTTGGCCTTAAAGATGCCATGCACGATGTTTCCTGGGAAAAACTTGAGCAAATGAAGAAAGACGGAGTCGAAGTTCCGGTCTTGGGTAAAGGTGTCGGAACTGCGGGTTTTGTGGTTGATGTAATGGGAATTGAAGGATTCATTCCTACTTCACAAATGGGTTCTGACGTAAGCAAAAACGCCCAAGACTTGGTAGGTAAGTACTTCAAGGCAAAGGTAATGGAAATCAACAAGGCGAGTAAAAAAGTTGTTCTATCCGAGAAAGAAGTGTCGGAAGCAGGGGATATTGCACTGGCCAAAAAAGCAATGGAAGCGGTCAAAGAAGGAGAAGTTTACGAAGGAGTGGTAACTACCGTTGCCGCTTTTGGGGCTTTTGTAAAAATCGAAGTTCCCGTCAAAAAGGAGAAAGCTTACATAGAGGGACTCGTCCATGTTTCAGAACTTTCTTACTCCAAAGTTAATTTGCCCAGCGACGTAGTCAAAGAAGGTGACAAAGTTAAGGTCAGGGTACTTGCCGCGCACGAAGGCAAACTTGCCCTCTCCATTAAACACGCCGGACGCGATCCCTGGAGCGAAGTAGAAGATAAATTTAAGCCTGAAGCAAAGGTCACGGGCAAAGTCGTTCGCATCAGCGACTTTGGAGTATTTGTAGAACTAACACCAGGTGTAGAAGGTTTAATCCACATCACTAAAATTCCACCTACCCACAAATTAGCCTTGGGGCAGGAAGTTAAATGCAATATTGAAGAGATTAACGTCAAAGACAAGCGCATCGCCCTCGGTCTGGTCCTCACCACAGCCCCAGTGGGGTATAAATGAGCCCAGTTTTGCTAAAAGTACTCATCTGTTTAGTCCTTGCAATCAATTCGAGTCAATAAGATAATTATTTTAGTGATCAAAAAACTTGCAATTGGTTTATTGTTGTTAATTCTTGCTTTAGGGTTTGGTTTTTGGTTATATATTCGTTATTTTATTCCGGTACCGCATGAGACGTGGACATATACATCGATAAGTGTGACAAGAAAAAGTGACGGTTTGGTTCTGGGTAGCATTAAAGTTGAGAATAAAAAAATAATAAACGATATCAAAGATTATAAAATAAAAATCTTTATAAATAAAAATAAGAACAGTTGGGAAACTGGGGAATTGTCGTATCCAATCGGAGGCCAGACGTGGACAGGATCGTTATGGGATGGAGTAAGAACAACCACAATAGATAACAATGAACACTTATTATCAATTTATGGAATATTAAGTGATGAATTTGATAGCGATTTCACTTTTAAGTTAAACAAAACCAGAGAATATGGCACAAAAAGGGGTTTTAAATAAACTCTTCACTTTACCTCAAGAGCAACAGAAATGTTGGGGAGATATGTCAAATTAACCAGACGGTTGCAATCACCACTTATTCTAAGAACCTCATTAAAATTATTTGTAGGGAGTAGCATTTTTTCAAAGTCTTTCTGAATGATATGAACATACCTGTCTTTTCCATCAGGACCTTTTATATACATTGTGTACCAGCCAAGAGGATTATCAAACTCCCACCTATTTGAAGTCAGAGTGCAGGAGCCGAAATAAGAAATTGGTCCGTTTGAAAGATCGTTAAAGCTCTTGAGTGGAGACTCAAGAAGTGTGGAGTAAATAATGGCAATCAGGAAAAAAGACATAACAAACAAGCGGGTCGTGTTTTTTTGCATTTTCCATTGGAATGTTTTTATCATATTAAAAAAAAGAACAGCCATTCCGATAGGAAATAGGGTATGGAGAGCAAGTTCAATTATTAACAAAACTTTCCAATTACTGGTATTAATAAAATCTACCAAGATCCAAAAGCGATAAAACATCCAAAACACAGCCAGAACCGAAACGATAAACGATATTTTGTTTTTATTTCCGTCTAAAGGTATTATTTTCATAATTTTTTCGCATCCTTAACTACAAGAAGTCGTGGTTTGCTTATGATATGATTGAGTTTGATTTGAGTCAATATCATAATAATTATGAGTGTTAATAAAATGAAAAAAAATAGACTTGTTTTAGTTTTGGTAATTTTAATTGCAGTTGTTTTGGGAGTGGGGCAGGTCTTTCGGGAAAAAAGATATACAACCAAGGGTTATGCGACAAAAGTTGGTTTTTCAAAGCTAACTTTTAGTTACCATCCGGGGTGGGAAGTTACAGAAGACGCAAGTTTGGAAAAATCATTTGACAAAATTAAGGTCTCAAAAAACAATTATGTTATTAATATCAACCAGGAGTTGATAGCGGGTACAGGAACATGTAAATTTAAAGATTCTCCGCTATTTAATGGGCCGTCAAGAGACTTCACTCAAGTTAAGTTTGACGAACTGGATTCTAATTTAGGGGAAATGCGTTATTTTAAAGATGTCCAAACTTATATTTTTTGTATTAAATCAACAAAAGAAGAAATTGGTTATGAACTAAGCGATATTACTATACAAACACCACCACAAGTAAATGAAAAAATATTTACTGAGGCCTTAGATGTTATTAAAAGTATTAAAAAAGTAGAATGAAATTAAGTACTATAAAAAAGCAACCCATTGAGGGAACTGCATACATTAGAATAACTTATGGAACAGCCTAAAAAATCATTTGATTGGATATCTTTTTTTAGAATTGTATTTTTGGGAACCTTACCCTTTTGGTTTTTATTGATGCTTTTTGGGTTGGGGATGTCTTCTGATTACAACTCAAATAAACCTTTTGCTAATAGGGCTGTGGACTGGTTACTTTATCCTGTAGTTGGATTGGCGTCGATGTTTATTGGTTGGATTTTGCAAAAAAAGAACAAACAAAAAATCGCAACGATTATTACTTCGATACCGAGTGTTATAGTATCTATTCTTATTTTATTTTTTATAATTGTTTTTACATACACATTATTTTCTACTTATTTTCCTTTTAATGGTAAAGCTCGCTATTCGGGCCAAATAGTGATTTCATTTAAAGACGGGACAACAAATCAAGAGGCGGAGGATGTATTAAATAAAAACGGTTTAGAACTACCATTTTTTTACTCTTCAGATCGTAAGCATCTTAAAACAGCCGGATTTTATATTGTAAAGGTAGAAAAGGGCAAAGAAAGTGAAGTTGCTAGAATTTTACTTAATGATTCACACATAAACACTGCCGAATATGGATTCAACTACTCAAAACTCTATGAATAAATATTTAGAAAAAAATATTCCTTGTTACTCCCACGGAAAAGTTGGTGGTGTTTTTGAGTTAGTTTTTATACTTTATATTATTCTCTTTTTCGTTTTAACAATTTCTATTAATTTTTCAGCCAAAATATTTATAGGATTTATTTTGTTTTTATTACTATTTTTACTTTGTGTAAAAATTTATGGAAATTTTAGAAAAAAGCAGATTAACTGGTTAAAAAGAAATGGAGAAAAATTATCATCAAAATTTAAAACAATAACTTTAGACTTGTGGAGATCGGTTATTTTCCAAAAAGGATATATACATACCGTAGCTACAAAAGATCATACTCAATTAAAATTTTACAGCGATATCGTTTCCTTCGGTTATAGCTATTTCTGGCCATCTAAGAGTAAAGCAGTAAATAAGGTATTAATCCATGGTGAAAATATCGATGTCTGGATAAATCCTGATCACCCAAATGTTTATTGGGTAGATACAGACTTTTTAAAACAAAATGAAAAAAAGTACAAAAAATAAACCAAGATTGCTAAAATTTGTTTTTGTAATTCTTTTTGTTGCCGGTTTGTTTTTTGCTGGTTTATTTTACATCCGCTTTTCATTTAACAATGGTTTTTCAAAGTTGGCCTGTGATTTTAAAGGATATAAATGGTTTAATTTTGGAATGGGGCCGACCGGATGCTATCAAACATATCCGGATGGCGGTAAAGCTTGCACTTCAGGGGACGAATGCGTTTCTAATACCTGCTTTACTTCCGGACTTAATTTTGGTGACGAAAAAAGACCAATGGACAATCTCGTTGGTAAATGTCCGAGTATTGGCCCCGCCTACAGTGAAAATATTACTCTGTGCGGGTCTGCTAAAATTGAAAAGGGAAAGGTGGTTGAGGATAAACGAGGTTGTATATATTAATTTAAAAAAATGAATCCAGAGACAAAAGCACTTCTAATCATTTTATTAATAGTTGTAGGTATTAAGCCATAAATTGGCACAGTCCTCACTACAGCCCCAGTGGGGTACAAGTAAAAGATTAAAGGAATTTAGAGGAACTTACAGGAATTTATGGGGTTAAGATTAAGGGTAAGTTGGTGTCTGTTTCTGTAAACTCCTTTAAATTCCTATAAATTCCTCTAAACTAATTCTGTGGACGACATAGTTAAACAGTTAATCGAGAAAACTTACCTAGAGCTATCGCAAGGTCAAAAACCCCAGGAAAAATCAAGAATTTCAAAAACCGTAAACGGTTATATATATCTGGTAGCCTGGTCAAACGCAAGTCTCCTTCGTGTTTTAAATAAGAAGTTCACAGACAGCCTTCCCAAATCTTTATATAGATTAAAAACGCAATCCGACGATGCCACAAGATCAGTTGTTGCCAACATAGAAGAAGGCTTTGCCCGCCAAACCACCTCAGAGTACATAAATTTCTTGGGTTATTCTCGGGCAAGTTTGATAGAGGAAAAAGGGGATGTTCAAAGAAGTTTGCAGGACGGGATTCTAAAGTCAGCACCCGGCTCAAGTTTAAAAAGTTTGGGGATTAATTTAGAAGACTGGCATGAAGCACTTAAGAAGTCAGTCATTTCAAAACCAGATAAAGGAAGTTATAGGAAATTAGAGGTGATTAAAGGGTCCTTTAAGTTCCTTTACGACCCCGTAGATTCCCTTAGGGCCGAGACCCTGACTTACGAAATTTTCATAGAACTTATAAATAAAACTGACTGGAACATTAGGAAACTAGTTGAATCTTTGGAGAAAAAGCTAAACGCGGATAAGAAGTTTTACCAGGTTGAGAAGATGAGAACGTTCGAGAAATTTAAACGATAAACTCCCTGCCTGCCGGCAGGCTTTAAAATCCTCTAAATTCCTCTACAGCCCTGTAGACCCCCTTAAAGCCGAAGATTTGACTTTCAGATTTTTGAGCATAGAATCTTCATATGCAGGAAAGGCAGGTTCAATTTTCAGAAGAAGAGAAAACGGCAATTGCAGAAACGGCGCGGGACGTAGCAAGAATCGGCGAAGATTTCGTCTGGGAGATGGTTTATGCTAAAGTCGAGTTAATGAAATTGGCTCTAAAGGCCGTATTTAACGGGATAGTGATTGACAATGTTTATTACACACCTACTCAAATTAGACACGAAGTGGATGTAATCGGAGCGGTTATAGACCAGGCTAGGATCATCCTCCAGGTAGAGGGACGTGACACGATGAGTGAATTGGACAGACACACACAGGAAGCCGGTTTGGGCTCTGTCTTTGATCCCGGATCAGAGATAAACAGCAGACTAAAAGATGTTTATGGGAGATGAAATATTGTTGACTTCTTGAGCCACATTGGTTAATCTCATGTCATGTCAGTTAATTCTTCTGAAATTCCCGCCGAAATAACAATGGATGTTTGGGAAGATTTTGCTAAAAGAGGCAAAATCTCAGACCAAAACAACCGAGAACTTTTTTCATCAAAGCCTCCTTTGGCTAGAGTGGAGTTAGTTATTCTGCTTAATTAGTTAAAGTGCTTCTAAACCAATTAAACGGACCTATCCGTTATGCGTGTAAGCATAGCACAACAAGCCTTGAAAGTCAAGTTATAGGATACTTTGAGGGTATATTTTGGAGTAATTCTGGTGGGCCACTAAGATTGGTATCTTTTGTGGCCCACCGGGTGCGTGTTTGTTTAGTGACTCGAAATGTAATCGTTCATCTCCAGGATCTGGAGGGGTGTAAACTCCAAACTGTTCAGGTATTCTGCAGGCAATCCGCCGACGGGGACATTGCCGTAGACATTCTCTAAAGAATTGTAGAATGTATAAAGCATTCTCCCGTTGCAGGTTCCTGCAATATACATCGGAGGAGTTTCCCCGAGTTCTTCCAGCGCCCGCGCCAGCTTTTTAGGCATACTATCTATATAAAAAAGCTCGGTATTGGGCAGGTCTTCGGGTTTAAAGTAACGGTTGTATCCGTCGTTTTCTATCCCCAGTAGGTGCCCCATTTCGTGAGTGAATATAAACGGCGCCTCCTGTGTGTTGGATGTCAGGATAGCAAAATTGCCTTCCGGCATTCCCAAAATCGCCGAACCCACGATCTCCGGCGCATTTAAGGCGACAATCAGGCTGTCCATGGGATACATGGATTTAATTTTTTTAACCAGGATTTTTCTATCGTTGTCGTTTTCAAACAGAACTATTGTATCAATGCGTTTGAAACGAATATTTACAGGCTCTTTAATATACGCAAAATCCACATTAATTCCGGAAAACTTTTTTTGAAATCCGGCAATCAGATTGTCAAGTTTTTCCCGGTTCTCCCGACTATCGTATCCTGATCCCACCAAAACAAAATGGTAGTTGGTAGGTTTAAAATTTCCTATTTTTACAACTTCAATATTTGGAAGAGAAAACGGCATCTCTTTTGAAGGTGTTTTTGTGGGAACTTCCCGAATAGATGCCGCTTCAGTTATGGCGGGTTGCAATATTGGCTCAACTGATGCTTGCGCCGTGGGGGCAGTGGCTATTGCAACCGGTTGGAATGGGATTTGTGTTCCGGCATATTTTTTATCTGAATCCCTGTTGTCTTCCCGTAAGACGCAGAATTCGTACAACTCTGAAGTATTAACAGGCATTATTGCCGTTGGTAAGGCAAAGGGGGGAGCAATGGGTTTCCGATCTTGACGGATTTTGTATAAGGCGATTGCGTCATACGATAAAATCAAAACAATTAAAAGCAAAAGATAGAATTGCCAATCAAATCTTTTCTTCACTTTTGGCTCCTTTTTGTGTCAAAGAACAAGCACGCAAGGGGAATTCTATGCTTGCCCTAACAAAATGTCAAAAGGGCCTTGACATTGAATCCTGTTTGAGATTTAATTAAAGTTGATGGTGAAATCTAGAGACAAGCAGAAAAATATGTGGCGGCTTGTCGGTTTTGTCTTTTTGTTGGGGGCGGTTGCCGCCGGCGTTCTCCTCGTCAGGCAGTCTCAAGACATCCGTGAGAAAGCTGGAGGTTGCAATTTCGTCAATGATCCATGTTCGACCATTGAGTGCCCAAATAATACTGGAGTTTGTACACCGCTTTCCGGTGGTGGCCTGCTAACATGTTTTTGTGCAAATCCGCAAGGTGGCGGTGGTGGTGGGGGAACTAATACCCCCCCTCCCGGTGGTGGCACTTGTGAAAGCGATGAGGACTGCGACCCTGGTAAGACTTGCCAGAATTCCAATTGTATTGGTGGTGGGGGAACTAATACCCCCCCTCCCGGTGGTGGCGGCAGTGGGAGTGGCGCAGGCGGCGACACCCGTCTCCGATCATACTCGCAGTGCAATGGGAAGACTCCGTGCAAGGAGGGGTTTAGTTGCTCGCGTCTATTTGGCAGATGCTTCTCCAAAAATACCTGTGATAGGTACAGTATACTTAAGTGTAAGTAACCTTCAAAATATATTTCTTTGTCCGCTCTGGTAGAATAGGTCATGGGAAAATTTTCATCACGGTACGTGTGTCAGCAGTGTGGATATGAAAGTGTCGGTTGGCTGGGGAAATGCCCTGAATGCGGGACGTGGAACAGCCTTGTGGAAACAGTAACTTCCACAAATTCGAAATCCGAATCTCGAAATTCGAAACAAGGTTCAAAAATTATAAATTCCAAACCAGTAAATCTCTCAGATATTAAATCTGCCGACACTAAACGAATTTCAACAAAAATTTCCGAACTGGATAGGGTACTTGGCGGGGGGCTAGTGCCGGGACAAGTAGTATTAATCGCTGGAGAGCCCGGAATAGGCAAAAGTACAATCCTGACACAAATAGCGGATAAGCTGGGAAGTGTTCTTTATGTGTGTGGTGAGGAATCTGCTAATCAAGTGGCTATAAGGGCGAAAAGGTTGGAAGTAAAAAGTAAAGGGATTCAAATGTTGGAGGATACCGATGTCGATTCTATAATAAATACTATAGATAGCATCCAAGGTGTCACCTTGAATGCTGTTATTGTTGACTCGATACAGACGATGACGACATCTGATCTAAGTGGCATGGCAGGATCGGTAGGGCAGGTCCGTGAATGTGCCAATCGTTTACTACACGCGGCCAAAGAAAGAAACATCCCACTCTTTCTTGTAGGGCATGTTACCAAAGAAGGTACTGTGGCTGGCCCTGCTGTTCTGGCCCACATAGTTGATACTGTTTTGTGGTTTGAGGGGGATAAGACCCTGACTACACGTATTTTAAGGGCTGTCAAAAACAGATTCGGACCGACTGACGAGGTCGGAGTTTTTCAGATGGAGGATAAAGGATTAGTTCCGGTAGATGATCTTGAAAAAGCATTTTTGGAAAAGGGCATCAAAAATATATCGGGGAGTGTGGTCACAAGTGTAATGCAGGGAACACGCCCACTTTTGGTGGAAATCCAAGCCCTGGTTGTTCCCACAAAATTGGCCATACCTCGTCGAATCGCGCAAGGAATTGATTCAAGAAGATTGGAGCTTTTGCTTGCGGTTCTAACACGAAGGTGCGGTTTGCCGATGTACGATCACGATGTTTTTGTAAACGTCGCAGGGGGGTTAAAAGTTACGGAACCGGCGAGCGACCTGGCAATTTGTTTAGCAGTTGCTTCATCTTACTATGATAAATCAATTTCAGGAAAAATTATTGCGGTCGGGGAGGTTGGTCTCCTCGGTGAAATCCGGGAAGTTGTAGCCCAGGATAAAAGATTAAAAGAGGCAAGAAGAATGGGGTTTTCGGAGGCGATATCATCTGCTAAATATAAATTTGTAAGTGAAACCATAAAAATTCTGCGCAGATAATTAGTAACAACTTACGGCGAAGCCGAAGTAGTGTTATACACTACTTATCCACATTTATTTTTAAGTAATTTAATTGCCCGAAAATTCGGTCAAAAGTGAAGCTAAAAAGATTATAGGTATGCCTGTTTCATCAACCAAATAAGTTATGGGGTTTGACAATTTTAACAAAAAGTATTAATATCAAAAAAAGAGCATCGCCATCGTTGGGTTCTCCTCTAAGATTAAAGGGACTCGCCACGAATAGAGATGCTCTTTAAAAACTAAACCAAACGTAGTTAAACGTTTGGACACGGGATTTGTCTAGGACAGGCGACCACCTTTCTTGCAAAAGATAATCGTAAGACAAATCGTAATCAGACTAAATCGGATACAGGGAGTTGTCAAGGGCCTTTGAGAGAAGCGCGCCATATTCTGTTTTTCAGGGACGGGTGGAATTTAGGGCAGGAATTCTACCCGCTCCTAAAGAACGGAATTGAGGTAATATTAATTACATGCCCGAAGTCGTCTTATATCATAAGTACGTAAGCCCCAACAAAACAATTTTTTCAAAGTTTGCCCGGCTTTTTACCGTGGTTGGAGTTATCTTGGTTCTGATTTCATACTCACCAAGCATTTGGTTTTGGATTCAAACCGAGGTGACAAATCAAACGGCCAATTTCCAACTCTCGCCAAGTGAGGTCAAGATCTTGACTGTGATCGGAGAAACGGGCCAAAGGAAATATATACCTCCTTTTGATTCCAGACTGCCTGTAATAAATCACCTTGCAATTTCTTCAATCGGAGTTGACACGACTGTTCAGGAGGCTACATACGATAATTACGAAGAAGCCTTGAGGCGCGGTGTTTGGAGAGTTTCGGATTTTGGAGTTCCAAACGAGACGGGCAATCCCGTAATTTTTGCTGCTCACAGATTTGGCTACTTGGCCTGGACCAACTCTTTTAGGCACAAAAATTCTTTTTTTAACCTGCCCAAAGTTCAAACAGGAGACACGATTCAGGTTGTTTGGAGACAAAGAAAATACACCTATGAAGTTTATAAGGTGGATAAAGCCCGGGAAATTACAGATTATACTGCCGACCTAATCCTCTACACCTGCGAGACGCTTAGCGGCCCCGAAAGGATCTTCGTATACGCACGAATGATACAAATTTAGTAAAACATGTACCGACTGGTATATGTCCTGTAATGTTGACAACTCGAGTTTTATAAGATAAAATAGCCGGATAATTATGAAGAAATTATTTTTGGCTTTTGCATTATTCACAATTAGCTTTTCGCTATTGGCCAATGTAGTTCTCGCGGAGGACGAAAACGTCATTTGCCCCCAGCCTTATGGTGGTGGAGTGGTTTGCGGAGTTAAAACTCATGCCCCGGTTAATACCGGCTTGGGAGACAATTGGGCGGCAATTGGCCTTGGACTTCTTAGTGCTTCAGTTTTTACTGTGATACTTTCTAAAAGATTTAAAACTTCGAAGGTACTTTAACAAATCGAGGCTATAAAATAAAAATTCGGCTTCGGAAATCTGATTATCCTGTGTCATTCTCGCGAACGCGGGAATCTATGAAAATACTTGGTAACCGGATTCCCGAAGTCGAAACGGACAATTTTTCGGCAAGATTCACTACGCATCTAAGGAGGTGCAAAATGAGAGGAATACGCTATTGGTATTCAAACACCAACACAAACCAAACCCGCAATATTTTGTTGACGTGTGCGGTCGTGGCAGTGCTCGCTCTAATCTTGATTGGCTTTGGGATTGCCAGTGTGGTACCCAAACCGGAAGCGCCTGCAGCCACAGAAGCCCCGGCATTGCCCACCGCCACATTTGTACCACCCACTGCAACACCAGCGTTGCCCACGCCGACTCCGGTAATTTTACCAACCGCCACCACCATACCAAGCTTGATTCAATCAGATGATTGGAAACTGACCTGGCTAAGTGGGGCAGATAAGGACCGTGGCGACGGCACCACTTTCCGGCAGAGTACCAGCAAATGGAACTTGCGGAAAGTTGCCCCGGAGCTTTGGCCTACATTCCCGAATGTTCCCAACCCGTTGGTTCCGGAGTTCCGTGTGATTAACGGTAATCAAGTTCCGGACGGTCTGGAATCCGCGATGGATGAGACAAACTTCTGTCAGCAGCTAGCTGGCGAAGCCTGTCACGTTCCCGTTGCCGCTATGCATTACCTTTACTTTTCCGGGGATTACGACATTCCGAATGTCGGTTCCTGCAAGGAAAATGGAAATCGAATCGGTTGTATGCTCGTCATCGTGAATGTTGGCGGTGTAACCTCCGATTTCACCGGTGTGTTTGGCCAGGGTTTTCGGCTTCATGCACGCTATTTCAACGGAAATGCGTTGGATATGGGCATATGGGCTTTGACCAGTCACGGTGCTAACACCATGATGAATCTGAATTCCGCGCTGAATCCCACAAACCTGCAGAATGCTGGCGCCAACTGTTCTGTACCCATTGGGTGCAAGGGTGTCCACATCCAGGTAGTCTTTGTTTCAGGCAACGAGCTCTTGCTCGATTTGACCACCTTGGTTACCCGTTAAATAAAGCCTCGATCTTGGGCAACCCACTTTTCCTTAAATGGAGAGATAGGTTGCCCTTTCGTCTCAGTAAATGATTAAGTATCATTAATTGAGACGAAATGTTTAAAATTAAAAATAACTTCATTCAATATTTATTTCCACTTACCATAATTGTAGTCACAACCCTTTTGTGTATTAGAAATTACACCCCTGGAACTTATCTGATTGGTTGGGACTCGTTGCACCCCGAATTCAACTTCCCTGAGGCCTTTAGGCGCGCCACAGACGGTATCTTTCGTATGGAGCAGGGCGTGGGGGCAGTTGCGGCACATTCGCATATGGCGGATCTGCCAAGAATCATTTTTTTATGGCTTGAATCTTTTGTTTTGCCTGCCTCTTTTCTCCGTTATTCTTATATTTTTCTCTGTCTGATTTTGGGCCCATTAGGAGTCTATTTTTTTCTTAAATATGTTTTTCAAATCGAAAAAGAAAGTGTTTGGGTTTTTCCTGCGTCATTTTTGGGCGCTCTTTTCTATCTTTTAAACCTCGGAACTTTGCAAAACTTTTTTGTTCCCTTTGAAATGTTTCCGGCGGCTTTTGCGTTTACTCCGTGGTTGATATTTTCAGGACTTAAATATATCAGAGAGGGGAGAAAGTTAAATTTGATTTTTTGGTTGATGGCTGTGACTTTATCTTCGCCGTTAGCCTATGCCGCAACACTTTGGTATGCCACATTTGCCGGAATATTTATTTTTTTCACTGCTTATTCGATTATCTCACCGGCTAAAAAGATCAAATTGGGGAGACTTGCGAAGTTGGGGGCTATCGCGGTGTTCCTGAATTCATATTGGATTTTGCCAAATATTTATTCAATTGATACTCAGTCAGGTGTTATCTCAAATTCAAATATAAACCGTCTTTTTAGCCCAGAAGCATTTCTTAGAAACCGGGACTATGGAGATTTTAAAGATATTTTGTTGCAGAAAAACTTTCTTTTTGGCTGGCGGAATTTTGATTTTGCCAAAAACCAATTCGTGGATCTACTCGACGTTTGGATAAAATATTTATCGATTCCTGCCGTTACTTTTACGGGCTATATTTTAGGCGGAGTATCCATTCTTGGCCTTATTGTTGGAACACTTAAACGTCAAAGGGTGGCGCTCGCGTTTATTCCGTTTCTTTTATTTTGTTTGTTCTTTTTGGTAAACATTAATCCTCCTACCGGGGGATTCTACTCATATTTGTACAACAATTTTAAGGTTTTTGCCGAAGGGTTTAGAATGCCTTTTACAAAATTTTCGATTTTGTTTGAAGTTGTCGCTTCGTTTTATTTTGGCTATTTTGTGTTTGTTCTCCTTACTTTAAAGACACGGTCTTTAAAGGTGTTTATAGTTTTTGTCAAAACGCTGATTTTTGTTGGAAGTGTAGTCGGACTTATATATTTCACTTTGCCGGCCTTTAATGGTTGGCTAATAGGACCAAATGTAAGACGTGTTTTCCCGAAAGAATATAAGCAAATGTTTGATTGGCTCAATGTAAGTCCCGAAGGACGGGTTGCTCTTTTTCCGGTTAATTCTAAATACGGATGGGAATACAGATCGTGGGGCTATGAGGGGTCGGGATTTTTAACCTACGGAACCCGCGACCCGATTTTATATAGGGATTTTGACAGGTGGAGCGTCGGCAATGAAGATTTTTTCAATCAAGCTTCTTATGCGTTATACTCAAACAATTCTCGGGCGTTTTTGTCTACTCTTAAAAAATATCAGGTTAAATATTTGCTTATCGACGAATCGATTGTCAATCCCGGAGGGAAGCCGGATATCCTCAAAATCCCGGAACTTAAACAAGTTGCATCGTTTGGATTTTTGACAATTTACGAAACCGGTTTTGGGGGTGGGGTTTCGGCTCCTTCTCAGTTTACACTGACCGATTCTGATCTTTCGTATTCTCCAATCGATCCGATCTATGTAACAAATGGAGATTACATTGGCCCGGACAGATCTGTTAGGGTGTCACCCGGTTTGCCTTCCGACACTCCCGTGGTATCTGAAGATCTTTCCGTAAACCGCGGTTTTCCATCGGCATTTAATTGTGATTTGCAAAAAGCGGGAAGAGTTTCAAAAAATAATTCAAACAATGGTCTTTTATTCAGAGCGGAAGAAGGTGGGGCTTCGTGCGATTATCTTTCCTATCCCGAGCTGATTTACTCCCAGGCTTATATTTTAAGAATTGTTGGGGAAAATAAAGAGGGTAGAAGCCTTAAGATTTATTTGTTTAATGAAAAGTCACAAGCCCCGGACCTTGAAGAAATTCTCCCTGCCGGAAAGTTCGATGAAACTTATTCTATCTATCCTAAAAATGCCACCGGTAGCGGATATATCTTGAATATTGAAACCAGATCTTTCGGAAGGATTGCTTCAGAAAATCTTCTATCGGCAGTCGATTTTTACCCTGTGGATTATAGGTACGTACAAGGTGACACCTTGTACGGTGCATATAGTAATAGAAACAATTTAAAGATCTTGGGTGTTAAAAAATACGGAACTTGGATGTACATAGTTGATGTACAAGATAGTGGATTGATACAGTTAGGGCAGGGATTCGATAATGGTTGGAAAGCGTTTCCAACCATTAATTTACAATTTACAATTTACAATTTACAAATAAATCTCCGAGTTCCAAATTTCAAACAGGAATTAAAGCATGTTAAAGTTGATAGTTGGTCCAATGGCTGGATTGTGGACGCTAGTTCTTGTTCCCAATTGAAAATTGTAAATTGTAAATTGTTAATTGTTTATTGGCCTCAACTGCTTGAATGGGGCGGAGGAATTTTGGGACTGGCTGCATTTTTGTTTTTAATCTTCAAAAGGAGATGATTTTTCTCAATAACAAATCTTTAATATTGGGGATAATATCTCTACCTTTTAACGGCAAGAATTTTCTTAAATCATTGTCCAATTCTTTTTCGTCCCAGTTTTTAATTTTTTTGATAAATTTTTCAGCTTGATATGTTTCACTATAAAATTTTAGCTTTTCTTCTACTAACTTCAAATTAAATTTAACACCCTTTTTAAGTAAAAAAAGAAAATCATATAAATCACGGCCTTTTTCTCTGTTTGTTATGGCTCTATATTTTTCGGCTAAGATTTCTTCATCTGACAAATGTTTTATAACACTTGTGGTTGTGATTGGTAAGTTGGTATAAATTGTTCCTACTTTTGGATCTATTACATTTTCTTTTTGAGAGAAATCTAGTTTTATTGTTAGTGGTTGGGTAGAAATGTCAACGGGGAGAGATATTTTTTTAGAAATTCCCTGCAATGCATCTAAACTTTTGATGCTTATTTTATTGTATTCTTTTTGGAGTTCCATAATTGCTTTTTCGGTGATGGTATCTATTTCAGCTTGATTTAGGCTTGTTGTAAAATCTAGATCTTCCGAGTACCTATTTGATCCAAAGAGAATTTTTAGGGCGGTTCCGCCCTTAAAATATAAATATTTGCTTGTTGGAATCTTATATACTTCCTCCAAAAATTGAATTTGAACAATTTCACGGAAAACAGAATACTTGTCAATGCCATTTTTATCAGATATTTCTTGTAGGGTGCTGTTGCTAATCATGTATTTTGTTACTTTCGATATAATTTTGAAACGGTTTGTAGTTTATAAACATTTTTAATTTATTAAATAGGTCCCAATTTATTATACTCATATCCAGATCGGAAAGATCAATTTTTCTTAGTTTTTTGCTTGCAAGATATATCAAATCGATGAGTGCTTTTTCAGGTGTAGCAATTAAAAAATTGTCCTTTTTAATATAATCACTAAATAGTGACTTTTTAATTTTTGCATACTCATATTCTTTTCCTCCAATTTCATATTTTCTCGTTTTTTGAGTTGTAACTGAGGTGATCGAGTATGTAAATTGCGGTAAAATGCCATAGAAAGTAAGAGCAGACTCAAGGCTTATGTAGGAAGGAGATAAAATAACACCCGCCTTTTCAAAGTCGGAAATATTTGAGTTGGATAATATGTATTTGCCCTTTACCAATCTTTCAATAAGTTTGTATTTTTCCATTCTTTCAATTATCTTGTAGATCGTATTTTTGTTTTCTACCCCAAAAATATTTGAAATGGATGGGGGAGTAATGACTCTAATATTTAGCTCTTTAAGCCTCGAAATGGCTTTAATCGTTGATATGGATGCCATGATTGGTATAAATATATACCAATGAGGTAATCTATGTCAAGGGCCAACCCGGACCTTTCCCATTAAAAACGGCCCCGCAGTATATCTCTCATCCAAAGGATGGAAATTTACCACGAGGCCGTGAATTGTATTAAAAGGGTAGAACCAAAGAGGTCCCATTAACTTTGGAACTACCCTTACGTATTAACTAGATCTGGCTAGACAACTCATTCAGGAACGAGTCCTGGGCGCGTTTCGCATAAATGCGGAACTTGTTGAGCGCCGCGACTGAGAATCCGCAGGAATCAGTGTCGGAAAAGCTTCCGATGTAATCTTGCACCTGAGGTGGAGTCAGCCAGACAACTTTCTTGATCTCGACTTTTTCGATTTCATCAACCGGCTTGCCATAAGGCTGGTCGGTGGCGATACCGAAGCTCACATCTGCCCAGGTAGATATTTTGCCGGTATTGGCGTAAATGATGCCGATAGGCGTCACCTCCGTCACGATCAGGCCGGTTTCTTCCTGTCCTTCGGTCATCACCTTCCACGGGGCGTCCGCTTTGTAAGTCCAGCCGCGGGTGATTTCCAAAGTGTCCAAACCAAGGTTTGGAGCGGTGAGAAGGTCGAGATTTCCGGCATTGCGCCAGGCAATGTTCGCGTCGGTTTTGGGCAACAGCTGATTGCGGTACTTGCTGACGAAGGCAATCGCCATGTCAGATTTGCGAATCACGATGTTGACCTCACCCGGAGTTTCCGTAACAATGTTACTTTCACCAAGGATGTCGCCATCCGGTTTAACATTGAGAAAGAGCTCCGAAGCGCCGAACTGTTTGCTGATTTGAACGCTCGCCCAAGGCGAACGCATAAGCGCTGCCGTCGGGTTGGAAGAAAGGGACTTTGCAAGCGTTACCGCGAGCTCAGCCATATTGATTTTTAACATTTCTAGCTCCTAGTTTTTTGCTAGGACCGTACTCGAGTCTTTATCTCTAAGTTTTGGTCAATGAGCTAGCCGCGGACTTTAACCGTCGGAAGGACCTTTTAGGCGACCTGGCCAATTTACCAGATCGATTTAAAGCGCGTTACCTTTTTCGGGCATCAGATGAGGAAATTGCCAGCCCCATCGAATTAAAAACAATGCCCAAGTAGAAACCGAGAAATCTTCGCCGAATTGGTAAAGATCTTTTCCATTAAGCTCCGAATATGCGTTAAGCATACCAGCAGCCTCCCCAAGGGGGATTACGAGCGGGTGCGAAGTTAGAAACTCGGCGTTAACGTTAGGCTCGTCAGGATACTCGGTTTGGATCTTTGCATCAGTCAACATCTTTTGGAGGTCGCTTTGAGAGATTTCCTCCTCAAAAGTAACCACAATCAGATGTCGTGTGATTTTGTTGTTTTGATCTGCCGTGTTTTCCCAAATTGGGCTCGTAATCTTTTGTTCAAAGATCGAGCTTACTAGGGGACTGTCTTTGAGCCCTGGCAAATCTCTTCCAAGCAATTTCCAACCGCGATCTTCGTTGGTCGAGTCTGGAACCCAACCCCGGAGAAACTCAAAGAATAAATCTTTAGCTCCGAATTGGTATTTCCGTCTGGCCAATAAGTACCACTTAAACGAGTTACCGTCAGGTACCTTGGCCAAGGTTAGCAAAACGCCATCGTCGGGTCCGAAACGAACCGTTCGCCGACTTGGTTTCTTTGTGTTTTGGTCGAATGTGTTAAATTGGACCCAAAGGAGGTGCAGGGGTTCAAAACCGAAAAATCCAGCTATTGGATTTCTGGCATCAATTTCAGTTTCTTTTAGGCCAGATCCAATTATATTTGCCCATTCGCCCCAGCCCCAAAAGCCCAGAAAAGCTTTTAAACTGGTAACTAGGGCAGATTTCCAGGGTTTTCCCTTAACACTCTCCCTTAATTGCCCCCAATCAGGGTGCAACTTTGGATGATTGCTCATTTCTTCTCCTTCTCCCGGCGTCACCGGATAGAAACAAGTTTCTCCTGATTTGAATCAGGTAGAAAATAATATCTTCATGCTGGCTTCATCCAGACAAGAAGTTTATGTCAACGTGCCAAAAGACACACAAATCCATACGCATGGATTCGAGGCTGAAGTATATACCAAAAGAGGGGAGGTGTCAAGCTATAGGGTGTTATCAAGACGCATGAGATCGTTTGCTATTTTTGAAGTCGATGTGGGAGGCTCAATTTCACAGGTCACAAATTCTGCGTCAATGGCCGTAGCTCTTGCTCTTTTAATTTCTGTACCAGCGTCAGTAATGGTATTTACGATTATTTTATCTGGTTTGATCGTTTGGGTAACAAATCGCATATAGTCCTCGTATTTTTCTGTTCCAAATTTGGCCGGTGGGTTTTCTCCTTCAAGAACCAAACTCACATCTTCGTTCTTTGCAATTACTCTGCACCTTCTTTTTTGGTTGAAAATTGGCCGCACATCTCCTTTTTCTAGATTGCCCTTATTAGTTTTGGCATAGTCATCACTTGCCACAAGGACAACCAAAACATCACATTGTGATTTTGCAAATTCGATAAAATCTACGTAACCGTCGTGATAAATATCCCAAACACCCTCGATGTAACCGATAACCTTGCCCAGTTCTTTTAATTCTTTGACCCTGGCGGCTAAGGTATCTAGGTTCATTATTTTCCTATCTCCTTTAGGGGGGGATTGTTCAACGGTAGCTTTAGGATTCTCCATGGATAATTGATTATTCATCAGATTTACAATAGAAGCAAATCTATCGCTTTAAAGGTGTCACCTTGCAAGGTGTATATAGTTTGTGGATTTTGGACCAATTCCCTTTAATAGTCTGTTACCCGCAAATGAAGATGGGTCTGAATTTCGCGAACTTCAGTTTTAACCTTAACATAAGACTTGTCTAGAAAATTGAATAGTTCATCAAATCTTTTCTTAAGAAAAACAAAATTTCTGTCAATTTTTTTATCCAAACTGACAACTCTATTGTCCAAATCGCCGACCTTTTTATCCAAACTGACAACTCTATTGTCCAAATCGCCGACCTTTTTATCCAAACTGACAACTCTATTGTCCAAATCGCCAACCTTTTTATCCAAACTGACAACTCTATTGTCCAAATCGCCGACCTTTTTATCCAAACTGACAATTCGTTTATTTGTTGGCACCAGTTCTTCCTTTATAACTCCGCGAATTGCCTCCAAATCATTTTTAGTCAATGCCATATATTCAATTTACACCTTCCATTGGTTCTGTCAACCAAAACTTTTGATATCAAAACATGATATAATTTTTCCAATGGATGATCCTCAAATTCGCTATCAGGAATATTTAGACTTCATAAAAATGAATTGTTCGAAGAAATGGGGGCTTCGATTCTGGAAGATCTGGTTAAGATAGGAGAGGTATGTCCCGATTCGGGGTTTACTCTTTCTGCACTGGCCTTAATGAACTTGCTTGACAAAACATCAGACGTTTGATATCATACATCTGATATGACATATACAATAGACATCAGGCCACGCCGTCAGGCTACATTTCCAAGCGCGGTTTTGACCGCTTTGGGTTTAACAGTTGGGGACTCCATTCAAATTAAAGTTGAAAATGGCAAGGCTATCTTAACTCCTCAAAAACAAGTTGCTTTAGACGCGCTAGCTGAGATTCAAAGGGCTTTTAAGAACTCTAAAATAACTGAGGAAGACCTCATGAAAGAAGTTAATGAACAACGATTTGAAACTGCAAAGTTGTATTCAAAAAACAAGTGATTAAAGCTAAAATCTTCATTGATACAAATGTTTGGTTTTCCTTTTTTTATGGTTCCGAGAACTCTGCTAAGATTGTTTCGAAATTTATGGAGGGTAAAATCGATGTTTTTATTTCCAAAAATGTTTTGGATGAATTAATTAAAAATGCGCTTCAAAAAATACCAAAAATACAAAAAGAGCTATTAACATTTTTTGAGACCTACCCACCAGAGGTTGTTAATTTTCCAGTAAAGATCGACAGAGATGTCGAAAATTACGTTGATTTTAAGGATAGGCATATTTTTCAAGCGTGTGTCAATGCTAATTGCGATATCTTTGTTACAGGAAATTTAAAAGATTTTGACATAAATTCCATTTACAAAAGGCATAAAATTAGAGTCCTTGACACCACTCCAAAATAGGCTATACTAGTAATTGAATCTTCGAGTTTTGTCCTGCAGAGCAGGATCTGGCTCTGCCAGACCCAGTTTCTACTTAAAACATAATTCTTATTTAATGCCAAAAAAAGCGCAAGTTAAATCAGAAAAAGACGTTTCGGACGTGGCCGATCTAATCGGAGCCCCCGAGCCCGCCGGCGAGTTATCACCGGCTCCTGTCGCCATTGAGCCTGTTGTGGCAAATCCTTTGGTGGTCGACGACCGCATGATTCCTGACGCCGGTTTGCCCACGGACTATATCGAGGGAGTTTTGGATATTGCCAACGAGGGAAGCGGACTACTCCGCCCACAAAGATTTGCCCCATCCGATCACGATATTTATATTTCCTCAAGCCAAATCCGCCGTTTTAATTTGCGGGTAGGTGACATGGTTGGGGGACTTGCCAGGCGTCCCAAAGAAAACGAAAGATATTGGGGGCTTCTTAAAGTAGAAAAGGTAAACGGCGAGCCTGTAGAAAAACTGGGGGAAAGGCCCAATTTTGACGATTTAACAGCCATTTACCCTGATGCACAGATTGTTCTTTCGACAGACAAAGACACATTAACTACCAGAATGATAGACTTGGTTGCTCCAATCGGGTTTGGACAAAGAGCATTGATTGTTTCTCCTCCAAAAGCCGGAAAAACCTGGCTTGTAAAAGATATTATCAAAGGTATTGCAACCAATTACAAAAAAACACATTTAATGGCAGTTCTAATTGGGGAAAGGCCGGAAGAGGTCACGGATATTATTCGCACTATGGATACTGTTTCAAATAAAACAGGGGAAGTAGCCGCCAGCAATTTTGATGAAGCTCCTCAAGACCAAACCAGAGTGGGAGAGCTGGCCCTTGAGAGGGCCAAAAGACTGGTTGAAGCAGGACACGATGTGGTTATTGTTCTTGACTCAATTACACGTATGGCCAGAGCTTACAATTTGGCTCTTCCTACAAGTGGTCGCACACTTAGCGGTGGATTTGACCCAATGGCACTTTTCCCTGCTAAAAAGTTTTTTGGAGCTGCCAGGAAAATTGAAGGCGCCGGTTCCTTAACGATCATTGGAACGTGCTTAGTCGACACCGGAAGCCGCATGGACGATCTTATTTATGAAGAATTCAAAGGTACAGGCAACATGGAACTTCACTTAACCCGCAAGCTTGCAGACAGAAGAGTTTACCCTGCAATTGACGTTGCCAAGTCCGGTACCCGTCAAGACGAACTTTTGTTTGGAATGGCAAAGCTTAAGAAAGTTAATACGCTTCGAAGGATGATTGATTTAATGAACGATGACGAACGCACCGAAACCCTAATCAACCGTCTGGAAAAATCGGAGAATAATGATGAGTTCCTCGACAGCCTCAAAACTGCTTAATTTGGGCTTGACACCGAGTCTTGGTTATGTTATTCTGTACATAAATGTACAAGATAGACAAACAAACACAACTTTTGAGATCCACGCAGAATTTGTTTCATACCCAGGATTTGGCTTTACTTTGGGGGGTTTCAAATAGAAATACCCTCTATACGACAATTAAGAGATATGTCCAAAATGGAATCCTTATTCCTGTAGTGAAAGGTTTATATTCAAAAATTCCGTTAGATCAGATCAACCAATATGCATTGGGAACCGCTCTAATTCATAGGTTTTGTTATGTGTCCTGCGAAACAGTCCTATCAAATACCGGAGTAATCAACCAGGAAATAATCCCGATCACTTTCGTGTCTTCAATCTCTACAAAAATAGAATTTAACGGTACTTTGTTTATTTATAGAAAATTAAAACCAGAAATCTTGTTTAATCCGGATGGGGTAGAAAAAGGCGAAGGTTATTTCATTGCTTCCAAGAAAAGAGCGATTTCTGATATGCTTTATTTTAACCCTAGGTATTATTTAGACAACAATGCAAGATAATTTTATACATAAGTTTCAACTACTAAGACTATTGTCTGAAATTGTCGATAACCCAACTCTATCTCAAAATATTTATTTTAAGGGAGGGACTTGTGCAGCACTGCTTGGGTATTTGGATAGATTTTCAGTAGATCTTGATTTTGATTTGAAAAAAGGAAGTGACACATTCAAATTACGAAAAGAATTTACTTCGATTTTCAAAAATAACGATTTAGTAATTAGCAATAAAAATGAGAAGACATTGTTTTTTGAATTAAAATATCAAGCGCCCCTGGGTAAAAGAAACACGATTAAATTAAGCATTTACGAAGACATTATTATGACGAATGTTTATAAACCTGTTTTTTTGCCGGAGATCGATCGGTTGGTAAACTGCCAGACAATTGAAACCATGTTTGCAAATAAACTTGTGGCGCCGGTTGATCGTTTTCAAAAACATCAAGCTATCGCTGGACGCGATATATATGATATCCATTACTTTTTTTCTCAAGGATATAAATTTAAAAAAGAAATAATCGAAGAAAGGACAAAAATTGATATACAAAATTATGTTAAGATATTGATTGATTTTATCGAAAAAGAAATTAATGAAACCAACATATCTCAGGATTTAAACGCGCTTTTACCAAATGATAAATTTCAAAAGATTAGAAAAACTTTAAAAATTGAAGTCTTGATTTTTTTAAGAAGTCTCTAGGTAAGTTCCGCTTCCCCTTCTTTAGCTTTCATTCCGCTTAGGGGTAGTGAGAAGAAAAATGTAGTTCCTTTGTCCACTTCAGATTCAAACCAAATCTTGCCTCCGGAAGATTCAACGATAGATTTAACAATATAAAGTCCCAGTCCGCTTCCATCTGGGTGGGCCGTTTTTGCATTTGAGGCGCGGTAAAATCTGGTAAAAATGTGGGATTTTTCGTCGTTCGGTATACCTATTCCTTCATCTTTTACTTTCGAAGTGATTTTTTCATTATTGGCCGAAAAGGTTTTTGCTCTGTTTTGATCGTATGCCATAATTTTCTGTAAAATTCTGGGGATTCAAGCCCTCCCCTTGGGTCCTACAATAACCCAGCTGGCGAGGGGGAAGTCTAGAAAAAGCGCGTCGCTCACTCCCAATCTCGACCCAGACATATTGACCCGAAATAAAGGTAAAAGGCTCATCTATTTTAAAGATAAATTCTTTAATATCCGGCGCAAGATTTTTAATCGAAGAAATTTTAGCGGTAAAGATCTTTTTTGTAGTTACTTCCATGAGTGTTACTTAAAAGTAGCATTTTGTCGATTTTTTAGCAAGATCAAAGTGAGGGCGCCTATTTCCTAACTCGGAAAAATGGGCTCAAAATTTAAAATCTTTATATGATTTACCAAATAAAAAATCAAAAATTATTTGTTCTGGTTCTTCAAGCGGGTTGATCGAAGATGATAAAGCGTTTTTAACAGGGAGAAACGCAAATATCGCCGTGACCCCACTAGACTTTAACGAGTTTTTGGATTTTACAAACAAAACTATTGAAAATTATATCCAGTATTTGAAAGAGGTGAGATTAATCGAAACCGTTTATCAATATTCTGAAAGTTTGAATAAACGTTTGTATTCTCCTAAAAAATACTATTTTAATGATTTGGGAATGAGAAACAGCTTTGCCGGATTTAGCGACAAGGGATCGTTGGTGGAAAATGCCTTCTATTTAAATGGGACTCGTGGCGAAGAGGTCGACTTTGTAATTAATTTGGACGGTAGCAGGATTATTCTAATAGAATCAAAATACAACAATTCTCAAACCGGAATAGAAAATTCATTATCAAAACTATTTTTAGTGAATGACGAGGACTTTAAAGCAGTTTTTCCCTTAAATCTTCAAGGTACCAGTTGACAATTACTTCGGTTTTAAGATCTAATGACTTGGCAATTTTGGGAATCAATTTTCTTCCAGGCATGCGCTTTCCGTTCTCTATTAGAGTAATATAACTCCTCGACATTCCGCACTCTTTTGCCATGTTCTGGGTAGTTAATTTATTCTTCTTTCTTTCTTTAACAAGTCTTTCGCCGAATTTCATATTTATCTCACTAGAATAGCATTCCTTGACAATATTGGGAAGAAGAGAATAATATTAAATGGATCCTGAAATGAATTCAGGATGACATATGAAAAAAGTATTGATTGTTGAAGACGAACCGGGGTTTTGCAAACTGATTCACGAAAGCAACACCACAACAAATTAATAACTAAGAATTAATATCTAAGAACCGTTTTTAGATTTAAATTATGGTTATTAGATTTGAATTATTAGTTTTGAGTTGATTTTTCCCCTCCCCAAAGTTTGCTTCAGGATGTTTCATATGATACCTTTACAGGTAAATACGAAGCACGAAGCACGAAATCCGAATTTATTAATAATGGATGAAACTTTTGAAACATTACTGACTCTCTGGGAAGATATAAAACTTTTCTTTTTTGAATTTACCAAATTCGTTTTTAGATCGCTTCATCTTAGCTTCCTCGGATTTGAGAAAAAAAAGGGATTTTTTGTTACCTCTCTCTACAAGGAACGGGGAAAGCGCTCGCGTCAGCTAACCCATACAGGAATGGCAACTCTCGCCGCCCTGGGAGTTGTTATGGCCCCCATGATTGCGCAGGAATTTCCCGGGAGAAGCGTTAATCCCTGGACAGTTTCGGTTAGCCCCGCGGTATTATCTGCATCCACTGACGACCCGGGGCTTGATACTCAAGTATCGAGTAAAGTAAGGGACAGTATTATTGATTATACTGTTCAGGCCGGCGATACTGTTTCAACAGTTGCTCAAAAATTTGGGGTTTCTACAGACACAATCCGTTGGCAAAATAATTTATCAGGAGACAAAATAAAAGTCGGGAGCACTCTTCGGATTTTACCGGTAACGGGAATTGCGCATAAGGTGGCAAAGGGAGATACGGTTTATTCTATTGCCAAGAAGTACGATTCGGAATCCCAGGCGGTTGTTGATTTTCCCTTTAATTCTTTTAGCAATGACGAAACATTTGAACTTGCAATAGGTCAAACAGTGATTGTTCCGGACGGAGTAATGCCGGTCGGAACCACGGCCACTCCGCGTCCAAGGCAGGTAACGCCGGATGCGGGCACGGTTGTTGCTTCCGGACAGTTCGTCTGGCCCACACAAGGCGTGATCACGCAAAGATTCTCCTGGTACCATCCCGGGCTTGATATTGCTAACCGCGGAGGGCCTCTTGTGGTAGGAGCCGATTCCGGGAAGGTGGAGTTTGCAGGATGGGACTCCTCGGGTTACGGTAGTATGGTTCTTATTAATCACGGAAACGGATTTAAAACGAGGTATGCCCATTTGAGCCAGATTATGGTATTGGGCGGACAAAACATTAAAAGGGGAGACATAATCGGAAAAATGGGCTCCACTGGCCATTCAACGGGCCCCCATACCCATTTTGAAATTTACCTAAACGGTGTGCGTCTTAATCCTCTCAATTACCTCCGCTAACCTCTTGACAGGGTGTATTGACAGGGTGCGACCCTGTCAATTGGGGGAGCTTCATTCCAGAGCCAGGTTTCCAATAACTTCTTTTGAATCTCCGGCTGGTCCTTCTACAAACTCTTGGTAGGAAGGATAATGTTCAAGAAAGGGGAGTAATTTTGATTTATCAAAATAGTCAAGAATGATTTTTGGCTTTACCCAACCAGCATGTTTTAATCCTAGAAAATACGGATAACTCGAATACGAATAACTGACAGGGTCGCACCCTGTCAGTTCAGCTGGATTTAGGTGGATATATCGTGATAGGTGAAGTAAATATGATTCATTTTCGATAAGAACAGCCCGATATCTTCCTTGGAACAAGTAACCAACTCTTTTGTATCGTTTGTTGAAATACATGGCATATATAGTAGAAATATTTTTTAATAGTTTTGTTACTCCATCTATTACATGCTGTTGAAGTATCAAATGGAAATGATTTGGCATTAAGCAATATTCAATTAAATCGATTTCTTTTTCTAAATTGGCCAACGGTCTTGGACGAACGACGGAGAAATTTTGAAATTTAAGTAGGGGGTGAACTTCTTTTGGATCAATGGGGGATAAATAATATTTGAGAAGATGTAAGAAAACGGCATAATCTTGTTCGTCCAGAAATATATTCCTTTTCTCAACCCCGCGGTTGTAAACGTGATAGATTCCCTTTTCTGTAAAATGTCTGATGGTATTTCTCTGTGGCATTAATTTAATTTACTGACAGGGTCGCACCCTGTCAACTATCAAAAATGGGGAATCATATTTTGGTATAATAGAAGAGAAGACTCGGGCTTGTAAGCAAAGCTTGGCATTCCCTTCGAAGACTCGGGCTTGTAGGTAAATGGTATACCGTATCATTCGCATTGATAAATTGGCGGTTCGATTCCGCCCAAGTCCACACATGAAGTAACTGGTCAAGAGAATGATTCATATTCTTCAGTAAAGGTCGTAAATGCGGCAACTATTACTTATATAATTTCTTGATACTTGCAAAGAAATATTTTGAATGATATACCATATGTTATGACTGACGAATCTGAAGGAATACAGAAAAAAGGCGGGGGACTTGTGTCTGCAATCTTCAGACTTATCCCTTATATCTTAATTATTGCCCTCGGAGCAGCGGGAGGAATTTTTACTGCTCAGCAAAAACCGGAATGGTTTGGACTTTCCAAGGGGGCTCAAGCGGTTCAAGCCGAAGTCGATTCCTTGGTGGCTCAGGTTGGTAAACTTATTTCACTTCCGACAGATGAAAAGCCTACAGTGGCAACAGTGATCGATGCTTCAAAAGTTAAAGATCAGTCATTTTTCGCTAATGCCAAAAATGACGACAAGGTTTTAATTTACCAGAAGGCCGCAAAAGCAATTTTATACAGGCCAAGCGAAAATAGAATAATTGAGGTTGGGGCGCTAAATATAAATAGTCAGGCAATATCAAGCCCAAGCCCAACTCCAGCAGCAACACCCTAACTCAGTTTGTCAGGTGATCGGTTTTCAGATTTCGGGTTGGTCGGATGACCCGATCTACCGAAATCAGATAACAGAAAACCCGATAAACCGAATACTTTAACTCCAGTTTGTCAGGTGATCGGTTTTCAGATTTCGGTTAGTCAGATTCTCGGATCTGATATTATTAAATAATGAGAAAAATAAAATCGTTTAATGATTTGGAAGTTTACAAAGACTCACTTGGATACTTAGATGATCTCTACGAAATAGGCTATAAAATCCCCCACATTAAGATGAGAACACAACTCTTTAATTCTGGTGAGGCACTAGCCCCAATTATTGCTGAGGGGTATGCAAAACAGCGGAATCCGCTTGAAGCTGCAAGGTTTTACGAGATGGCAATGGCTGAAAGCGATGAAGTTACAGTACATTTAACCAAAGCGATAATTTTATCCAAAAGATTTGCAAAAATACCAGTCGATAAATGTAATGAGTTGAAAGATAAATATATTGTTTTGTCAAAACGATTGAATAAATTAGCAAGTATATGGAGAAGTTTTTCATCCAAAAGAAGGTAACTGATAATCTGAAAAACCGATATCTGACAACCGAAAACCTAATCAACCGGATTGGTTTATTGTGCTGGTGTTGCTGCCGGAGAGGCTGTTGGAGCTATTGTTGGGGGAACTGCCGGCCCCGTATAATCCGCGCCTAAAATCACCAAGATATCTGATCCGTCCGTTGGACTAACCTCACCCTCAGGCAAAGTCGTGACGGTTGCCCCAATAAGGTCTGCCATTTGCTTAGCCAAACCCTCCTTGCCCGTCAGGTCGATAACAATGCTTTTATCATAATTTTTGGCCGCATTTGCTTTGACCCCGACAATGGCATTGGCAGAAACTTTTACGATATCTGCCGCAAATTTGGAAGTAAGTCCGGCAGTTTTTGTCCCGTTATAAACAGCGACCATAAAAGTCTCCGATTTTTGACCAAGATTAAGAGGCGATACATCAATAATTTTATTTGTACCGGGACGGTACAAAATTGCCTTTCCTGCTTTTTGGTAGATAACAACTTTATCCCCATTTTGCGCGTTGGCAAAAAAAGCCTGATCTTTGAGTTTGTCTACATCTAAAACGGTGGCGACTTGCGGTTCCTCGTCCTTAGGAAGATCCATTAGTTTTGAAAGTTTATCGACCACCGCTTTTACTTCTGCTTTTTGAACTGCCGTGGGATCTTTCAAAAGCTGCTGCGCCTTTTGATTTTGAGTGTAGAAATAATAAGAAGCGCCAGCCCCGCCCGCGATAAGCATAATAACCAAAAGAGCTAAGGTAATTTTAACCGGAAATTTTCTAGATACTTTTTTGTCTTCTTCTTCCATATTTGATCAGATATTATTATACAGTCGTAGACAAATATCAATCATCAATTATCAATTTACAATTTTCATTCAATTTTCATTTAACATTTATCATTTCTCGCGCAACGAACTGGTTATTTTTTGAAAAATCATGGTTAATTCTTGGCATTCTTGCCAAAGTATACGTAATTTTTCCGTTATCTCTTTATCATCTACTGTCACCGAAAGCATTCTTAACCAATGTTTAGTTTCTTGAGACTCTTTTTTGCAAATAAATATCTTGTTTGCAAAGTCACGTCTTGAACTTGCACTATTCGCTTCCATATAATTTGCACCAATACTTGTTGCCGATCTAATTAATTGGTTAATAATTGGTTTATTAATAATAGTTGGTTCTAATTTTTGACAAAGTAAAATCACACTTTCACAAAATTTCGCCGTCCTTTCTTCTAAATCGTGTTTGTTTAATTGTGTCATTGTTAATTTATTGTAAATTGTAAATTGAAAAATGTTAATTCTTAATGCCCGCTGCCGTCCACCCAAACTTTAATTCTGCTGAGGCAGAAGATTCCAATAAAATTGTGAATCCTTTAGTTGTTACACCCGCAACTATGTATTTTTGTTTGGGTAAAATGAAAGTACCGAGCTGGCCCATTACATCCAGTGTAGATTGGTCAATGTCCCAAAGCTGGGAAGCTGTAACAATCGGAGCAGATGTATATTCTTTTTCAAATGCAATACTGATTTCGGCAGAACCGGAGGCAATTTTTGCCACTCCTCCTGAATCTTTGCCAAAAGTAACATGACTGGCAAATTTGATTGCTCCTGCGTCTGATGCCGCCAGCACTTTATTTAAATCAAACTTCTTCCACCAGAGAAATCAGCGTCTGAAATAGTTCCGGCTTTAGAGTAGGTGGCAACTCCGTTTAACGTCCCGTTGATTATTCCTTGAACATTTAAGCCAGTTACTCCTGTGTTAGAGTTCAAGACATACATATTCTGGGTTGTTCCTGTTCCTACTTGTAAATGCATCTCATCTACATATACAGTCTTTCCCGCTTTGACTCTAACTCCATAGTCTTTAGCCGAAGCAACTCCGGTAAATGAGCCTGTTAGTTTATACCACCCTGTACCCCCCATGGGAGTGAAAGTAGTGGTTAGTTCTGCCGTGTCGTAGTACAAATTAAGATCAGCAGTAGTCACAGCCGCCCCAGTGGTATATGCGTAAGCAATCAGGTTATATGTTGAAGTGTCACCAACATTAACTGATTGTAAGTAATTGGCATCAGTCCCACCGGCAACTAACTGGACCGAAGCAGTACTGTTGTTGTATTTTGTGGTTGTGTTTCTGGTTGCCGTCAACTCTTCAAATGGTGCATCTGTAAATTTAGTCGTCCCACTTCCTCTCGCCCACAAAGTAAAGTTATCAAAAGTATTACCTGAATAGGTAGAGAATAACCCATGTTTGGTGTTACTGATTATCCCTGCATCAGAAACAGTCTGTTCACTCCCGATCATGACATTGTTGTAGTAGACCCTGACTTTTAAAGAACCAGATGAGGTGTAGGTAATGACTCGCAGAACGGCTCCTGCGGAGTAGGTAACAGTGGTTGCCGCTTGAACATTTGTCCAAGTGGTAGCCGTTGTGAATTTATCTAAA
>LBVU01000006.1 GCA_000993205.1 Candidatus Woesebacteria bacterium GW2011_GWB1_39_10
AATAATAATTGCACTTTGCTTTCACAAAGTGCAAAAAAAGTTGGCTCGAACTACCTTTTGGAAGATAAACGGATTTCGTTTTTGCCGAATTCACCGCACAATTTGCTTGCGTCGTCCCCATTCGACGCGAGCAATATTACGCTCACTGCAGACTTGTGCCGAGGAGAGGAGTCGAACCCCCACGTCTGTAAAGACACATGGTCCTAAACCATGCGCGTCTGCCATTCCGCCACCCCGGCATACCCCACCAGATTATATCAGACGAGGCGGTTTAAAGAATCACGCCCCTGTTTCTCAAAATCAACATTGACTCAACAGCTATTTTAATTTTTGAATTATCCAAGGAGTCCTCCTCCACAATCCCGTAAATCCTTTTAAGTAAAAATATATTTAGAAACATGCTTTCCGGTTCTTTGGTAGTTAGATTTGCCAAACCGGTAAGCCGACTATCCAAATTCCCATTTTCAATATTCTCAAGCAAATCTAAATTCTGAAAAAACGAAAAATCGCCATTTCTTGCGGATTTTTCTCCGGCCTGAACTTTAAGAAGAATATTCTGAAACGATTCCGCCTTTGCCATATAAATGAATTATATATCGTAGGACAAAGGTGAGGAGTCGATTTTGTTAACAAAATAAGATACTTTGTAAGCCCAGGTTGAGGAAGGCGGTGCGTAACGACGAGAGATTTTTGTAATTGAAACGGCTCCCTTGTCGAGATATTCCCTTTTAAGAGTCATTGAGACATGGTTAATGGAATCCTCCCAAGATAAAAATTTGTAATTTCCATTTGCCCATCCATAGGCGTTAAAAGATTTATACGGAATATGTTTGCCAAAAGTTGATTCAACTCCTGTGATTGCTGGAACTAGACGGTAGTCGATGCCATAAAAATCCGCATACATAACAAAATATTCAGAATAAGATGTAAGAGGAGAGTTAAATTTATCTAAATAATGTCTTAGATTTTCCACTCGGTAATCAAATCGTGGCTGAGCCACGCCAGATCTGACCGTTCCCGATTTAGAAACAATTGTATCATTGGCTCGAACTGTATTTGTGCATATTGCTATAAGCACGATTACAGTTATCAATGTAATTAAATTTTTCATAGTTTTGCCAAAAAAGGGGCGTACCGTAAGGCACGCCCCAAATATAAATTCCAACGCCGAGTTCACGTTTCCGTGACTAAGCCTCGGAATGTATAGGTACTATAGCATGAAATTATAAGATAGTCAAATGTTATAGGGAATACAGGGTTGACTATCTTGGCATCTCGAAAGTTGTAGGTATGTCAAACTATTTTTGAGTTTGGTCTCATTCCATTTCAGCCATGAATTGAGAAACTCCGTTTGCCCAGGAGCCGTTTGACTGGGGGGTATATTTGGACATGATATCGTTAATAGTAATATATCCTTTGTTCAAATAATTTTCCCGAAGACCCTTAGATACGGTTTCTATTCCGTCTTCATATGAATCAAAGCCTAAAGTTCCAACACTGGTTATTCCCCAACCCCAGCAGTTATAGGACCCGGGAGGGATAATTTTACACAAATTGCTCTCCTGTTGGGCAATTGCAGATATTAGTCTAAAATCGATTGAATATTTATCGGACACAGCAACTATAAGGTTTGCATATGGAACAAGCGGAGAGTGATAATATTCGAGGTATTGTTTCACGATTTCCGGTCTCGCGTCAGCTTTGCCAACTTCACTGGATATTGTCGGCAATTTTGTGGGCAGAGACGCGTAGACGCGAACCCCTGATTGTGAAGGTGAAACAAAATCCGTTCCCAACACCTCCTTAGCGAGTAACCCGCTCTTCAGAGAAAAAAGGGAAAAAATACTTATTCCAAGTGTGATTGGGGTAATTGTAAAGAAAACGGCAATTAAAATTACATTTTTCCAGAAACTTATATTTTCTTCTCTTCCGAACAGGCTTGTTTCCATTTATATCAAGTTAGGATGTCACAAAATGGTGTGTAGTGTCAAGTTTACGTTAGAGATTTGACCTGGTATGTAGTAAAATAAACAAGTTGCGGCGGTAGTTCAGTGGTAGAATGCTTCCTTGCCAAGGAAGAGGTCGGCGGTTCAAATCCGCTCCGCCGCTCATGATTTGAGAACATTTAATTCCTCATTCACTTTTTTAAACAATATCGTCAAGCTTCCAGTCTGATTTGATGAGATAGTCACGGACTCCCTCGAGTGTGGATTTACTAGCCTTGCCGGCGTCGGATAGATTGGTAAGGATTATTACTTTTGCATCCTTACCCCATTCGTCATGTCTAAGTTTTTCCAACATAGTCATGCCGTCCATTATTGGCATGATGATATCAAGTAGGATTAAATCGGGATGGTTCTTTAAAGTAGAATCGTATCCGGATTGTCCGTCCGTAGATTGGATAATGTCAAAACCCTCCTCTTTAAATGCCGTCGTGCCTTAAAAGCAGAGTATTTCCGGGCACTTTGGTCACCTCGTTGTTTTTGCTTGTCTCTCCGATAAAATCGACAATAGGTTTATTATCGACTTCGTTAACAAAAGTGTCGATATCAAGGCCAAATCTATCTTCATAGGCCTTAAACATGACGAAAATGAATATTTTGTTAAAAACCTATCGGTCGAACGCCTAACACAGGCACAAAATGACTCTAAAGATTTATTCTGTGCCGAGAGTAGGAGTCGAACCTACATATGACGCTCTTCAGGCGCCCGCCTTGACCAACCTTGGCTATCTCGGCTAATTTTTAACTAAGTGGTCGATGCAGGATTTAAACCTGCGACCTCTTCTGTGTAAGAGAAGCGCTCTAATCAACTGAGCTAATCGACCTGGTGCGCGGGACAGGAGTTGGACCTGCACAGATTGCTCTACACGCTCCTTAGGCGTGCGCGTATACCATTCCGCCACCCGCGCGCGAAAAATTATGTGCAGAAGAGAGGAGTCGAACCTCCAAGGACGTATTAGGTCCACAAGCTTCTGAGGCCTGCGCGTCTGCCAGTTCCGCCACTTCTGCGTAATTATATCAAATATGTGCCCTTAGCAAGAATCGAACTTCCATCTCGTTCTTAGAAGGAACTTGCTCTACTTTGAGTCTTGCGAGAAGCAAGATGCGTAGCAGCTTATCCGTTGAGCTAGGTCACTTGGTGACCTCGGGAAGAATCGAACTTCCATCTCGTTCTTAGAAGGAACTTGCTCTATCCGTTGAGCTACAAGGCCATTACCTTGTATTTTATCACGAGAAAGCCCCAGGTGCCGAATGCATTGCTTTGCTTCCCATTTCCATACTTTGGTACAATGAATGTTTGATGGCCAAACACATTTCAATTTTCTTGATTCTAATTTTAAATCTTTTTTTTCTTTCCCCAAAAAGTGTTTTGGCCATTACCGATCCCCTTTCCGTCCCCAATAACAAATTCGGAGTTCATATTTTTAGTGAAAAGGACCTGCCGGATGCCCAAAAACTTATTAACACAAGCGGTGACTGGGGTTATGTAACCTTTGTTATTACCGAAGGTGAACGTGACCACGACAGGTGGCAAAAGGTTTTTGATCAAATGAGGCGTGACCATCTAATCCCAATCGTCAGACTGGCCACCAAAGCCAGCGGGGACACTTGGGAAATTCCCAAAATCGAAGAAATAAACAACTGGATTGCATTTCTAAATTCGCTTAACTGGGTAATAGAAAACAGGTATGTAATTATTTCGAATGAACCAAATCATTCTTCGGAATGGGGCGGCAAAATCGATCCGGAAACATACGCCACTTATTTAAAAAATTTCTCGCAGGCACTCCACACTGCATCCCCCGATTTTTTTGTCCTGCCCGCTGGTCTTGATGCCTCGGCCAATAACTCAGTCAAAACAATGGACGAAACAAAATTTATTCGCGCAATGTTAAAAGCAGAACCCGATGTTTTTAATTTCATAGACGGTTGGAATTCCCACTCATATCCAAACCCGGCGTTTTCCGGCAAAGAAACTGACGTTGGCCGAGGAACCATTAATACTTTTGATTGGGAACTAACGTATCTTAAAACTCTTGGAGCCACAAAGAGTCTACCGGTTTTTATTACCGAGACGGGGTGGTCTAATGTTGACTCTTCCGAAGATCAAATCGCGTCTCGCCTCATATATGCATACAAAAATGTTTGGAGTGATTCGCGCATTGTAGCCGTTACTCCTTTTATTTTAAACTATCCCAATCCCCCGTTTGAGCAATTTTCATGGAAAAAAGCAGATGGGTCTTTTTATAGTTTTTATACTACGATATCAAATCTCCCAAAGATTGCAGGTGCTCCGAAACAAATCGTAAAGGGAGATATTCTGGCAGTTTTTGCCCAACCCGTGATACCTTTAGGCTCCGAGTATGTGGGTGCCATATTGGCCAAGAATACGGGGCAATCCATCTGGTCACAAAACAATATTTCCATAGGAAGCGAATCTTCTGATTTTACTATCAAGCCATTTTCATTCCAAGAAATTGAGCCAACCCGGCTGGGGTTAATTGTATTTAAAGCTGCCGCCCCCGAAAATACCGGAATTTATACAAAATCATTATTCTTGGCGGATACGGAAAATAAAAAAATAACCAACAGTTTTTCGATTGAAGCATACGTAGTCAAAATTGACCAAAATCAAATTAATAATTATTTCACCGGAGTTCAGAGGTATATAAAGGGACTTTTAAAAATTTAAAGGCCATTTGAGGTGGTTATATTACTTTAATTTTTTAAGATTTTTACCACGAAGTGACAAGCTTCGCTTATTTGAAAATAAGCTATGCTTATTCGGTAAATAATTTTTAGAAGTTGTTACTTTCATTCCGGTTTCTTTCTCAAGTTTTTGCCTTGCTCCCCCAGCAATATTACCGCCGCGTTTTGAAACGGATTTGTTTTCCGCCAGTCCCATTGGGTTTTCTACTTTTGTAATTTCGGTTGTTGCCGCCTCGCCCAATTGGGAAAACAAAAGTTCCAAATCATTCATATGATCCCGCAAATTTTCCCTTTTTAAGCCTTTCAGCTTTTTATATTCCGATGGAGTTATTCCAAAAGTCGCTTTAGATATTTCTGCTGTAAGAATTGCGTATTCAACATCTTTGCTAACATTATGTTTTCTCCATTCATCAGTTAATGTTTCCCTTATTTCAATTCCACGCATACGTCTTTCTATCCAAGTATCAGGATATCCTTTTGCTTTATAAAGCGCCCGTGTTCGTTTTGTTGCCAGTTCCGGGTCTTCAATTTCTTGAATTCTTTCGTACCCTACTTTTGCCAACCAACGTTTAAAAGGTTCTGCTTTGGGGGAAGGAATTGATTGAACAATACGAAACAGGGATTCTGTATTGGCACAATCAGTTTTATATTTTTTACCGTCAGAGGATGTCAGCTTCAGTTGTCTACAAAATGTAGACAACTCAACACCTTCACTCGCTTTAACACGGGTTTTCATTGCATTCCAATAAACCCTTGGTTTAACACTGTCCGTTAGCGCCTCAATCACATCCACAACAGAAAACCACCATTCATTTTTATAAATATCGCGTCTAATATCTTTACCTTTGAAGATTGCAATTTTTGTCAGTTCAATTTCTTTATCGATCATATTTTAAACTATACCGAAGATATACCGAAGTCAAGAGGAAATTTACCCTTTTTCTATCTCCTTTTCCAAATGTTCCATTATGGCAACCATCGCCATGGTGTCGCGGCCGCAATATTCAAGCATTGCCTTTGCCAAACTTTCTTTTTTCTCGGCAGAAGTCTTTGGGTCAGCAAGAATCGGCCAGCTGGCGGAGGCGGTTTCACCCTCATGAATTTCCAGGTCGTCATACGAAAGCTCGGGGCAAACAACCGGCAATACTTTTTTGAGCGAAGCGCTTCCATTAAATCTACTATTCAGATATAAATTTCTCTTAAATTTAAATATCAGCATCAAGTCAAAAATTCTGGAATTAATATCATTCAAAAAATCTGCATATTCCGGATACGTCGCGGCCATTTCGACATTTCTGGCCATTTCAAAAGGGCAGTACCAAACCAGCACACTTCCCGTTGTGCCAAAATCATTTTTTAACTGTTTAAGTAGCTCAGCCATGGAATTTTTATAATCTCTCGCCAAAAATTCCTTGTGTAATAATTCAGAATCGGGAGTTTCTTTTATATGCAAAGAATACTGGAACGGAATCTGCTGAAAAGGCTTAGTTCCGTCAAAAGGGGGAATCGGGTAACTGTAAGTTTCGTAGTCAAAAAAGTACAAAGGATATTTTAAAGTAGAAAGTTCGCTCCTAATCCCCTCTTTATTTATCTCTCTAAAAGGAACTTCGGGAACATATCCAATCTTTTTAAGTATTTCGGGGGAAACTTTATCGGCGTCAATTATTCCTCTTTTTAATAATGCTTTTAAGTGCCTATCGAAAATTTTATCAGCTATCAAAAATGCCTCGGGAAATCCGTGAATATAATATTCCAAATAATCACACTTTTCGGGACTGTGGCATTTTTGTATCAAAAGTTCATCGATTGTTTCTGCGCCCGTTATAACGCTCTCTGCCTCTGCGATTCGTTCTCTGGTTTGGTCAATTACAGAATCAACCTTAGCTGTAATATTTTCTATCTTAAATAATTGTTTGGGGTCAACTGCGCCGCGGCGTACATAATTCCCGTTCAAGTGAACCAAAAAAGTTTTGCCGATCTTTATCCCTGCGTCTGTAAAACAAATTTTTTGGAAGGCAACATCATAAAAATGTTCTTCTTTAACTTCCGCAGACATCTTGACTTCATACAAATCCCACGAATCACCTTTTCCTTTTTTTAAAATATCCGCTTTGGCTTCCAATCCGTCGGGGGAAATCGCGGTGGGCTGAAATAAAATCGTTTCCCCCTTCTCCATCAGCTCCTCGGTGTGTACCGCACCTGCTTTGTTAAAACCCTGCACTTCTATACCACCAGGGAATAATTTTCTTGCCAACGCGTCGACCTCGTTACCTTGTGCGAATATTCTTTTGAGTTCTTCGGTTTGCGGGGGTAGTAAATCCGGCCGCTTTTTAGTAAGCCACAAAAATATCGGGCACTCTATATGATTTCTAAAATCAGTTTTTGTTAACATATTGGGGCTATTACTGAAGCAATTATACTACTTCATTGACACTGTTTGGTCAAAAATGTAATATGAAATTAGGAGGATCTGACGATGTTACCCAAACCTAAAAACAAAAAATTTATAAATCAAACAGAAATAGAAAAAGTTGCCAAGAAGGTAAATAAAAGTTTCGAAGAAGAAGTCAAATATTTGCGCGAAAAAAGAATAAAAAATGGAGACATTTTATTCACCGACTCTCACAACTTCGCTTAGTAACAAACATCTTCTATTAGACACCAATGTATTTAGAGATTTTGCTGCCAAGCCCAGTGTGTTCACAAAGTTCTTTAATGAATTAAAAGAAGCAGATGTCACAATAGCTACAATAGATTTAGTTAAATATGAAATCTTGAAGGGGTCCGCGAGTGAAACTAAGTATCAGGAAAAATCCAAGCTTATAGCTGATATCATTGACTCAACAATAACCCCAATACCGCGAACTTTTGAAATTATTTACGAATTAATACAAGAATATGGAATTGACGGGGCATCGTTAAATGTTACGGATTTATTTCTTGGGGCAATATTAAAACAATACAAGCGAAACATATTCCTAATGACGCGTGATACTACCGATTTTATTCAAAGTGTTTTTGATCTAACGGGTGTGGTAAACGTACCCCTCAACAAAGGAATTTTTACCTATGGAGTTTATCAATATACAAAATAAGTAGGACTACCCGACGGGTGATAAGTTTACTTTATTTTTTTAAGGTCCTTTTTATTAATCTCTCCAAGCCATTCTTGTTTTGGTTTATCCTGGTGATTATAAATTCCCTTGTTCCAGTCTGTTAGCCCTTTAACTTCATTCTGGGTTCTTACGATTAACTGAGGCCAATATTTAAACGGAAAAGTATTAACTGACGACTCTGCAATTATGGGAATAAACCTTACATTTTCTTCAACAAAAATATCTTCCGCAAATCTTAAAGCTCTTGGTATGTGGTAATAATTAGTCAAAATACCTACTCTTTTGTTATTTACAACTTCACGCAAACATTTATATATTGCCCTCATGTTTCCAGTGGTATCTGGTTCAGAAGCTACTCTAATAATCTTGCTAGAATCTACACTATTATTAAGCAAATATTCATACATATCATCGGTTTTGAGCCATCTTTCATTTATTTCTTTTTCCATACCCCCACCTACCACAATAAATTTGTTAGTCTGGTCATTTAAATCCAAAGCAGCTTTCATGCGATCATCCCCACCTAAATACATTCCGTTTTTTTCTTCCAAGTCATCAAACTTACCATTGTTAATTCGGCTTGCACATAAAACAATAATAAAATCGTATTTTTTCATATTAGTCCATTTCCCCATTCATACTTTTATAAAGTACAGAGTCAAAGAGTTCTTTGAGGAGAGATTTTTGTCTGAGCAAAAGGTTTTTGTAATCCTGAATTGCATCTAGTCTTTCGATAGTTTCTTTTTGTTTTGCGATTGGTGGAAGTGGTATCTGGAATTGTTTTAATTTAATTATCGTTAGAGCTTTATATGCTCCCCCAGCAGCCAATCCAGATACAGAACTAAAACTGTAATCAAGGAAATCTTTCAGATAGGTAGGTTCAATTTCTTTGAAATCTTTTATCCATAATAAATTACCATCTTTGAAGTAAAACTCACTATCATCTGAAACAACCCATGATATACCTATTGTTCCCACTGCAGAAATTAATATATCACCCTTTTTTGGTATTCCAAATTGGTTTTTGATTTTGTTAAATTGATCTCCCGAGATATATAAATTTAACGAGATTGGCTTGTTTTGACTAAGTTCGACTATTTCTTTCGTTCTGTAAAATGCTATTCCACTTCCAACATAATCGCCTTGATGGATCCTCTTACTTGAAGTAATTGTTGCGACGTCTTCTAATTTTTTAAGGTCTAGATCTTTGTTAAAATTAAACTCTTTAAATAACTGTGACACAAAAAGTTCTTCGATCTTTTGAATTTGAGTGTCGCAAAGTTCTTGGGCTTTCCTGATTGCATCCAATCTCTTTATAATTTTTTGTTGAATTTTAGTTGAGGGTATTTTTATCTCAACTTTCTGGGCCCCGCCCATGGTAATAAATGGTTGCCCGGCTCCAGATACCGGCCATAAAGAGGGATTTAAATAATAAAATAAAAATTTAACATCCAAACTTGAAATTTTGGGATAAATAACAATTGTGTTCTTAATGGCTGTCCATCTCCCCTGTGCATAAAAGAACTTGCCGCATTTGGCGCCAATCGCCGAAAGAACTATTGCCTGCCTATCGTATTCAAAATCTTTAAGAAAGCCATCAGGACCTGTAGCACTATATGCTGCATATCCTTTAGAAAGATAAGATGCCTTTGTTATTGAAGTATTTCCCCAGGAAACTTCTGCAACTTCTCCTAATTTTTTTGTTGGCCAGTTAGTCATTTTTTATAGTATCTACGGTTTCGATATTCCATTCATCTTTTGTCATACAGTTTGAGAAATCAGATACTTTTCTATCAATAGTATTTATAAGATAGACTCTTTTCTTTGCTCTGGTTAAAGCAACTAACATTTGGTATACCTCGCTATCTGAGACCTCAGTTTTTAATGGAAATCTACCCTGATCAAAACCAATTAGAAATACAACATCGGCACTCAGACCTTTAGAATTTAAAACATTACATATGGTGATGTTTAGATTGGAAAGCGGTCGGGATAAGCTAAGATTGTTACTTTTTAACTCACGAGTAAGGACATCTTTTCTAATCAATTCATTCTGATCACAACGAGTTGGTTCGTCTGGCACCTTGGCTTGATCTTTTTTAGATTTATCTTTATTTAAATAAAATTTCCAATTCTCAATGGTGTTTTCAAGTATTTGAATATCGGTCTGACTAATTTTTTTTAAATCCGATGGCGAACCATTAATAATGGTATTTAAAGTTTTAGCATTTTTTAAATGTCCATTTTTGTCTGCCTCAATTGGGTTATTTAAAATTCTCCATCCGAGTAAAGATTCAGCATCGTTTACGATAAACTTATATGCGTCGACAATATCTTGTTGCAGTGGTATAACATCAATACTGTCTCTGAGATCAACATTTTTGAATCCATAATTTTTTAATTGCTGGCCAACGGTTTTAAGTAATGTCTGACAACTACGCGCTTCCCCTATAACCAATATATCTTTTATCTTTTGATTTTTAGCCATCTCGGCCAATTGATGTCTTATTTTGCGTGCAATCATCCCAACTGGGCAGTTTTTTATAAGATGTATCTTAGGATTTAATTTTGAATCCGACTCCTTGTCGGGCATATAGCAAATGTATTTCTTTTCTACTCTTCTTTTCTTTGGATCTAATTCGGATGAGTTTTTGAGATTATATTTATCAACAATTGCATCAAAATATTTAATAACCACCTCAGTACAACGAGAGCAGAATCGGAGTGTATGACTTTCCCAATATGTGTTACCCAAGTCGTACTTCTCTCTTATAAACGAAGGTGATGACCCTTTGAAGCTATATAGTGCCTGATCATCATCACCGACAATAACTATTTCACTCTTTACCGCTAAAAGATCAACGAATTCAGATTCTATAGCGTTAAAATCTTGGTATTCATCAACTAATATTAGATCGAAAATCGGTGTTTTGCTCTCGTCTTTTTTGCAGATTTGAACCGCATAATGTACCACGTCTGCATCACCAACAGCTTTGTAATATTTAGTTTTTTCTTCATAATTTTCGTCGCCAATTGTAAATTCTTTGATTCCTTCTTGTTTTAAGTCTTCAGCAATCAGTTCAAGCATTCGTGGATAATAATTCCAACCTTTACAGTATTTCAGAACAAAATCTCTTGCAAAACTGTGCATTGTAGTTGTTTTTGCTAGGCCACATAAATCATCTGCAAGTGAATCTCCCAATTTTCCAACAAAAGTTATTGCTAAGAAATCAGATTTTCCTTGTTCTCGTTTCTTCCTAATTAGTTCAGCAAATAGATAGCTTTTACCAGTACCGGGTCCAGCAATAACAACTTTTTTTAGATGAGTCGAATCGAGAATATCTGAAGTATCTTTTGTCCTTTCGGATTTATAATCAATTGCCAACATAATTTTTAAGACCCAAAAGGGTTTTTTGCATTTCTTGATTTACTTTTCCAATCTCTATAAATATTTCTTTTGGTTCTCGAAGATTTTGTTTTTCTCCCAAATCTTCTGGTTTGTATGTGCTTGAACTTAAAATAAAGTCATTTTCTTTTATTTTTTCTACACCTACTAACCAACTTTTATCTGAAATTTTTCTCTCTGGCCACTTGGAAAGCACGTCTGGAAGGTCATTTTTGGTTGGATCTGGTTTTCTGTTTGTTCCTTTTGTATAACCATCGTTTTCTACCTCATAGAACCAAACTTTTTGTGTTGGTTTACCAGTGTTTTTGAAAATTAAGAAACTTGTTTTTACACCTGCATATGGATTAAATACTCCCTGAGGTAAAGACACCACGGCTTGTAGGTCCATTTTCTCTAAAAGCATCTTCCTAAGTGCAACTCCCGATTTGTTTCTACCAAAAAGTAAGCCCTCGTTCACAATAACTCCGCAAGTTCCACCAGGTTTAAGGGATTCAATCATAAGCCCAACAAATAGAACGGATGAATCTTTGGCCTTGATTGGTAAAACACTTCTTAGGCGCTCAACAGAAACATCACCTGCAAATGGCGGATTGGCCAGAATTACATTCCAACTCATTTCTTCCTCTGGATCAGCAGTTCCCGCTAACGAATCACGTCTATAAACATTTTTAGCGGCAAGTCCATGGAGAAGCATGTTCATAATTGCAATTTTTATACTGTCAGGGGTTACATCAAAACCCCAAAATGTTTCATTTTCTAATTTGATCCAGTCTTTTTCACCCAATAAATCGCCTTTACCCTTTTGATAGCTGTCTCCATTTTCTAATGTGGTATATTCTAAAGTTGTTTTTGAATTTTGAGATTTGATATGTTCGTAGGCTGCAAGTAAAAAACCAGCAGTACCACAAGCTGGGTCACAAATCGTTTGACCGATTTTTGGATCAACCATTTTTACAATTGTGCGAATTATATGTCTTGGAGTTCTGAATGAGCCGATTCTGCCAGCCGTTGCAAGTCTACTAGTAAGATGCTCATACATGTCACCCTTTATGTCAGCATCAATTTTACTAAATTCAATTTTACTTATAATGTCCACTACTTCGGAAAGCAAAATTGCATCGGGAATGAAAAAGTGTACCTCTAGGAAGAATTTTTTAACATCTTCGTGATCTTGTATTCCTGTCTGGAAAAAAGTTATAAGATCGTCACGAACAAACTTAAACATTGCTTGTGTGTCCGGCATTACTGACCAAATTGACCATCTATATTTTTCATTCTTTCCGTCAAATATGGATTTGTAATTTTTACCTGCCAACTTTGCGGCCTGGATCCTGCCATTTTCCTCTTCTTCCAGCATTTTGGCGAAAAATAGAAAACTTATTTGTTCAATATAAGTTGTAGGCGTAACAACCCCGTTGGCAAAAAATTTGTCCGCTAATTTATCAACTGTATTTTGCAATTCGTCTTTTGTCATTTTTTATATCAAAACTGAATGGTTCATTTCCTCAAGAGTTTCTTTAAGTTTGTCTTCTCCAAAAATTGAGAGTGCGTAACTAATACCACCCTGAGAAGAGAATGGCTGTTTTGTAAAATCCTCAGCTGTTATTTCTGTATCCCCAGCTACAAATCTATCTTTAAGCTGAACAAGAAGTTTTGTTTGTTCGGCTGAGAAATTTTTCTGTCTAAGCCAAGATGAATAGGCATCTTCCACTCTTTCTTTTCTAGTTGGAAATTTGTATTTACCAAATACGGCTTTAATGAAATCAATTACCGATCCCGATGGTTCTTTGTATGCTTCTTGTAGGTTTTCTTGATTAAAATAATATTCTGGAGCGTTTAACTTCTCCATCAATTTTTGAATTTCTTCGTTATTTAACACTTTATCTTCTAAAATTTTTTGGACAATGGGTTCGGTTTCCATTGTTTTAATAGTTTGCGCAAATTTTTCTGTGTATGTTTTCTTATCAACCGCCATTCCCTCAGGGCCAATATTAATTATTTCTCTTGAAGTGATTTCGTCAGACATCTCACTTTCAGGAACAATAATAAAATCGAAAGGCTTTCTTTTTCTTTCTTCTTCAACTTGTTGTGTAAAATCAGCGGGAAGCATTTTTTCCCCAGGTACAGCGTCGGCAAGCATTGGATCATTAAACCTTGCGGCATTATCAACAAAGTCATAAATCAAAAAACTGTCTTTGTTAATTTTGGGATCTAGACGTGAACCGCGCCCCCTGGTTTGTTGATAAAGAATTGCTGAAATGGTTGGCCTCATCATCACAATATTTTCAACGCATGGCGCATCAACCCCTGTATCAAGCATTCCTACCGAAATTAAACAGATTGGAAAAGGTTGTTTTTTAAAATCTGCGAGAATTTGGTCTGAATTTTGTGTATCAGAAGTAATTATTTTTGCGTATTCACCTTTATATTCAGGGAATACTGCGTCAAAATGTTCTTTAAGTTGAGCTGCATGATTTTTTGTAACTGCGAAAACTAATGTTTTTCTTGGGTGACTACCACCTAGCTGTGTTTCGTGAAGTCTGAATTCTTCCACCATTAATCTGTTTCTTGATCGAATAGTAATTTTTCTTTCAAGGTCAGAGGGTTTATAGTCAATTCCCTCGTAATTTACGCCCTGAACAGTAATTCTAGTTTTTGCCAGATAAATACTATATTTTGCCAAAAAACCATCTTTTATTCCGTCGACAATGTCGTAAGCAAACGTGGGCTCTCCACTAATACTCGCATGGTTCCAACAATCGTAAAATTCGTACGTGTTTCTAACTAACTTCTTTTCCTTTTCGTTTACATATTCATAATGGCCCAAGTTCGGAGTAGCTGTTAAGCCAATGTGAAGTGCATCGAAATGATTAAGTACGTTTCTGTAAAGGTTGTAAATAGATCTATGACACTCATCGGTTATAACGACATCAAAATGCCCTGGAGAAAATCTTTCTAACTGTGAAGATATTGTAGGCAGTGTTCCAATAACAATTCTTCCTAACTCTTTTGGCTTACCTCCGTACCAAACCTTTGTAGGATAATCTTTTAAGTATTCTGTAAATACCTCTTTTGTTTGCTCAGCAAGGTTTTTACGGTCTACCAAAAATAAAACTTTTTGAGCTACACCAGCCTCAAACAATCTTTTGAGAATTATTGCTATTGTTAATGTTTTTCCTGTTCCTGTTGCCATTTCCACTAACATCCTACGTTTACCTTTAGAAATAGTCTTATCAATAGCTTGAATTGCCTCTTTTTGATACGGTCTAACAATGATTTCTTTGTTAAAATGATAAAACTTAACAGGTATCGGAATTTCCTCCAATGGTTTAATTTGATTAGATAATATATCTTTCTTTTCTAGGTCTTCGCGGTTATAGAAAGAGTCAATTTGTCTTGCTCCTGCATTTTTGTAATCCCAAAAGAAAATTGTTTCACCATTAGATAGGAAAATAAATGGAGCACTAATTGATTTTGCATATTCTTTTGCCTGCTCCTGAGCTAAATTAGGATTTGTAGAAAACTTTTTGGCTTCGATAATAGCCAAAGGTCTACTGCGTGAATCTAAAAGGAGATAATCAGCGCGACCGTCTGCTGCAGGCTCTTCAGTGGAAACTTGAGTTTTATCCTCAATATCCCAACCAGCTTCCCTAAGAAGTCTATCTATAACGATTCTTGAGTCGGCTTCAACGGTACGTGTCATCCTGAGCTATTTTACCACTTTTTAAGTGGCAGGATCGTTCGCAAAGTGAAGGTAGCCTTAGCACAATTTTGTTACATTGGCAGAACCCTCAAGCCTTCTTGAGAACGTTTTTGTTCAAAACCTTAAAAATACTTGCTCAGGAGAGGTTGTTATGCCAGTTGTGGGAATTTTTGCAGGGTGCCACATTACCACTTTTTTCATCTAACCATTTCGGCGGGGTCAAGAGCGCATCGTTGATCACCTTTGCGCGCTCGCTCCGATTCCGTCGCTCGCTCCATATCATATATCGATATATGATATTCCTGAACCTACAGGGTGCCACCCTACAAATTTAACTGTTCAAACTAAAGCCCCGAGCGTAAACTGTCGGAATTTGTGGCGATTTAGCCTCACTAGCCCTTGACAAGTATCTACTCAAGGTATATGCTTACCCTTGTAAGCATATACTAATAACTTAAGTGGTGCTTTGGTGTTCCCCTAGAATATCTAGGATGTTAAAGCTAAAGAATACCATCGCTTAAGACATTGCTTACACCAGAAATTACTCAATCCTCGGATTGAGTTTTTTGGTTTTTAGACCAATAATCTTTAAACAATTCGATTCCTTCATCCAATAAATTATTTTTTAAAATATCAAAACATTCTTGACCTAGTTTCTTTTTGTTGTAATACCTACCCAAAGCTCCGCATATCCAGTCGGCAATCTGAATATTTGGACTGGTCGTAGAATCTAGCATTTCAATTTGAATTATTGGATTTGGGGCAAGTCTCGAAATTAACTTAGTCGATATGATACTTTTAAATTCGGATTTTTTAAGACTTTTCAGATTCCTGTTATCGCAAAAGATCCTAAAATCTTTATCTGTAATTGGCAAATATGATTCCAGTATGTTTGAAACGATTTCTGTATATAAATGTCCTGTACGCACCCTACCTTTTGAGCGAAAATCTAAGGGAATATTCTTTCTTCTTATAAACCCATATCTTATTCGTACATCCAATCTAGTTATCTCCTTTAGTGTTTTAAGACGCAAATCGTCATCTATTCCACTATTTGAAAATTTTATCTCGGAAAGATTTTTGAGTTTCTTTGGAAATTTAAATTGTCTCCAAGACACAAACCTTTTCTGGGTTCTTCTTGGGTCTCCGACCGTAAAAGTTCCGATAATGAAATACTCTCCATCTGTAGACTTTGACAATTGACCTGTTTCATCTAGAAATATTTGCATGCTTAGAATGTCCTTATGAGTTCGCTATAGCAATATTTTACCACGAAGATTTAACAAAAGCTGGATGGCAAGATCGTCCTTCGACATTGCTCAGGATTATAATTTGCAGTGCAAGGGTAGCCTTAGCACCATTTTGTTACAATCGTATACTCGAAATCGAGTTTCTTGAGTATAGAACCCTCAAGCCTTCTTGAGAACGTTTTTCCTCAAAACCTCAAAAATCCTCGCTCCGGAGAGACTATCGAACCAGCTGTGGGGGATTTTTGCAGGGTGCCACATTACCACTTTTTCCATCTAACCATTTCGGCGGGGTCAAGAGCGCATCGTTGATCACCTTTGCGCGCTCGCTCCGCCCCTTCGTTCCTTCGCTCGCCAATTCTTGTTGCGCTCGTTCCCTCCTTCGCCATCAGCTACGGAAGGGCGCAGCCGCTCGCGCTCCATATCATATATCGATATATGATAATCAAAGTACGATTGCCTTAATTAAAGATTTACAGGGTGCCAATCTATAAATTTTTGTTCCAGGTCTTGACCGTTAGGCCTCCACGGTATTTAATGTATGTTATGACGTTAACAAAAAGTGACTTCGAAGCTTTCAAAGAATTAATCAAGGTAACTCTGGAGGAGCAGACTGAAACATTTCTGGCCACAAAAGAAGATATCAAACATCTGCCGACAAAGGATGAATTCTATTCAAAAATGGATGAGATCATGGGAGAACTTAAAGCTACTCGAGAAGAGGTGGTTATGTTTTCAGATCTTAACCGTAAAGTTAATGACCACGACGAACGGATTGAAAAAATTGAAAATAAATTAAATCTCCAGCCGTCTATTTAGCCAAAGGCCGGGCAACCGCACCCATCGCAACTTTTTGCACTCCAATGCACAGGATTATAATTCGCGAAGCAAGGGTAGCATTAGCGATTTTTGATTCACTCTAATAAAACTGTGTAATATTATTTCTTTTTACTTAGCCACCAGGACTTGAGGACTCCTAAAGAAAGGGTTGAGACGAGATAGGCAGCGGCCGGAATTATGGCGCTTAAAAATGGCTTTGAAACACCAATCACAATAAATAATATTGAGACTAAAACGTAAGTTGAGACAAAAATAAAAATCCTTCTGGTCCAGCTTGTTTCCCAAGCTTTGTCGTCTTCTACACGCGTATTCCTCGCTTTTATTTTCTCCATCTCTTTTTCCAGATTTTCAATCGTTGACATATGCCTATTTTATCACGAAGGTTTAGTAAACGCCCATTCTCTCTTCGTATCATATATCGATATATGATAGTCTTAACGAAGTTGACCTTTACGAAACTCCTTTTTAAATAAATCGGGAACCCTGCCCGAGCCGGCTTTAATGGCGTAGTCAAGAATATTAAACAAAATTTCTTTAACCGTATTGTTTCTCCTTCGTTTTTCCAGTTTATCGAATATGACATCAAAACCTTCCTTATGCGTCAGGATCCAAAGTTTTAACCTTAAAACTGTGGCCGGAGTTAGTTTTAACAGGTCTTGTATCTTGACCGAATCGATATTATGTCTAAGAAGAAAAGCCGCAACTACTCGTTTGGCAATCATAAGCGTTTCGGTTTCAGACAGAACAGAGGTCAGGAATTTTTCTGTATCTGAAATATTATTCAGATCCTTGAGAAGGAAGGTAAGCGAATCGAGAGTGTACTTTTGTATCTTGGGTTCTATTTTTCTTTTGGAAACATGTGGCATACCTAACTATCATATATCGATATATGATAGTCAAGACGGGATATTCTATTCCATCGACCTGTTTATGACTATCACAGCAAACGATTACAAGGGCTTTGTGAACAGCCGTTTGGCAATCCCGAACGATGTCATTGCCCAATTAGTGGATGTAATAAAAAATTGGAAACTGATGTTTAAGTACACTTTGCCGAACTACAATTTAACGGTTTGGCTTCAGATGTTTCTTATTTTTGAAGATCTAAATTATTTAGAAAACTTTACAGTTTTTAAGATATCAAATTGAAGTAGTTTGATTTGATTCCCTTCAGCTGAATCAATATGGGTAAAGGGAAAGACGTTGTCATTTAGAAACCATTCGATTGATCTACCTCCAGAAATTTCAAACAATAATTGCTTTTCACCTGGATAATAGTAAGTATAGTCACTCATTTTTAACAGTTTGGTATTTTCAAAACCATCTAATGTTATTTTTTTGTTAGATAGGTAACTTCGGAGGTTTGATATATTTTCAATGGTGTATATATTTGTTCTATCTTTACTAACGGGAACACGCCGTACACGCTTTATGTTGTCTAGTGTGCCAATTTGAATACATTCAGGGCCATCCACAGTATCTATGATTAATTTTCGATTATCATCGAAATCTATATCTTCTCCAAAACTACCCGCAGTTACTAAGGAGGCTTCGCGCACAGTTGCTTCAGGTGGAATCGTCAGTGAAAATCCCAAATCTGTATTAGAATACAGTTGTCAGTTATTTTTATCTTTACGAATGGCTTCAATTTTTTGAGCCCTTCTAGCATCTCCATCCTTAAGTTTGGATGACTGCAAACCACCTAAGTCTGTAACCAATATAAAGATCAGCAGAGCAATTAAAAATAACACGGCCAAAATAGCGGCAATTATTTTGATAATGATTTTAGCAAGGCTCACTGCTATATTATACAGGCCATTTCATAAAGTATGTAAAAAGTACGAATCCATTGGGGGTGGGGTCATTTTTACCAAAATCCTGAAGCTAAATTTTCTCGAAAAATAAGTGAGCCCAGATGGATTCGTGCAAAGTGATGCAGTCTCCATCGACCTTTTCCTGATTTGCTATGCAAACGATTACAAGGGCTTTGTGAACTGCCCCTACATTATCCCGAACCAAAGTATGACCGAGTTTGTGGATATAGCAAAAGATTGGAAAAGTATGTTCAACCTCAATTACAACTATACAGTTTCTTAATCTCAGTTTTCTATTGTTCGTTTTGAAATTGGTATAATCAAATCATGTTCCAGAAAAATATTAGATTACTTTCGATATTCAATTTTTTGATAGGTTTTAGCATGTTTGCCCCGCTTGCTATCATTTATTTTTCAAAAGTATCGGGTTCATACACACTGGGTACGAGTGTCTTTGGCATAATTATGCTTTCCAGTGCCCTCTTTGAAGTTCCTACGGGTATCTGGTCGGACAAGGTTGGTCGAAAATATACTGTTGTTTTAGGATCGTGGGCACGTGTACTAGCTTTTGTATTTTATGCGATTGGTCTTTCTTATTGGTGGCTTGTTGTCGGTGCAGTTTTTGAAGGATTATCCCGAGCCTTTTACAGTGGTAATAACGATGCGTTGTTGTATGACACTCTGGCGGATGAACATAAAGAAGACAATTATGATGAGTTTCAAGGCAAAGTAAGTTCAACTGAGCAGTTGGCAATGGGAATTTCGGCCGTTTTGAGTGGTCTGATTGCTATATTTTCATTTCATTATCTTCTATGGTTTACTGTTATAATCCAAGCCTCCTTACTTTTTGTTAGTTATTTTTTGGTTGAACCACATTTCAGAAAAAAACTGGATACCAATTTGTTGGTACATATAAAAGAGGCTATTTCATTATTTATTTCCAATAAGAAACTAAGGCTTTTAAGTTTGGCTTCAATTCTTAGTTATTCAATCAGTGAGCTAAAATGGGAATTTACTTCTGCATTCGTTCTCACGGTTTGGCCGATTTGGGCGATAGGTATTTCAAAAACCCTTCCAAGTTTTGGGGCAGCATTAAGTTTTTATTTCAGTGGTAAACTTATCCGTAAATTCAAAGCGGTCACAATTCTCTTGTTTGATAGTGTATATGGAAAAGTGATTAGCTTTGTTTCTTTATTATTCCCCACAGCGTTTTCTCCACTCCTAATGTCAACTCCTTCACTTTTGTATGGTGTAGGTAGTGTTGCCGAAAAAACCTTGATGCAACATGAGTTTAGTAACCATCAGCGAGCAACAATGAGTTCCCTGAATTCACTTGGGGGCAGTGTTGGTTTCGCCTTGATGAGTTTAGTGTTGGGTGGTCTGGCTGATTCGCTTGGACCGGCAAAAGCTTTAGTAATACTGACGATTATTGGTTTACCTGTAATTTACCTTTATTGGAGAATATTTAAAAATGGCCGTGATCTTGTCGCCATTTAAAAAGTTCGAGTCCACTTGGGGTGCTGCCATTTTTTACAATTTGCTGAGGCTTAATTTATCCAAAAACTGTGTGATCTGTTACGAACAAATTCGAACTGATTTCCAAACGACTCGGAACACCTCGCTCACCGCTTCGCGGTTCGCTTAGCTCGCCCCTGCGGGGCTCGCTTAACAACATTTTAACTCAGCGCGATTTTTTGTTGTTTGGCTAAAGCCAAACTAAAGAACAGAACACAAAGCTACGGCAATTATATCACACAAGAACGGAAGCCTGACGGGTTACCGTAAGCACCAAAACAAATACCGTCAACTGGCCGTATTCACGGCCTTATTGCGGTCTAACAGTTGACGGTTTGCGGTAACGGCTACCGCAACGGTAACCCAAGACACATTTCAGTCGCAATTTGCCCTGTCGAGCAACTACCCAAGTGCTAGCGCGAGAACAAGTATTTGAACAGAAAAATTGATTTGGAGTAATATAACTCAGATGGAGAATTATTTATACTCCATTCAGGCCATATATAGGTTTGAGACCAGATACCTGAGCTGGTTCAAAAGTTACTTCTGTATGCTCATTTGTGTGTTCACTCTTTAGTTTCAAAGCTATATCATCAATTGATTTTCCAGATTTGATATCTTCCACAAAAGTGCTGTATGCAGGATCAAGTTTAAGTTGTGGATTTTTATCTAAGAGGCTTGATGGAAAATTAGTTACATTCAAATCCATTTTATGATTACGAATTCTATACATTTCTTCGCTAGAAACTAAAGAATTTAACTCTGATTGATTAAGTTTAGACTCAACATTCGTAAGCGTTTCAGCAACATCTACACCAGAACTTTGAAGATCAGATGCCAAATTTATCAACAAAGACAATTTACGGAGATTTGATATGACCTCAGTCGTTAATATTGTGTCTCTATTAACTTCTAGAGGAGTATATTTTTCGGCCAAATTATTCAATACTGTAGCAGTTTTTTCATTTGGCTTTGAGGGTCCCAAAAATTTAGTATTTAACACATTTAAATCATGTGGAACAAGTAGCGGGCCAGTAATTATTCTCTGAAGTTTTTCATCAAACATAAATGCGCCAGTCACTTTTTTAAGTTTTAAATTTAATTCAACAAGCGACTGGCCATTTTCAATAGGATTTTCCATATTCAATTGTATTATAACACAAGTTTCTGTACAAACTAAAATTTTTCAGACCTGCGGGTCTGGAGTAAAAAAACAAAACAAAGAGCAAAAAGAAAAAATAAACTAATTACCATGAAATACATTGGATATTGTAGAAAATCAACAGATGAGAAAGACAAGCAAATTCTTTCAATAGATGCACAAATTGCGGAACTCAAAGAATTTGCCAAGAAACAAAACTTAGAAATTTTAGATTTTGTAATAGAATCACGAACTGCAAAAATTCCTGGCAGACCATACTTTAACGATGTACTAAAGCGAATTGAAAAAGGTGAGGCTCAAGGGATAGTCAGTTGGCATCCAGATAGACTTGCGAGAAACTCAGTGGATGGTGGAAAAATAATTTACTCATTAGATACTGGACGCCTAATTGATCTAAAATTTCCCTCATTTTGGTTTGAGAACTCACCACAAGGTAAATTTGTACTCAATATCGCATTCTCTCAATCAAAATATTATATTGACAACCTTTCAGAGAATGTTAAAAGAGGAATGAAACACAAAGTAAGAATTGGAGTTTGGCCTGTACAGGCTCCAATTGGTTATTTAAACGACAAATTAACAAAAACTATTGTCGTGGATCCTATAAGGCACAAAATTATTAAAAAGTGTTTTGAAATGTTTGCAACAGGCAAGCATTCTTTTACATCTATATCAGATTATCTTTTTAATATCGGCGTTAAATCAAGATCAAATAAAAAGATAAAAGTAGACACTATTAAAAGAATGCTTTGTAATAGGTTTTATTTAGGGATATTAAATTACAAGGGTGAGTTACATAAAGGAATTCATAAACCTATTATTTCAAAACAACTTTTTGAGGCAATACAAAAACAAATATCAAGGTTTGAGAGACCGAGATACAACGGACATGATTTTCCATTTATTGGTTTGGCAAGATGTGGAGAGTGTGGTGGTGCTATTACTGCTGAATCGCATAGCAGAAAATATAAAAATGGTAATTCTCCCACATTTACATATTACAGATGTACTAAAAAGTTTGGTAAATGTGACCAAAAATACATTAGTGAAGTTAATCTTGCCAAACAACTACGAAAATCAGTCCGTAACATAACAATTCCAATCGAGTGGAAAGAAAAGTGGCTAGAGTTATTAGAACAGGACAAGAGTAATGAATCAGTCAAAGCAATAGAAAACACAGCTTTGACTGAAACAGAACTGCAAACAACAGAAATTAAGTTAAGTAAGCTTCTTGATACTTATTTAGATGGTATTGTTAACGAGGAAGATTATAAAGTTAAAAAGAATGAATTATTTAACACTAAACTTAATTTACAAGAGAAAATAGAACAAATAAAACAGAACGGTAACAACTGGCTCGAACCACTAGAACATTTCATAATGAGTGCCTTTCAGGCACAAAAAATCGCTGCTGAGAAAAATGAATTACAAAATTTAAGCAATTTTGCAAGAAGTGCCTGCTCGAACTTTTTCCTAACCGACCAACACCTGCAATGTTCATACAATTTAGGCTTCAATTCGCTCAAAACTATCTGTGGCAGTCCCCACCCTGCCACATATTTGTCTGAGAAATCTTTTTCAGTGAGCCGTGATGGATTCGAACCATCGACCTTTTCCTTAAGAGGGAATTGCTCTACCGCTGAGCTAACGGCCCATATAATCTAAACAGCGAAATTTCTCTACCTCGTCAGACGAGGCAAGCTATGCTTACCAGGGCTTTGACTGGCCAAGCTTTGCTTACCGCTGAGCTATGCGCCCTACGAAGCCATTTTACCATTTCTCAGAGAAATGGCCAAGCTTTGCTTACATCACTTACTCCACTTTGCCCATATGCCGGTGGAGAGAAGGCGCCCACCTGAGGTTTCTTTAAGTGTTAATTCCCCATTTTCAATTTTACCACCAAGGTCTCCAAAATATCCCTGTAACGTATTTGCCAAAGTAGTTGAAGAAGAAGAAATTGCGTAAGCATTTACCAATACAAAAACCGGTTTGTCACTCAGTATTTTTTTGCAGACTTCAAGAAGTTTAGGAAAATCCTTACTAAAATTCCAAACATCGCCGTTTGGCGCATGTCCGTAAACAGGTGGGTCCATGAGGATTGCATCGTATTTAACTCCCCTTTTGACTTCTCTCTCAACAAATTTTAAACAATCGTCAACAATCCAACGGATCGGGGCGTCTTGCATATTGTTTAGATCCCGATTCTCATTTGCCCAGGTAATTGCCGGGCGGCTGGCGTCTACATGTGTAACTTTTGCCCCTGCTTTTGCGGCAAAAATTGAAGCTATTCCAGTATAAGCAAACAGATTCAGAACATTTAACTTACCACCTTTTGGCAAGCTATGCTTATCACTTTTGACTTTTAACTTTTCACTTATCCAATCCCATTGTTCCATTTGTTCCGGAAACACTCCTGTGTGTTTAAACGGGGTCAGCTTAGCCCAAAATTTAATGCCATTATGGTCCATTTGCCACTTTTCAGGCACGTTACGGTTTATCCAGCTATTATCAAATTTGGCATTTGCTTTGTTCCACTCTTTTTCATCCAGCATTTTTTTCCACAAAACCTCAGGGTCGGGTCTATCCAAAATATAATCACCAAACCTCTCAAGGCGCCTACCGTCGCCACTGTCTATCAACTCGTAGTTCATATTTATTCTTGTTTACTATATACACCTTGCAAGGTTTCTCCTTACAAGGTCAAAGAAATCTTATCTGCATTCCTTCAAGTACCGGTGTTTCAAACGATACTTCCTGTTCCGGAAATTTTGCTGATTTACCCCAAATTTTAACAATTTTTTTACTGGCCGCAAAATCCGGACCAATTTTCTCTGCAACATCTTTCAATGTGTTCCCTTCGATCATAACAATGGGGTCATTGAAGTCCGGATCAACAAACGGCTTGACCAAATATACTGTAACAAATTGAAGCGCCTTCCAAATTTCCTTTTTAAGTTCATCAATCCCCAAATCTTTATTTGCGCTAATGGCTACAAACTCTCCGTCGATTTTTTCTTTATAACTTGGTTTCTCATCGACTTTATTTATAACAAAAATTGCGGGAACATAAACGCGGTTTACGGAAAAGGCATCGAAAAGCCTTTCCTGAGTGATTTTTTCATTAAGAGTAATCGTCCCGTTTTTAATACCGAATTCACGGGCAATCTCCTTAATCGTTTCTTTATCTATATTTTGCTTGAAATTAGAAAATACTTCCAATCCCCCGCTTGTTTTCTTATCTAGCAAAACTTTCGGCGGGTCCACATTTATTCTTATTCCGCTTCCGGTTAGCTCTTTGTACATTTGAGAGAAAGCGCCAATCCTTTTTACATCAGTCATGATAACAAGTAGGTCGGCTCCTTTAGCAACGGACAATACCTCCTTACCTTTTCCTTTTCCTTCTTTTGCCCCTTCAATAAGCCCTGGAATATCCAATATTTGAATGTAAGCTTCATTGTATTTGAGCATTCCCGGAACAACTGTGACTGTAGTGAAAGCATACGGAGCAACTTTACTTTCTGCATTTGTGAGCTTGTTTATTAATGTGGATTTTCCTGCAGAAGGAGGACCGATTAGTACAACGGTAGCATCGCCTTGTTTCTTGACTGTAAAGCCTCCTTGCCCGCCGGAGCCTTGGCGAAGGAGGGCGCCACCATCCATTTGTTTATCTCTTAAACGCGCGATTTTTGCTCGCATTGCGCCAATAAACCCGTTTGTGGCCTTGTGATGAGGAGTTTTTCTTAAAACGGCCTCAATCTCTTCAATTTGTTCGTCAATAGTTAGCATCTAGGGTATAATTATAGCTGAAACTCGCCCCCGTAGCTTAACGGATAGAGTTCCTGTCTTCGGAACAGGCTGTGGCCGTTCGATTCGACCCGGGGGCACATAGTAATATGGTAAAATTCAGCATGGTAATTATCGGAGTGTAGCGCAGTTGGTAAGCGGAGCTTGGCCAGTCAGGGCCCTGGTAGCGCGCCTCGTTTGTCAGTAAAAAATTTCTTCGGGGACGAGTTCGACGGTAGAATGCTCGCTTTGGGAGCGAGAGGCACCGGGTCCAATTCCCGGGTCCCCGACAAGTTTGACATACAGTTTGAACCAACTTAAAATGGGTCCATGCCTATTGTGGGTGAGAAGAAGAGAAAAGAATATCAAAGGCTTTATCATTTAAAAACCTGGAATAAACGAAGATCTAAACATAAATTTTTAAAACGTAAACGTGAACAAGACTTAGTAAAATGGTTAGCCGAATATAAGGAAGGTAAATGTTGCGAAATATGCGGGGAAAGTTATCCCAAATGCCTAGATTTTCACCATAAAGACCATAAGGAAAAAATCGGAGCTGTATCAGATTTGGTTGCAAAAGGATATGGAAGGGAAACTATCCTCAGAGAAATAGGTAAATGTTTAATTTTATGTAAAAATTGTCATGTAAAAATTCATGACAAATAATTGCAAATTTCCAGTTCGGATTCGGGCACTCCGACTCGATATTTAAAGCTTGTATTTTTCGTACTCTCCTTTGCAGGGTGGGCCGTAGCAAACAATCATTTCCCCAATTTTGGGTTTAAAGATTAGAGAAGCCATAGTTGAATCGTGCCTGCAAATTGGATACTCTGTGTCCGAATGGTCGCTTAAAATATTTACAACTTCTTTTTCGCTCATCTTATTTTGGAGCAGCTCTTTAGCTTTGTCATACCTATGTTCCGAACTTTTTGTCCGGTAAGTTTCGTATTTTTTCAAGTTAGTTAAAAAATGATTGGTGTGTACATAGGACTCGTTTGTTAAATTAGTCGTTTTAACTTTTCTTTCAGCAATTTCAATGTTTTTTACTTTATCTTTTTGAACCAAAAGATGATTGAATCCTGTGTCCTGCTTTACTCTTCTAATCATTGATTCAGCTTCAATCAAAGTAGGGCTTTCCAGGACTGCTCTGGCCAGGAAATTCTTAGGAATTCCAACTGTCTCTTTCTGGTGCACCTCGTTAATACCCTGAACAAGTCCCCAGCTATTCATGGATGCAGCAGAGCCTGGGAGCTCATTTACATAGTTTATTCCTATAAATTTGGCTTCCCCTATCGTGGCCTTTAAAATATATAAGTCATCTATATTTTTAATATCCCAATCCTCATTGTGGCCGACAATTGCACCGTCTGTACCAAAACTCACGACAGTCGTACATCTGTCATGAATCACAAGCTCTCCCTTTTCCGAAGCTACACCAGCATCATAAAGCGACCTTGTATTGGCAAAAAACAAATCCATAACGCTCACGTTAGCCGCAATAGCGGTTGCCGTAAGTTCTTCTATCAATTTGGGGAAGTAACGAAGCGTTTCCAAAAAGTGGCTCTGGGACTGTCTCTTTAGATCTTTATAGTTCGGGATGGTTTCCTGACGCAGTAGTACACTTTCCTGAATTTTACTTCGAAAGTTTTCACCGATCGCCTGTCCAATAGCGCGGCGCGACCCACGCAAGACTAGATAAGGGAACTTCTTCTTCACGGGTGAATTCCTCCTTTTGCATACGCTTATTATATCAATTTGAAGCTACCCAAGTCCACCATAGTGAATACAGGCATACCTAACAACCCAATTCACCCACTTTGCAGGGAGAAAAAACATTTTTGATATTGGGCTTGCCCGGCTCTTTACCGGATGAAATGTAATCTTCAACTTTTGTAGGAGTCTCGGAATTGTGATTCCATAAATCCCAGTTATACCTCCATTCATTCCAACCTATGCCCAATGCCTTCACATAAATATTGTTCTCTGAAAGAAGTTTTCCGATCTTTCTCCCCGTCATGCACGGCATGCTATAGCAATAAACAATAATTTCCTTTTCACTTCCGAGTTCCCGGAATGAATTTATTATCCTGTCTTTTTCTTCCTTCTCTGATTCTATAGAAATCGACGTATTGGGATCCTTGTAGGCAGGTATGTTTATTGCTCCAATTATGTGTTCATTTTCATACTCTTGCGGACTGCGTACATCAACCAAAATGTAGTTGGTCTCACCGACATCCATCTTTTTCCTAACGCTATGGGGGCTTACATGAACAGCATTTTCTGTTTGGTAGAAATCCATGATTAGATCCTGAGCGGTAGGCTTTTTGGCATTTATTAAATTGGAAGTTGCCAAAGATGCTATCACAGCTCCGGTAATAGCGGAAAGTAAAGTAATTCCGAAAATGGCTTTTAATTTCATCATCTAAATATATATTACTAAATTTTATCCCCCCTCGCTAATATCCGATCGTAAGTTTGGGAAGCTTCATTGAGCTGTACTCGTACTTCAATGATACCACACTCGAGGCTAGAAATCTGGCGGAACAGTTGGAACTATTGAATAGTCATATTAACCTTAGTCTTGACAACACAAATAAACAGTGCGAGAATCGGCAACAATGAGTAGCGAATTTGTGAGGGGGCTTAAGAGTTTTGGTTACGTTACATTTGGCCTTTTCAAAAATGAATTTCAAATCAAAGAAGAAATAACCGTTAACGGTCTCGGTTTGGCCTTTTCCTCACATTCAAAAGAGGTGAATGAAACCATAGATAGGATGAGATCTTCCCAAGAGAAAAGAAAAGCGCGAGAGGGAAAGGAACCGGAAGCACCATCAAGTATAGTAATGTCAAAGGCGAACAAGAAAGGTGTTAGCAAGTTTGACTTTGATTACCACGGACAGAAATATACTCTTGAAGGTAGACCTGAATTGAAACAGTTCACAGCCTGGATTACGGAGTACACAAAAACTGCGGAATCTTGTATAACTTGCGATAGACTTTTGTTTCCCGGTGAACCGGCTGGTGCAGCCGATAAAGGTCTAATGCATATGACCTTTGATTGTTGTCCAAGCGGAGGTTTTTATGCAGGCCACATTGATGAAAAAGGGAAACTGAAACCTTTAACTGAACAAGACCTCCATTCAATTTAACCCACCTTTCAAGTACAGAGGTTCACCAACAATTTTAACTGACTTAATAGACTGTTCGTCCTCCGGGGGTTCCATGTTATACATTTGAACGTGTGCCGAGGGCGGGACTCGGACCCGCATGAGTAATAACTCGAGGGCTCTTAAGGCCCTTGCGTATACCATTTCGCCACCTCGGCGCGTCGGAAATGGATTTCGCTTACAAGCTACCCGCTTACGCTTTAGCTTTAGCGCTCAATCATTCCTCCTTTCAAAATTCTGTTAGAATTTTGTTTCGATCGCAACACAGATTTTAACACAAAAACGGGGAGGACTCTCTACTGAAGGTGATTTTTTACTTTGAGGGCAACCTCATCGAGGGAAATATTGGATTTAACAATATAATCGATTGCTCCAATTTCAGTTGCAGTTTTATGCTCAGTACTAAGATTTGTTAATACAATGACTGGAATCGATTTTAAAATAGGATCCCTTTTTAGCTGCTCCAAAAGGTCAAATCCATTCATGCCGCCGGGAAGCATAATATCAAGGAGGATCAAACTCGGATGCTGTTCCTTAATCTTCAATTCGCCCTCCTGCGCAGTGCTCGCAACTATAGTCTCAACACTCGTTTCTTCAAGTTTTTCAACAATAAGGTCACGCAAAACAATTTCATCCTCAATTACCAAAACAGTTTTCTTTTTATCCTCTTCCATTAATTAAAGCTACCAGTTTGAAACAGATTTGTAAAGTTGAAGACTAATGAGCTGGTGACCGTAATTGGCTCGAACCACTTTAGCCTGGGCGACTATATCACACCAGATCTTTTCTTTCAGCTCCAATCTCTTAAAGAACATATGG
>LBVU01000007.1 GCA_000993205.1 Candidatus Woesebacteria bacterium GW2011_GWB1_39_10
TATTGGCGATGCACTGAAAGAGTACTTGTCAAAATAATTTATATGATCAAAATTGGCTTTGTCACATCCCCACTATCTTCAGGCCACTCCGTTCGTGGAGTAGGTTTTTACACCCGCCGTCTTCTCCCAGAACTCAAAAAGCAAGCTTCAAATTTTGGATTTGAAATTTTAGAAATTAGTTCTTTAGGTCAATTAGAGCAATTAGGTCAATTAGAAATTCTTCATTATCCCTTCTTTGATCTATTCAGACACACCTTGCCAATTTTTAAGAAAAGCAAAACTATAGTTACAGTTCATGATGTGATTCCCCTGGAATTCCCCGACCATTACCCGCCTGGCCTCCGCGGTTGGTCCAATCTCCAATTACAAAAAATAGCCCTGAGCCGCGCCGAAGGGGTAATCACCGACTCTTATGCTTCCGTCAAATCCATCCACAAATATCTAGGTGTCCCCCACGAAAAAATAAAGTTAGTCTACTTGGCCGCAGACAAGATGTTTAAAAAAGTTGCCAACCCAAAAAACAAGTTCAACTTGCCCAAAAAGTTTGTCTTATATGTTGGAGACGTTAACTACAACAAAAATATCCCCAAGTTAGTGGCTGCCTGCAAGCTAGCTGGATTACCCCTTGTTATAGTGGGCAAACAAGCCGTAGAGATAGAAAAAATGGATCTCTCCCACCCCGAACTCTCTCATCTCATAAATCATAAATCGTCAATCATAAATCACTTCCGTCGCCTTGGTTTTGTTTCCAATGAAGATCTAGTCGATCTATATAATCTAGCTACGGTTTATTGCCAGCCGTCATTTTCAGAAGGCTTCGGCTTTCCTGTATTGGAGGCCCTGGCTTGTGGCACACCTGTAGCCTGCAGTAATACCTCTTCTTTACCGGAGATCGCAGGGGAAAATGCCACATATTTTGACCCCCACGATGCAAAAAACATATCTCAAGCTATAATCAAGGCCATAAACCATGAACTATCAACTATAAACTTATCTCAATTCTCCTGGCAGAAAACAGCGAGGCAAACACTTATGGTTTATCAAGAAATGTTATGAAATTCACTCACATCTTAAAATACTTTGTCATCTGGCAGTTGGCACTTCTGCTTATCGCCTCCATTTCTCCCAAATTTCTGCCTCTACGGGGAACTTTTGTGGGTGAGGGGACAGCAGTTTACAACACCAACCCGCTTCTCTATAGCCGGGCCAATTTTGACGGCTTTCATTACGTAAGAATCGTCTAATTTCCCTCATATTCCTGGTCCGCATTATCAAGTTGGATTTTTCCTATCTCAAAGCTCCGGCTGTTATTGCTCTTCTTCTACTTTTCCCTACCAGTCTATATTTTGGTTCTGTATATACCGAAAGTCTTTTCTTTGCCCTGGTTACGGGGTCGTTTTACTTTGCTAGGACAAAGAAATGGTGGTTAGCAGGCATCTTGGGTGCTTTGGCCAGCTATACCCGTTTCGTGGGTATCTTCCTTTTCCCGGCCCTTCTTGTTGAATGGTATCTTCAAGGCCGTAAATTAAAGCATCTGCTTCCCGTTCTTCTCATCCCCACAGGTCTTCTTGTTTACATGAGCTATCTAAACAAAACCACCGGTGATCCCATAGCTTTTTTCCATGTCCAAAAACTTTACGGCCAATTCAGAAGCGAGAAAATTATTTTGCTCTACCAAGTATTTTGGCGGTATATCAAAATGATCTTTACAGTCAACCGTGCAGATCCTTTATATATGACTATCCTGCTGGAAGCCGCCACTGGAGTAATATTCTTAATTACCTCCATTTACTCGTTTTTAAAACACCGCCTTTCATATGCCATATTCAACGCATTTGCGTATCTCGCTCCCACTCTTACTGGTAGCTTCGTTTCTCTACCCCGCTACATTCTAGTTTGCTTTCCCTCTTTCATTCTCATAGCTTCATTTCTACAACATCATTCCCGTTACAAAAAAATAATTTACACTCTTTTTGCCTCACTTATGTTTTTATTCTCGGCGTTATTTTTTAGAGGATATTGGATAGGTTAATCTATGGCTACACCATATCTATCAGTTATAGTTCCGGCCTACAAGCAAGAAAAGACTATTACCCAAGATCTTCTCAGAATCCAAAAAGTTTTATCTCAACTTCGTTATTCTTCTGAATTAATTTGCGTTGTCGATGGAACATCAATTGACAAAACATTCGACAAGGCTTCCAAGATTGATGGAGTAAAGGTAGTCGGATACCCCACAAATAAAGGTAAGGGTCACGCCGTCAGATTTGGCATGGCCAAAAGCAAAGGGAAGATCATCGCCTTTATCGATTCAGGAATGGATATTAATCCAAATGGGCTTTCCATGATCTTGGAACATTTTGAATGGTACAAGGCTGACATTATCGTGGGATCGAAACGTCACCCCGCCTCTAAGGTAAATTATCCCTGGCAACGCAAGATTTTATCCTGGGGTTACCAGATGGGTGTAAGAACACTTTTTGGACTAAATGTTAAAGATACCCAGGTTGGTCTAAAATGTTATAGAAGAGAAGTCTTAGAGTCGGTGTTGCCCAGAATGATCGTCAAAAATTTTGCTTTCGATATTGAGATATTAGCTGTAGCTTATCACTTGGGTTTCAAAAGGATATTCGAAGCTCCCATTGAAGCAAAAATAGATTTTGGCAAAAACTCGACAGTAACCAGCCCTAAGCTTTTGATTTTTATTTACAACATGGCCGTAGACACTTTAGCAATTTTTTACCGCTTACACTTCTTGAAATATTATGATGACGGAAGTAAGCGCAATTGGAGATTTGATCCAGAACTAAATTTCAGAGTGAATACATTTCGATGATCCCCTTCATTTTATTTGTAATATTCATTATTTATCCACTCGGTAGAACCATTCTTTTACAAATTACCGATTCAAACAGTCAAGAAATAACCAAGTCCTTAGTTTTTGGTCTGCTCCTTATTTCTATAATTCCATATTTACTTGGTGCTGCTGGCATTTACCAATACACGCAAATTATTTTACTAGTTTTCAGTATTTTGAGTTGGATATTAATTCTTAAAAAAGCTAAATTTTCTTTCTCCAATTTTAACTGGTTATTGCTCATACTTACAGTTTTTGTAGTTACATTAAACTCCCAAATTCTTTATCCTTTCGGTCAAATTACCCCCAAGGGAATATCTCTTTATGGAGCACATTATATTGATTCAACCTGGCATTTGGCTCTAATCAATAGCCTTCTTCGTTCCATTCCTCCGGAAAACCCAGTTTATGCCGGTGTTATGCTAAAAAACTATCATTATTTTGCTGATTTACAAATGGCTGTAATTCACAGCTTTACCTCCATTTCAATTGAGAAAATATTTTTTGTCTTAATGGGCCCGTTATATCTATTACTAGCTTCAGTTTCAGTTTATTCTTTTGTCTACAAGTCTTTCAATTCCAAACTTATCGCCGTTTTTTCTATCTTGCTAATTCTGTGTGCTGGTAACTGGTATTACTTTTCCAGATTGATTTACCCAGCAGCTACTGTTTCACCATCTGTAGCCTGGATGGATTTTTATTCCTCCAAGATAGTTAACTACCCATTACTATATTCATTATCATTATCATTTGTACTATTGGAGTTAATTGTTTCCAGGCCATTAAAAATTAGAGCAGCAATTATTTTGGGAGTAATTTCTGGGTTTATGTTCATGGTGAAGTCTCACTCAACCCTCATTTTTCTGTCGTCATTATTTGTACTTGGAATTTTAAAAGCATTTCAGAAGGAGTGGTCAATGATAGTTATCTCAATAATTGGAATAATAGTGTGTCTTTTTTTGGCATTATCAACCCTTACAAATGGGTCTTCAGTTCTTCTTTTTTCTCCCATGTGGTTTATTAAAACCATGTACGAAAGCCCATTTCATCTAAACACTTCAGACTGGGAACTACGCCGTCAATTTTTATTATCCATAGGCGCTTATCTAGGTGTAGTTAAACTCTATCTACAAGGATTATCGTTTTTTTTGGTTATAAATTTCGGATTGGGGTTGGTCGGGGTTATTTACTATATTTTTAAGTTTTTTGTTTCTAAAGATGTAGAAAAACTTCTGGTGATTATATTCACTATCAGCTTAGGACTAACTTTATCATTTATTTATTCTAAGTCTGCTACCGTTACCATTCAATTCATATATACAGCTTACATTTCTTCACAAATATTGTTTCTAGTCTTTTTAAATAATCACTTAACAAAAAAGTACGTTGTTTTAGTATCAGTTCTATATTGGACAAGTCTTCTGCCTGGCGTCAATTTTATTAATAATCAGTACAAAGGTTCTATCGGGCAATACAACATTTTTCCAGAAATTTCTCAAGCACTAGTGTATATCCATAATCTTACTCCTGGTATTGTTCTAACTTCTCCAGAATTTTGGTCTGGGTCTTACATGCCAGCCTATAGCTCTCAAAGAGTATATTTATCTGATTTGGGGACAGTTGAAGTATTTGGAATAAACCCTGATCAAAGAAAACAAATATCAAATAAAATATTAACTTGTCAGCAGACAGTTCCATTGGAAATCAGCTATCTATTCACAACAAATATTTACAATTGTCTTGATAATCAACCAACCATTCAAAAAATCTACTCAAACTCGGCGGTTTCAATTTATCGAAAAAACGCCCCACAATAAATTCCCAAACTTCATTTTCGAAGCTAGTTCTATTTTGGAGAGTATTTCAGAAACTGTCTTGTTAGGAAACAGCCAGGAAACAAAATTGAACGATCTTATGGAATCACACCCGAATCCATAAGCTGCGAATAAGTGTGGTAATGAAACTGAATCGTATTTCGCCAGATGTTGCTGACCATCTAAATGAGGGACTAAACCGAATTTATCAAAAAGTCTCTCGATAATTACCCAGAAACTCCTGTAATTTGGGGTAATAATACATATTTTCCCTTTGGGTTTTAATAACCTCTTCATAGTCTTAACTAACATCTTTGCATCTGATTTTTTTAAATGTTCAATTACATCAACCATGATAATTAAATCAAACTTTCTTTTACTCAAAGCATATACACTTAATCTTCTCAAGTCAGCTTGAATCAATTTAACGTTCTTAATTTTCATTACTTTTAATCTGCCTTTCAAAAAATCTAAGGCTTCAGAATTATAGTCGACGCCAACAATTGAATTTACTTTTCTGGCAAATTTTAGTTCTAAGTTTCCGGAGCCAGTTCCCAAATCTAGCACATCAACTCTAGAGGTCATTAAGGGTTGAATACTTGATAATTTATTATTGTGCCAATTTGACTGAAGAAATAGGCCTTTGCGTAAGGCTTTATATTGATAATCACCAGAAATACCTAATTTTTGTTCAACGGTGGATGACTTATTCATACTCAAGCTGTAAAATTCAAACAAAGTATAGCATGAACATCCTTATTCTTAATTGGCGCGATCCCAAGAATCCCCGTTCAGGAGGAGCAGAAAAGGTAACCTTTAAGTACGCAGAATATTGGGCAAAGCAAGGTCATTCTGTAATATGGATATGTAATTCATTTCCTGGGTGTGTATCAAACGAATCAATTAAAGATGTTAAATTTTTAAGAATTGGACCAGATTTAGGATTCACTGTTGTTGAACTGCTTATCACATATCCACTATTTTTACTTCATGCGGTATTTTCGGCAATTAAAACAATTTATAAGTACAAAATAAGCTTAGTAATTGACGAAATTCATGGCCTACCCTTCTTTACACCCTTGTATTGCAAAGTAAGAAAAGCACTTCTCGTGTGTGAGGTAGCTGGTCCTATCTGGGACAAAATGTATCCATTTCCAATCAACACAATGGGAAAAATCTTTGAAAGAATTGTTTACCACATTTATAGACACACTGAAACCTGGGCTATTTCACAGAACACAAAAGATGATATATACCGTCTTAACAAAAATCAAAACATAAAAATACTTCCTTTAGGTATTGATCCACACGTTCGTCCACAAGTGAAAAAGTTTAGTTATCCATCAGCAGTGTTTTTAGGGCGCATAGTGAAAATGAAAGGGGTCGAAACTGCAATCCAAGCGACAGCAGACATAGTTACAAATTTACCCAAATTTCGTCTGTATATTATTGGTTCCGCTGACACTCAATACAAACAATATTTAGAGCAACTCGTTTCCAAACTCAATATCAATAAAAATGTAATTTTTTGCGGACAATTATCCGAAAACGAAAAATATACACTTCTAGCTAAGTCTCATTTCCTATTTCATCCTTCCTACAAAGAAGGTTTTGGTCTAACTGTGCTTGAAGCTGGACAAATGAGTACACCCAGCATTGTGCGCTCAGGAAGCAGTCTAGATGAACTAATAAAGGATGAATATTCAGGCCTAATATTTAAAAAAGATAGTCAAATATCCGAAATGTTTATTAGGCACTACTCAGGGAATAAATACAAAGACATGTGCATTAACGCTAAAAATAGGTCAACACAATATGACTGGGACAAGATGCTTCTTAAATCAAATCTAATATGAAAATATATTTTTTTATTGGAACAACGGCAGAATTAATTAGAATCGCTCCTATAATTAAAGAGCTGAAAAAGAGAAACATAGAATACAAACTCATAACCTCAGGGCAAGTAGGAATTAATTTCAAAGATTTAAAGGGATACATTGGAGACATCAAGCCGGATATAGCTTTCAAAGAAAAAGAAAGAAAATCTTCTCCGTTTAATTTTTTTCTGTGGGCAATCAGAACTTTTTTTGTAGCATTAATAATTCTCGAAAGAGAATTCAGAAAAATTGATAAGAGGAAGGTGTATTTTGTAATTTGCGGCGATCCAGTAAGCACATCAATTGGTGCACTAGTTGCTTTTCTGAACGGCCTAAGAATTGTTCATATAGAATCAGGTGATCTTTCATTTAATTTATTGGAGCCGTTTCCGGAAGAAATTTGTAGAAATATTAATTTAATGTTTGCAAATATCTTATTTCCACCCGGAAAATGGGCATACGATAACCTAAGAAGTATTAATAAGCCAAAAATAAACACACACTATAACACTTCATTAGAATGTTTTAAGTGGGCTATAAATAAAAAAAGATCAATTCCAAGTGGGTTAAAAAATAAAAAATATTACATATTAATTTTACATCGTCAAGAACACATCTTTTTTAGAAAAAATTGGTCAAAACAAACCTTATCACGTGTACTAAGTCACGCTGATCCGGATATGACTTGCGTGTTGTTTAATTACGCTGCAACAGTTGAAATTGTTAGATCTATAGAAAACAAGCCTAAAAACATTCTTATTATGCCACCAGTATCATATCCAGAATTTTTAAGCATAATTAAAAAATCACAGTTTATTGCCACAGATGGAGCAACCAACCAATATGAAGCCTATTTGATAGGCAAGCCCTGTTTAATATTGAGAGATTTTACAGAACAAATTGAGGGTTTAGATAAAAACGTAGTTCTGTATAAAAGCAACGAAGAGACGTTAAAAGAATTTATGTCGAATTACAATAGACTTACAACTAGAACTGTTACAACAAATATAAAACCGTCTAAAATCATTGTAGATAGCTTAGTGAAGTTATTCTAAATTAATTTTTTTTGCCTTCAGTACAGATTTGCTACTAAAACGAAATTTAATAAACTTTGCGGGAACTCCTCCAACTATTGAGTAAGGTTTTACATTCCTATTTACAACAGCGTTAGCACCGATTATTGCACCTCTACCAATTCTTACATTAGGCAAAATGACAGCATTTGCACCAACCCAAACGTCATTCTCAATAATCACTGGACCACCAAATTCACCTTGTTTCTTGATTGGTAAGTTAGGATTTTGATAGGCATGGTTTACAGTAACAATGTTAACATTGTAAGCGAGTTGAACATAGTTTCCAATTTTTACCCCGAGCTGGCCACCAATCTTAGTATCGGCATTAAGTAGGACGTCGTGACCAATTTCAACCTTTTGCGGACTCATAATGATAACTCCACTCATAATATCTATGTTCCTACCAGCTTTTTTTAAGAATAATCACCAAAAAAAAGTTCGAAACTGACTTGCTACATAAACTAACATGTTGAAGGATTTGTTAATTATTTTACTTTTATTCACGACATACGCCTTAAGTAAGTAGAGCTTGTGCAATCTGTTTAAGTATTAGTTTCTTATGTTCGTAACTTACATCCTTCCTTTTGGTGGCAGGAATTCCAGCTACAACAGTCCATTCTTCAACGTCTTTAGTAACCATGGCATTTGGGGCAACAATTGCTCCTTCACCGATTTCAATTCCACTTGATAGCGTAGCCCCCGTTCCTATCAGGGCAAAGCGCCTAATGATTGGTCCACGAATCTTTAGGGGCTCAATTTTAAAACGAGCAAGATATACATTATCATCATTAACAGTATTTACCCCAGGGCCAATAAAAACATCTTCTTCTATTATCATATTTCCAGTAATAATTGATCCATCAATTATTCTCGTTCGTGTTCCGATTTTGGTATTGTACATAACTAACACTGCACCACCAATAACTACGCTATCAGAGATATCACAGCCTTCACGAATTCTCGCCAAGTCCCCTATCAATACGTTTCTACCAATTTTAAGATTTGTGTACAGTACAGAGCTAGCCCCAATTACACAGTTTTCGCCTATGGTTAATGGGTGAAAAGAACTGTCTACTTCACGGGTAGTGTTTCCAGTTGATAATGGAGGTCTACCTATTATTGCGTTATCAAAAATTCTAGTTCCGTTGCCAATAGTGACACGGGGGTAGATTGTAACGTTATTTCCAATACAAATATCATCGCCTAGCAAAACGCTCTCGTGAATATCAACATTCTTTCCAATTACATTCTCCAGCATACTTGAAGCTGATTATACTATAATAACCAGATTATATGGGTAAAATTATAGACATAAGTTTTCTAATTCCAACTTTCAACTCCGACAAGACTATAGTGAGAACTCTTACTTCAATTAGACAGCAGAGTTATCCTCAAGAGAAAATAGAGATTCTTTTGATTGATGGGGGATCCACAGATCAAACTATTCAGTTAGCCAGACGTTTTAATTGTAAGATTTTTAAAAACCTAAAAACTGATATCATGGCGGCGGAGGCAATTGGCTATTCCAAAGCTAAAGGAAGGTATGTGGTTTTTATAGCCCCAGATGAAGTACTAGAAAAACGTCATAGTATAGAATTGAAGTACAAAGCAATTCAAAGTAATCCTCTTATAAAAGCTGTTCTGCCCTCGGGATACAAAACTCCTAAAGATTATTCCCCTATTAATTATTACATTAATGAGTTTGGTGATCCCTTTTCGTATTTTATGTATAGAGACTCAAAAGGATATGAGTACCTAGCCAGAGACTTGGAAAAAAAATACGGAGTTTTTTACAAATACAAGGATTATTTAATATTTTCTTTTTCAAAATCTAAACAACTCCCCCTTATCGAACTATGGGCAGGTGGGTGCATGGTTGATTTAGAATACGTAAAATCAAATTTTCCTCAGATCAAAAATAAACCAGAGTTAATTCCACTCATATTTTATCTATTAAACAATAAGGGACTTTTATTGGCTGTCACTAAAAATGACCCGACAGTTCACTACTCTGTAAACAGCGTTGGAAAGTATCTTAAAAAAATAAGATCTCGTATTGAATACAATATTTATCTTACACCCATGGGAAAAGGTGGTTTTTCAGGTAGAGAGAATTTTGAATCATCATTTTCACGAGTCAAGAAGTTTCTATTTATACCATATTCTTACTCACTAGTATTTCCACTTATTGATTCAGTATATTTGACCCTGACCAGAAAAAAATTAATCTACTTGTTACACCTTCCACTCTGTCTATACACTGCATCACTAATCATATACTATTACCTATTAAAGCTATTCAGAATAGAACACGCCATTAAATTATATGGGCATTAATATGAGGCATACAAAATATTATATCTTTAGTCTTTTTATAATTATTATTCTCACCCATTGGAGATGGTTGTTTTCCAGTTCATATTTTGCTTGGGGTGATATGCAATCACTAGTATGGTTTAACGAAACGTGGCAGGATTTCGTTGGTTTTCCCAGAATCTGGACAACGTTGTTATATGGACTCGGCCAAATTGATATAAGTCTTTCTCAATACCCTTTATTTTCTGCATTTGGCGTACTTACAAGCATGGGGATTGATTTTCGACTAGTTACCAAACTGATATATTTCATTCCATCGGCTTTTCTCCCATCATTTTGCAGTTTTTTACTAATCAGACATTTCACTAAATCTAATATATCTGCATTTGTCGGATCAATTGTTTATTCCTATAACGTAAGCATATTAATGTTGCAAACTGGACTACTTGCATTCAGTGTCGTTTATGGTCTTGCTCCATTAGCACTTCTTGTATTTATAAAGACACTGGAAAGCAAAAATATAAAATTAAGTATTTTCACAGGAATAGTCTGCTTTGTAAGTTCAATATACGAATTTAGAATTTTTTACATTATCTCCTACGTTCTTTTGTTTTATTTAATATTCCATATTTTTTTCATCGAAAGAAAATATGACTTAAGATCGTTAATTAGAATTCTTATTTATGCCACGATTCCCGTCGTCATGGTCATTGCTTTAAGTGCGTATTGGATAGTTCCTTTTATAAAAACAGGTTCTTTAACAAATAATGTCGCTTTTTCCAGATCCTTATTTGGGAATGGATACATGTCATTAAAGCAATCAGTAGCATTTTTCAGCCCCTGGTGGACAGCGGGACACGGTTACGCTAATGGTGTTGTCCAACCTATCCCAAATTATTTTTGGTCAATTCCTGTATTGGCATTACTAGGTTTCGTCTTAAATTACAAAAAACCAAGGGTCTATTTTTTTCTCTTCTTGAGTTTTTTAGGCATATTGCTCACTAAGCAGTCTGACAAACCATTCCCTAATCTATATTTGTGGCTTTACCAACATTTTCCAGGTTTTAACGCTTACAGAGAAGCAAGTAAGTTTTTTGTGATTCTTTCCTTAGGTTACTCAGTCTTAATTGCATTCTTTATTGATTCTCTTAGAACCCGTAAGGTACTTGTTGCAATCGTATCTGTGCTCGTGAGTTCAATATTTTTATGGAATATCAAACCATTTGTTACAGGAGAAATTGGCGGACTATTTACTCCAAAAACTAGACCCAATGATTTTGTAATCTTAAAAGATTTTCTACACAAACAACAAGATTTTTTCCGCGTAGCCTGGTTGCCTGCATCGGGGATGTGGGGCTATTTTGACATGACTCATCCAAAAATAAATCTTCATACTGTTTACTTTGATACACTTCATCAAATTTTGGTTTCTCAACAGGATTTCATCGTTGCAAAGAACAACAGTAAGTTAATTGGTGACATTAATCACAACGTTTTTAACCTTTTTATACAAAACAACTCGAATATCTTACTCGATCTCCTGAACATTAAGTACATAATTATTCCTCTTGAAGACACTCAAAATGACGACAATGTCTTTATAAACTATGGCCTGCCAGACAGAAAATATGTAATTGACTTTTTAAATCAAATTTCTTATCTCTCTCCAATTGAAATTGGGACCAAAAAAATTGCAGTCTTCGAAAACAAAAATTATAAGCCTCTAATTTATTTAACATCTCAACCCGAAAGTATTTATCAATTAGTTGAGCATGAAGATGTGGGTTTTAAACAAGTTAATTCAACGTTATACGAAATTTCTTTAGACAACCTAGACAAGCCTATGTTTTTAAATTTTTCCGACTCATTTAATACTGGATGGAAGATCTACGTAAATGGTAGAAAAATTAAAGACGATTATCACAACGATACAGGAGGATTGTTTAACAGTTTCTACCTAGATCCTCAATATATCAGAGACAACTTCGGAACAACTAATAACTTAAAAATTACTCTTTATTTTGAAAGCCAGAAATATGTTTATATTGGCACAGTTATTTCTCTTGTCAGTTTATTGTCTGTTTTAGGATTAATTCTGACTTTAAAAAGAAATGATTAAACCGCTAGTTTCCATAGTTGTAACTACATATAACGAGTCCAAAAATATTGATGTAGTACTTAATTCTTGTAAAAAACAATCTTATCCAAGCATAGAAATAATCGTTGTAGATAGCAAGCGTACCACCGACAATACAGCTAGCATAGCCAGAAGATTTAATTACCAGGTTTACGTATTTGGCAACGAGAGAAGTGTTCAGAGAAATTATGGAGTATCTAAATCAAAAGGAGAGTACGTCTTAATATTAGACGCGGATATGAAACTTTCACCAACTGTAGTTTCAGATTGTATTAAATCGGGTTACCCAACTTTGATTATTCCTGAGAAATCATATGGGGAGAGCTACTGGGCCTGGTGTAAAGCACTTGAGAGAAATTGCTATATAGGAGATCCACAAATTGAGGCCCCAAGGTTTTTTAAGAAGGAAATGTTTTTAAAAGTCGGAGGCTACAACTCGCAAATGATATCAGGAGAAGATTGGGATTTGCGTGAACGGGTAAAAAAATTAGGGAAAATTGGAAGAATAAACAGTTTTATCCTTCACAACGAAGGAAAATTAAGTCTTCTTGGAGACTTAAAGAAAAAACTTTATTATTCTCAAAGATCAGACACATATATCAAAAAGAATATTTCGAGCACTACTCAAATATTAAATTTTATTTTCCGTCCTGCATATTTTAGAAATTGGCGAATGTTAGTCTCAGACCCAGTTCATTTACCAGGATTTATTTTAATGAAATCTCTTGAATTTATAGTAGGCGCCGTAGTCATTGTTACAAAGCCAATTTTCTGGCGTAAAATCACATAAATATGAAAAACATCATTCAAGAAAAACCCACAAACGATTTGCATGGTCGTTTACTTCACACGATCAAGTTTATAGACAACAAAGACATCAAAAATAAAATTGTTCTTGATATTGGTTGTGGGTATGGGTGGTGCGAACTAAATTTATTAAAAAGGGGCGTTAAGAAAATTTACGCCACAGAGGTTACTTCTGAGGATCTAGATACCATTAAAAAAAATATTAAGCACCCCAAGGTTGTATACCAAGTCGCCAATGCTACAAACCTTCCTTTTCCTGATAAATCGGTAGACACCGTTTTATGCTGGGAAGTAATTGAGCACATCCCCGTAGGAACTGAAAAGCAGTTGTTTTCCGAAGTGCATCGAATTTTGAAGCCCTATGGCAGCTTTTATCTCTCCACTCCATATAAATCTTGGCCATCCATGGTATTTGATCCAGCTTGGTGGCTAATTGGCCATCGCCACTATTCATTAAAAGAATTAAACCAATATGCTAATTCTAAAAAAATGACTATGTCAAAAAACACAATTAAGGGTAGGTGGTGGGAGTTAACAGGAATTTTAAACATGTACTTTTCCAAGTGGATCTTAAGAAGAAATCCATTGTTCCGAAGTATGTTTTATAAGAAAATTGATCACGAGTACAAACAACCTGGTTTTATTGATATCTTTGTAAAGTTTACAAAATGAAAATTATTAATAAAATTCTTCAACATATGTATGTCCAAGCGGAATTACTCAATAACCAAAACATTATTAAAGCTCTTCAAAAAACAGGACCGCATTCTACATTACTCGATGTTGGCTGTTGGGATGGTGTGAATACACAAGTGTGGATTACAGCAGCACACGCCGAAAAGTCATTAGGAATTGAACCGGTAAGCTCTGCAGCAGCCAAATCTAAAAAAAGGGGCATAAAAACATTCGTAGTTAAAGCAGATTCTGGTAAGTGGCCGCTCAAGGATGGCTCAGTAGACTGTATTGTCTCAAACCAGGTCGTCGAACACTTAAGCGACCTTGATTCATTTTTTGCTCAAGCTCAGAGGGTACTTAAACCAGGTGGACACATTATCACCAGCACCAATAATCTTTCTAGTCTTCACAACATATTTGCCCTATTAATGGGCTGGGCTCCTTTTGATCTAACTAATTCATCCAGTTTTAAGTGGGGGATAGGTAATCCATTAGCTACACACAGAGGGGAAAACGATAAAAGGGGCCTCACATGGACCCACAAAACCATATACACTGCACATTGGCTTATGGAATGGCAACAAGTATACGGATTTATCCCTCTGGAGATTTATGGTGCCGGACTTTATCCACTTCCAGCTGTTTTTGGACGTTATGTGGCTAAATATTCAGCCTTTATAACTACCTTATGTCAAAAAAGGAAGTAACAATTCTCTCGTGGCATTCGACTAAATCCACCGTTCAATATGCTGGAGGATTTAGACGACTTTATGAAATACTTCAGAGGGCACCTGCAAACATCAATGTCACATGTATAGACACTAAACCATCGTTTCTTAGAACAATAAATAAGGAAAACATCAAACTAGTCGAATATAAAATCCCAGATTTAATTGAACAAATAACCAAATTAAATTTTTTGGTAGGAAAATTTTTTGAAAGAGCTTATGTAGTTATGTTCTTCACCCAATACCTTCTCACTCACAAAAAAACTACTGTGTATGTGCCCTTTAGTGAACTTCCTCAATTGACTATTCCTGCAATCGTTTCTAAGTTGTTTGTTCGAAACAAAGTAATTTTTTGCAACCTGAACCCGAATACGTTTTTTGTAGATAAGGTGATTAACAAAATTACTCACAAACTATCTGATCTCAATATTACAATTTCAAATCAACTGAAGCTTCAACTCTTGAGGACCGGCATTAATTGTTCGTATGTTAACCCTGTTGGTATTAACTTCAAACAATACTTTCTTAATATTCCAAAATATAAAAACATTACTGGAATATTTATTGGCAGACATGTTAAAGAAAAAGGAATATATACGGCCCTTGAAGTTTGCGCTCTTCTCAATAAAAAAATGAATTTCTCTCTCATTTGTATTGGAGATATTCCATTAAATGAAAAAGATAAAATTGAAAGTGAGTTAACCAAATTAAATATAAAGTCAAAAGTTAGATTGTTAGGAATAACCAGCGAAGAAGAAAAAATCAATTATTTATCGTCTTCTCATGTTTGTATATTCCCCTCTACACAGGAGGGGTGGGGGATTGTTCCTCAAGAATCAATCATGTGTCACACACCAGTGGTTGCATTCAATCTACCGGTTTACAAAGAAAACATAGCCAAATGTTTAGCTGTCACACTAGTACCAGAGTCAGATATTGATGAATTTTTAAAATCTATATCAGATTGGTTAACAATGGATAAAGATCAAATTTCGAAAAAATTATCTCAATCAATTAAGATCATAAAAAAATTCGATTGGAGTATAATTGCCAAGAAAGAATGGGAACTAATATGTCAACTTTAAATCAGATAATTAAGCCTAAATTACTTTACAAGTTAAAGATTAAAAAAGGTGAAATTCCAAATTTTCTCACTCGATTAGACAAAAATTCCCATTATCAGGCAGATATTTGGTCAGACAAAACTTATAAAGTCGATCCCAAAACCCACGTGTTCACAACGATTCAAGAACATTTTGGGAACAGATTAATCAAAAGCATAAAATTAAAAAAGAACTCTGTTGTAGTAGATGTTGGCTGTTTTATTGGTGAAAAACTATGGCAAATCAACAACAAGTTAAGCTTAGGAATAGGTGTTGATATTGCCATTCCTTCTTTGAAAGCCGCACAAGATATAGATATTTACGGCAATAAATATATTGCCGCCGACTTAGAGAATCTTCCGTTTAAAGATAACAGTGTCGACCTGGTAATGGTATTCGATGTTATTGAACACCTAACTCATGCCGGGAAAGGTTTTTCAGAAGTAGCTCGAGTACTTAAGCCCAATGGCCAGTTTCTGTTACATATACCCATTAAAGATAACAAGTGGTCTTTTTTCGGATGGAAACAAAAGTTATCTCCCAAAGAAGCCCAGAAAGAATATTTTGACGTGGGCCATGCTCCGGAACGAATGTTAACTTCAGCCCAAATAAAGAGTTATTTGAAGAAGAATAATTTAAAAATCGAAAAGGAGATTTTTTACAATTCGTTTCTTGTGCATTTTTTTGATAGAGAGTTGAATAAGTTGGCATCAAAGCTCTTTGTTAATCTGTTAAGCAAAGGAAAAAGTAAAGTAAGTACCACAAGATCAGTACACACTGGAAAAACTGGGAAAATTAGGAATTTTTATGGGGAAGCAATCGTACCAATTTTAGAGTTTTTGTCGTGGCCAGACTGGATATTATCTAAACTAAAAGTAGGTAACACTTATTTTGTTCTCGCTCAAAAGAAGTAATTATATGATTTTTATTTTGTATACGTTTGTTATTGACTGCGCTCATTTAGCCAGGATGCCTCTGCGTCTACTGACAAAATTGCAAATTTTTCTCGCCTATCTGCTTAACACCCTCTTTCTTCCTATAGCTAAAATACTGGATATAAAAACAATTAATTTTCTGGGGTTCTCACTAAAAGGCTTTAATTTTCGAACTCTACATTTTTTACTGGGAGAAATTTTTGTTCGCAATGATTATTTTTTTCAAACTGATAACCCTAAGCCCCTTATTATTGATTGTGGTGCAGAAGTAGGCTTTACTACTTCATATTTTAAATATTTATTTCCTGATAGCAGCATTTATGCCTTTGAACCAGATTCAATCAGTTTCAATCTCTTACAAAAAAACATAACTGAGAATAAATTTACAAAAACCACAGCCTTAAATGCAGCAGTTTCCAACTATACCGGTAAGGCAAAATTTTATACTTCTGACCCGGGAAATTTACGCATGAGCCTTAGAAAAGATCGTCTTATGGGTAATGAAGTTTCGGTAAAAACAATTAAATTGTCAGAATTTATAAAAAACAAGACAATTGATTACTTGAAAATTGATATTGAAGGTCATGAAACAACTGTTTTGAAAGATTTAGTTAGATCAAACGCCATTAAAAAAGTTCTGCAATTTGGCATAGAATATCATCATCATATTTCGCCAACCGATATCTCTCAGTTTTCACAATTTTTATCACTTTTGGAAAATAATGGCTTTAAATATCAACTCTCAACAAGAAGTGTACAAACCTACAACTCATTTCAAGATATAATGATTTCAGCATATCGAATATGAAATTTAATGTTTTAGTTGCTCCAGCTCACTACTTATTTTCGGACAGAATAAAGAGCGAAAACGCATGGTCATATGCATTAGTAAAGACTATAGGATCAAGGGTAAAATCGATGGATGTATTATCTGGAATTAAAGATTTGAGCTCGAATATTTCTGAAAATATCAATGTCTATTCTCTATTTTCCAGTCGATCAGATTCACTTTTGACAGAATTTGCCAGGCGTATATTGTTTTATCCTTTAATTACTTTATATGCACTTAAACTTATGATGAAAAAAGAATACAAAATTGTTCATCATATGCTCCCTTTAAGTTATGCAACCTTTAATCCTTTGATGTTTTTTATTCACTTACTACACCCAAAATCAAGAATAATACTTGGACCATTGCAGCTCCCCCAAGTTCAAAGTGATCAACAGGACATGAATGTAGTGTTTACCGGTAAGCAGCAATATACTTTTCTGTCAAAAATTATTTACTACCTAACGTTGACATTAACTAACATAGTAAAGCCTTTTTCAAAACTTATGTTTGAATCAGCTGATCTAGTAGTTTGCAATTCAAAAACTAGTTTGAAGTTTTATTCATCCATGTTTCCAAAAGCAAAATTCTCTGTAATTTACACAGGGTTAGATGCTCAGAATCTGGTACCAATTAAAAGAAAATTAAATACAAAAAAAATAAAATTGTTGTGTGCCGGAGTCTTCTCAAAAAGAAAAGGACAAATATATCTGTTAAAAGCAATGGTTAGTCTTGTTAAAAAACATCCAAATTTAGAATTAACCCTAATTGGTGGAGGAGACCAGGATAATATATATCGCGATTTCGTGAGTAAAAACAAGTTAGAAAAATATGTAAAATTCACAGGACAAATTTCGTATTCAGATTATCTTTTATCGTTTCAGGGCCAGCATATATTCTGCTTACCAACTCTAAGTGATACATCTCCATACGTAATACTTGAAGCCATGGCATTTGGTTTGCCAATTGTGGCAACGGATATTGGTTCAATAAGAGAAATGGTCGGAAAGGCTGGGATAATTGTAAAACCGGAAGATGTCAAACCTTTAGAAACTGCCTTAACTGATATGATTAACAATCCAAAATTAAGGCTACAGATGAGTAAATACGGAATACAAAGAATTCAAAAGTATTTTACTTGGGACAAAATATCTGAACAATGGGTAAACGAATACAATAATCTGCTTACTTAACCAGAGCGCCGCCGTCTACAACAATTTGAGATCCAGTCATTGCTTCATTTGTAGCTGCCATATAGATGACACTAGCAGTTTCTTTTAAATCGTTTATTCTTCCTACTAAAGTTTGTGGATTCAATTTAGCCTTTACTAGCAATGACATGTATAACCCTGTAGGTCCTGTTTTTGTATATCCAGGAACCACAGCATTAACTCTAATATTTGGAGCTAGCAATTTAGCCATATTTTGAGACAGATTAAGAAGGGCAGCCTTTGCTGCTGAATAGATAGGTAGTCCTATTGGACCTGCTGGATACATTCCAAAGCCACATATAGATGCCACGTTTACTATTGCTCCATTTTTAATAATTTTAGAGGCTTGTTGAGAGCAGTAGAATGCGCTAAAAAAATTAGCGTTAAAACTTTTTTGCAAATCCTCTTCTTTAGCTTTATCAAAAAAATCATTGCCAACTACTCCCCCCACATTATTAATCAGTACATCCAACGATTTGATCTGATTGAAAAGTTTTACTACCTGATTTGGAACCGTAACATCAGCTTTAATAAAAATACCCCCTACTTCTTTTGCGGTGGCTTGTCCGCGTTTTTCATCACGGCCATTAATTATGACCGAAAAGCCGTTTTTAGCAAACAACCTTGCAGTTTCGGCTCCAATCCCCGACGTAGATCCTGTAATAAGTACTGTTTTCATTTATGAATTTAGTATATTATACCCTATCAGTAAAAACAGGTATTAAGATTATGAAATTACTCTTTTATTCTCCAGTAGATCTACGTGCAGGACTTGGTTGTGAGAGATGGCATTGTGATGTAACCAACTCTTTAACTGATCAATTTGGATATGAAATTCAAATTGTTTCAGGTAATATTGGAATCCAACGCTGGTCAGATGATTACTTAACCAAACAACTAAAAAAAATTCGATACGAAAGACTTGAATATTTAACAATTTTTTCCTCTCTTGTTCCTACTTTTAGTGTGGTAAATAAACTTTATAAATATTTCAAATGGGCTGACACTATTCATTTCATTCACGGATTTGCCGGGCAAGATTTGTTAATGGCATTCATAAAGTTAATCACTGGCAAGAAAGTTGTTGTCGGACACCACGCCCCAATTTTACATAGCTCGGTTTTTCATAATTGGTATATGAACAACATTTCTCGTCATGTATTAAAGTTTTTTAATGCACATATGACTCTTAACAAAAAAGACAAGAAGTTATTGGAAAATTGGGGAATTAAGAACGTGCATTTTATTCCAAGCGGAATCAGAATAGAAAAGTTTTTATCATTACCTAGAACAAGTCATAGAAAGCTAAATTTTCTCTCGATTGGCCGGTACGACACGCCCCAAAAGGGATTCGATTTAGCAGTTAGAGCAATTGAAATGTTCAATAAAAAATATCCTAAAAATAATGCGATCTTTAGATTTTTAGGAAGTGGGGGAAGTGTTATTGACGACGCATCTTCTAACAATCCAAATATAATTAACTTAGGTTACAAAAAATATGAAGAAATCCCCGGAATATATAAAGACTCTGATATTTTTTTGTTGTCTTCCCGCGAAGAACCCTTTGGTTTGATTCTAATTGAGGCTTGGTCTTCTGGAATTCCAGTTTTAGGCACTAAAACTGAGGGGCCCCTGGATATGCTTATACCAAATAAAAATGGCTGGTTTATTCAAAACATTTCTTCGCAAGAAATACTCAAGGGTATAGAACAGACTTATCATCTCTGGATAAATACACCACAGACGCTTAGAAATATGGTTTCTTTTTGCCGCCAAACCGGGCAAAAGTTCAGTATAGACATTACTGCAGCTCGTATGCGAAAATTGCTTCGAAATCATGTTGAATAAACTCTACGATTCTAATTGGAAGACCATGCGCGGGTTACAAATGTCTGAAGTGTTGGCAAATTATGGCTACAAATTAGTAAAGACACTGCCGGTCAAAACTGTTTTAGATATAGGTTGTGGCGACGGTACAAACATGGAAGCACTTTCTCAACTTGGATTTAATATTGAAGGATGCGATATTTCTCGTTTAGCTGTCAAATTAGCAAAAAAGAAAGGCTTCTCAGCAAAAGTCGTGAATTTGAATACTGACATTTTGCCATATCGAAACAACTCTTTTGATCTTGTGTGGTGTACAGAAACAATTGAACACGTAGCTGATCCTGATTTTGTCTTGACAGAAATTCTTCGCGTCTTAAAACCTAGGGGGTCTCTTTTTATAACTACTCCTAACATTTCTTGGTTTGGAAATCGTTTTCAGGTTTTGCTTGGTAAAACACTAGAAGATCTTCATGCAGAACATCTGCATTGGTACAACCCACGTACGCTGCATCAACTTCTTGGCTCCAAATTTCGTATCCAAAAGGAAATGTCTTATATCCGGATTGTTCCATTTCCATTAACAAGAAGAGTTACTCTATTAGAAAGACTTAATTATATAGGGTACGCAAATTCGTTTTTTAGTTATTCCTTAGCCACATTGGCTACAAAGGAATGAACACTAAAAGTATTATCAGCATTCTCCAGGAGCTAGTGGCTGTGAGCAAATTTGAATATATTCCTCTGCTAAATCGAATTAGGTTTCTCATACTGTATTCAATTGATTTAGTGAGATTAAGATTTACTACTACATCGGAAAAACAATGTGTCTCACTAGATAACAGAAAATTTAAATTTCTTGGAAATCATATAAGTGTATTTTTAACACATCTGCATTCTCACATTTCGTATTACCATCGTTACTACAAAAATGCTAATACAATAATTGATATTGGGGCAAGCTTTGGCACCTTTCCCAGAATTGTTAATTTTTTCAACCCAAAAGCTAGAATTTACTCTCTAGAAATGTCCACCGAATCGTTTTCTGTTCTTTCAGAAAATTGTTCAGGAATAGATAAGATAAAAATCGATAATTATGCTATTGGAGAAAAGACATCTATTATTAAATACACTTTAGATCCAAAATATCCAGAGGGAGCAAATATTGGAAAGATACCTTATTCAACTGCAGGAACCGCCCGTCAAATTTCTCTTGACAATTATATTAGAATGAACAAGATTGGTAACATAGATCTTGTTAAAATTGATGCAGAGGGGTACGAGATAAATGTTTTAAAAGGGTGCCCTAAAGCTTTACGGTCTGTTAAGGTTCTAATTGTTGAAGTTAAATTTGATACGTTTAATCTAATTTCAGTTCTTAACCTTATGAAAACCAGCGGATTGCAATTAGTTGATATTGGCCCTAAAAATATTGCTTCAGACGGCTCTGTTTATTCAGCAGATTTGATTTTTCGCCCATGAAAAAGCTGCGCCACTTAACTAGCTTTTTCATTTTGGCATTATGTTTGATAGTTTCTATTCTGGTTTACAATAAGTGGTTTTTTGGCAACGATATTTTTACGTGGGGAGATTGGGGTTTCTTCTTTAAAGAAACTTTATATGACTTCTTAAGCCTTCCCAGCGCTTGGCTGTCTGGATTTAATTTTGGAATATTTGATATTGGTCTTTCCCAATATTTAACAAGATTCTTAATTGCATTTATTTCAAAATCTTTGGATTTTTCAATAGCTTCAAAACTTGTTTACTTTTGGTCAAGTGTAATTATTTCTACAGTATCAGTATTCATTTTTGTAAAACATATTACCAAGAGCACTATTGCGGCAGTAGTTGGGTACATCGTATATTTTTTTAATACCTACATACTGCTTATAAACACCGGTCATTTTACGTTAGCGATTTCCTTTGCCATTAGTCCATTAATTTTTTTATTGTTTCAAAACGCCTTAAAAAATAGATCAATTAAGTATTCAATTCTGACAGGACTAGTAGGTTTTTTAGCCACGTCTTATGAAATTAGAGCCTTTTTTTTGACGAGCATAATTCTGTTTCTATATTTTGTGTACACATGCGTTATTGATAGACCTAGTCTCAAAGATATTCTAAAACTCTCAATGTATGCAATATTGCCAATGCTAATTATAGGATTACTTAATTCATATTGGATAATAGGTATTGTTAGAACCCCCTCGATCCTTACTAGCCAAATCCTTAACCGTCAGCTCTATGGAGCAGGACACGTCAACATTCAAAGAGCTTTTATGCTATTTCATCAATCGTGGACCGGAGATAGTAGAATTTCCTGGGGAGATATCCAACCTACACCACCCTATTTTTGGATCATTCCTTTTCTTGCAATGGGGGGGTTTTGGGTAAATAGAAAAAATAGAGAAATACTTTTTTGGGGCATAATTTCAATCATTGGAGTTTTCTTAGCAAAACAAACTGGTGAGCCATTTACGCACTTCTATATATGGTTATACAACTACTTTCCCGGGTTTGGAGCCTTTAGAGAATCTAGTAAATTCTTTTTCTTTATATCACTAAGTTACTCCGTTTTGATAGGTTCTTTATTCAGTTGGTTATGGAAGCAAAAGATATCTCGAATTTTTAAAATAGTAATCCTATTAATCACTATAATGCCATTTTTGTACAACTCTAGACCGGTAGTTACTGGTGAACTTGGAAAACTTCTGACACCACGCTTTGTTCCTGAGGATTATTTAATACTTAAAAAATTTATTCAAGATCAACCATCATATTTCAGAACGTTGTTCACACCCAATGATTCAAAGTGGGGGTACTGGGACTCCATTCATCCTAAATTAGGGCTGGCCAATCTTCTTCGCTATGACTGGTATTCTTTAAATCATTACAAGAAAACTGGATTAGAATATCATGCTTTGGAGGAGACAATGAGTATACTCGAACAAAGCTATTCATCTAAATTACTTGACCAATCCGCAATAAAATACGTAATCATTCCTAGTAATGATATGGAGAATGAAGAAATATTTATATATTCAAAAGATGTTCCCAGATACGAAATTATAGACAGGATTAAACAATTAAAATTTATAAAAAATATTGACATAGGCACCAAAGAGTTACTAGTTTTTGAAAATCCTACATATAGACCTCATCTCTACACTATCAGAGACACTAAGGAACTACTCAACGACACAACTTATACTCCAGTGTCATACAATAAAATCTCTGAAGCAGAATATTCGCTTCTCACCCCATTTGAATCTAATGAAAATTATCTTTTATTCTCGGAAGCCTACCATCAAGGCTGGAGAATTCACCTAGGTCAGTTTGTGTGGTGGAAATCATTAGTTGATAAGAACTATTTTTTGCCAGGAAAAAACCATTTAAGAACAGAGTTCGGACTAAATAAATTCACAATATCCAAAGTGTCTCCTGATACGAAAGTTACTTTGTATTTTTTCCCTCAAGCATGGGTCAATTTAGGCGTAATCATTAGCGTTTCGACTTTAGGAATATCTTTAATTATTTTAGCCCTTATATGGCAACGGAACAATCATTAAGAAAAAAAATCATTATTAATCTAGTCATTCCACTAATATTGTTTTTTGGGTGGTTTGGTTTGATTTTTTTCCAAGCCTATTTAATTGAAAAAGTTTTCACCATTTTAACTCGAGAATATTCAAGAAATTCGCTTACAGTCATTCCCCAAGGTGAGATATATCAAGACAGTAAAATAATCGGTGAATTTATCTCCACAGACAACAACATGGGAATTGTAGGTTTTCGTTTTTGGACCTTTTACCGCCTCAATGACGATTATCTGATCTTTCGTATTAGGGATAAGAATTCAAAAGAATGGTATTACCAAAATAAATATAAGGCCGATCAGTTTCAGCCTAACCAGTATTTTACATTTGGTTTCCCAATAATTTTAGATTCAAAAGGTAAAACATATGTTTTTGAGATTGAATCTTCTCAAGGTCGTCCAGGAGTGGCAGTGGGAGTTAGTGAAGTAAATCCAACATTTATCATTAAGTATAAATATTCCCGTAAGGAAGTGACGTCTTCGACCACAAATTTCATTCGCTTTAGTTCAGTTAAATTTATAAATTTGTTATCAAACGCAGAATTTAAAGCTACTACTTTCATTTATTTAACGCCACTTTTAATTTACATAATTACGCTGACCCAGTTTTACCGGACTTTAGAAAAGAAATTCGTTAAATTTTTATACGAGCGAGTTAAATTCGTCAAGATGGTTATGGACAAGAATAAATTGGACTTTGAAGACCCAGTTAACGTTTTGCTAAAAGGAATCTTTTTAGCAGTTCTTTATAAATATCAAAAAAATGACAAAAGAATAGTTAGAGAATTAGAGGTTATCACAGAAATGATAGTGACACTATTTGGAGTGTCAACCTTTAAATTCATTGAGTTATTTTCAAAACATCCAAAAGTAATGTCAGTTGTAGTACTTATAATTGGATCTACAATCGACTCTCAGTTTGTCAAAACGGGTGATTTAACTATAGTTACCCTTCTTACATTATGGATATACAATATACTTAAGTACAAACTTGAAGACAAACTCTTTTTTGTGTTATCCCTCTTTTTCTTAGTGATGTCAGGGGTATTTTTTAACTACAATTTTTCTACAATATCCGAACGTTATGGTGCCTGGGCATGGATATTTTTGACAATTACTGTCATCTTGAATGTAGCAAGATTTAAAAATAATCCTGATCCGGGAAACTAGTATACTGTTTCAGTGAATATTTAAATAAAAGAGAAATGAATCTTCTAACATTCACAATTTGGCCTGAGATGATTTTTTGGCCCGATCTAATAATTAAAGGTTGGCTGCCATATAAAGATATAGCTATTGCCCACAATCCTCTGCTGATACTATCTTTGGCCGGATGGATGCAAGTTTTTGGAACTCAGATTTGGTTGATTAAAGTATTCACACTTTTAATCGCCTTATTATCTGGAGTTCTTTTATACCGGATAAGCAAATCAATTCTGACTGTTATTGTCTGGATAGCTCTCTGGTTTATTATGGGTGGTCTGGGACTGTGGTTTGACCTAGCTTTAGTTCCTCTAGGATTGTTACTATATTTACTTGCGTCTAAACGAAAGTGGTTCCTGGCTGGAATATGTTGGGGGATAATGTTTTTAACTAAACAAACAGCAGTTTGGTTCCTCATCCCCATTTTATTTTTAAGACCCAAAAAAGAGTTTCCAACAGGAATGGGAATAATATTAATAATATTTCTAAGTCTGATTTGGAAACTAGGCATTTTAAATGATTACTGGCAATGGGCAATTAAATTTGGAATAGGCATATTGCCATCAGCAGTTGGACAACTGAAACTTCCCACACCTAAAAACTTAATATGGACAATGGCAATAATTATCCCGGGAATAATAGGTTTGACCAAGAAAAATTGGAAATTAAGTCTTTGGGCTATGGCTGGAATTGCCGGAGTCTGGCCCAGATGGGAAGTATTTCATTTTCAGCCGGGATTACCATTTATAGCAATGGGACTAAGTTATCTGTCAAAAAAGATGCGAATTATTTCGAGTTTGTTTATTTTCATTATTGTGATGTTATTTCTCGGAAGAGATTTAAATAAACCAGATAGATTTATTGAGCCAGAAATACTTGAAGTATCTCAATACATAAATCAACATACACAACCCACAGACACGATTTTTGTCTGGAACACTTGGGACAATATTTATGCTCTCTCCGATCGATTACCAGCTACACGCCCCTGGATACCCCAACTTCCTTGGTACCTTAGCTTACCTGGAGTCTTAACTAAAATGCAAAGCGATTTAATTACTAACCGACCAGAAATGATAATTGTCTCAAAATCACCAGACCTTCCAGGGCTAAAAGAACTGATTGATAATAAATATCAACAAGAAATAATTATTGGCGATCTCACTGTCTACCGAAAAAGAATATAATTTGCTATGCGCTCTCGAATTCAAAAAATATTGGCGACCAACACATTTCGCCAATCTGTAATAACAGTTGTTTCCACCTTTGGTACTGCCGGACTGGGAGCTGTATTCTATCTTCTTCTTGCCAGAACTATTGGCACCCGTGAATTTGGACTGTTTTCTGTTTCGGTATCCATTCTTACTTTGGCTGTATCCTTTGCTGATGTAGGTATGGGGCAAGGATTAGTTAAATTTGTAGCCGAAAACAGTCGCAACAATGCCTACTGGCCGTTTGCCAAAATAGCAATTCAAACAAAACTTGTAATTGGATTATTCATTTGTTTAGCTCTTTGGATTTTTGCCCGGCCAATTGCTAGTGTCGTTTTGCATCAGCCAGAGATTACATATCTTCTTCCTGCTGTAGGATTGGGAATTCTATCCATTCTCCTCTTCAGCTTATCTGTATATACATTTCAGGGATTGCAGAAGTTTTATGTTTGGGGTGGAATCCAAGTTGGAGCTAATCTCTTCCGGCTAATCCTTTTTGCATTGTTATTCTTAGTTCTTAAAATTAACTCCTTTTGGGGATTAATTCTGTTTGCCGCCGCACCATTATCAGGATTCATTTTATCTCTTATCTGGCTACCAGTAATAAAAATACTCAAATCTAAAGTTACCAAAGAACAAATCCATAATTTTTGGAACTTTAACAAATGGACAGCCGCCTTTGGAATCGCCGGATCTCTCTCCAGCCGAATAGATGTATTGCTTACTGCCCGCTTTCTGACACTCTCTGATACGGGCATCTATGCTTTAGCCGGCACCATGGTAGCCTTTTTGCCCCAGTTTTCTTCTGCATTAGGAGCCGTTACCGCTCCCAAATTCGCGTCATTTACCGATTCAACTCACTCTGGTAGATACTTATTTAAAGCCGGACTCTTTTCCCTCGGCACCAGTCTCATGGTGGCCATAGTAATGATTCCCACAGCCTTGGTTGTGTTATGGTTTACAGGCAAAGACTTCTCTACTGCTTTTACCCCCTTTCTCATTCTTTTAGCTTCTCTAACATTGTTTACATCTCTTAATCCACTCCGTGACAGCATTCTCTACTTTTATAAACAGCCCCAGTTTTTCTTTTGGGTAAACCTCATCCAAGCTGGAGTGCTAGTTGTATCAAGCTTTATTTTAATCCCTAAATTTGGCGTCACGGGAACCGCACTAGCAGTGCTTATTAGTCATATAGTGTACGCAGTTATCAATGTCTGGAAATATGAAGATTGTCGCGCACGCTCTGGTTAAAAACGAAGAAAGATGGATTTGGTACTCTTTAATGTCCGTCCTAGACTACGTTGATGAGATTATGGTCTGGGATACAGGATCAACTGATGCCACGGTGTCTTTAATTAAATCAATCAAAAGTCCCAAAATAAAATTCCAGGAAGCTCCAGCCAACGACCCCGTTTCACTTACTAGAAGAAGACAGGAAATGTTGGATCGAACCCAATCAGACTGGGTACTAATTTTAGATGGAGATGAAATTTGGACTGATGCAGCATTGAAATCCTCTATTGATAATATTGTTTCTCATCAGGATTCACCGTATTTAATAAATAGTTACATAACCCTCCTTGGTGATATGTTTCATTTTCAAGATCCTAATGCCGGAAGATATAAAATTGGCCCACATAGTGGAAATATAACTATAAGATTCATTAACTTAAACAAACTTCCCGACCCCACTTATAAACGGGGACATCCAGATGAAGGAATTTTCGTTAAATCAAAAACACTTCTACAAGAATTTCATCCCGAGCAGTCACTTTTTATTAAAGAGCCCTATCTACACGCCACGTTTCTTAAAAGAACTTCTTTAATCAACTCAGATGTTATCCGTAGATCTCATAAGCAAAAATATGAGTTAGGAATGCAACTTTCCAGAGACTTTAAATATCCTAAAAGTTTTTATTTCTCACATACGCCGCAAGTTCCCTCTCCCTGGAGCAAGCGCAATTTGACGTATTTAATTCAGGCAACTTGGCAGTCTCCTTTGAAATTACTTAAGCGCAGTATATTTAAGTAAACTCCATATCGTCCACAAACCATCTTTCCAGTTGATCTTTTTACCTTCTGAATAACTGCGGCCAGAATAACTAATTCCCACTTCATAAATCCGCATTTTCATTTGAGCAACTTTAATTGTAAATTCTGGTTCAAAACCAAACCTTTTCTCCCGCAATTTCAATTTTTTTGCCACAGACAAAGTAAAAGCCTTGTAGCAGGTTTCTATATCTGTCAAATTAAGATTGGTTAACACATTTGCTAAAAGTGTAATCACTTTATTTCCCACATAGTGCCAAAAATATAAAACCCGGTGTGGTTGGTTACCTACAAACCTCGATCCAAATACCACATCTGCCTTTTTACCTAAAATTGGTCCTAATACTAATTTGTATTCGTCCGGATTGTATTCAAGATCGGCATCTTGAACAATAAACACGTCCCCAGTAGCAATTTTTAATGCATCTCTAATCGCCGCTCCTTTTCCCTCATTTATTCTTTTGTTTAGTATTTTTACTTTATTTTTTGAGCCGCTCCTTTTCCCTCATTTATTCTCTTGTTTATTATGTTTACTTTATTTTTTGAATATCGAACATTGGATATCGAATATTTAGTTTTATCAGTCGATCCGTCATTTACTACAATCACCTCTTTAACCAATTTATTCGCCACCACTTTCTTTAGTACCACGGCAATTGTTTTTTCTTCGTTGTACGCTGGTATAATTACAGTCAGCTTCATTTTTGCAAATTGTACCATGAAAATTACCTTTCTCAGTCAATGGCAAACAATTAATACCAGGGGAGTAGAAACCTATGTCACCGAGCTTTCCCAAAGACTAAAGAAATTTGGACATCAGGTTGCCATTCACAAAAACATTTGGGATCACGTTGATGCGTCAACCCAAATTCTAATTTCCACCAATGGCCGGCTAGACGCTATTTTTGCCAAAATCTGGTGTCTGATTAACCATGCCAAGTTAATTATCCCCGGCCAGTCCGGATTTGGCTGGGATGACAAGCTCAATCTTTGGGTTTTTCCGGATATATTCATTGGTCTTAGTAATTTTCAATGCGCCTGGGCTAAACGCATTAATCCATGGGTTAAAACAATCACTATTCCCAACGGTGTTGACTTAGATAAATTTAATTCTCAAGTAAAACCTTATATCACAAAAAAGCCTCGGCCAATTATTCTTAACGTAGGAGTAGTGGACTCATTCAAACGGCAAGATTTGCT
>LBVU01000008.1 GCA_000993205.1 Candidatus Woesebacteria bacterium GW2011_GWB1_39_10
ACCTTTTTTATTCCTCCGAGCTTGTATTTTGAAACCTTTATATATTTATCTATAGATTCTCTAAGGGGATACGCTCTCTCCCACAAAGAGAGTAAATTGTTGTCTTTGCTTTCCATATATACGCAACTGTAGTCATCCATTAAATTAAATAAATATTTTGAGGAAAAAAAATTAATATGTTCAACTGAAAACTCACCGAAGGCTTCTTCAAATCCATTGTGAAAATTTGCAGCATCAGGAACGCTAATAAAGATAAATCCGTTTTTATTTGTTAAATTTTTAATCTTTGACAATGAAATTTTTATGTCGCTTAAGTGCTCCAGTACCATAGCCAAAATGATCAAATCATATTTTTTATTTTCTGTGAAAGTTGAAATGGTAGAAGTTTTGACTTCTACTCTAAACTTATCCCAGGCAATTTTTTTGCACGTAGGAGAAGGGTCAATCCCCAGTAATTTTTTATATCCAGATTCCTTCAAAAGATATAGTAAATGACCGGTGGAACACCCAATATCTAGGACTTTGGAGGATTTAAGACAGAATTTAGAGATAATATTTTTATAGTCTTTATGAAGCACTTGATCCCGTTCCAACTCATATTTGGACATAATTTTATAATATTTGTTGTAATCCTTCTGGGCTGGAGTATTATTTACAAAAACGAAATTACATTTCTTACAGCTTACAATATTATGCGTAAGCCCACTTGCAAATCTTTGGACAAACAAAGATTTATACTTTCCACTTCCACAAATTGGACAAGGTCTTTTTTTAATCATTCTTTAAAAGATATTTCCTGCCGCAACTTTTATTTTGCTTTTCTCCATAGTTTTAGATTATAACAAAAGTCTAGTCCGAGTTAAATCGAACCTTATCTCAATTATTCTAGGTGTATTTAGTTATTTCTTGTTTATCTAATTTAATTTTTTTTTCAAAATACCATTTATATAACTCCCTGATTGATTCATCCAAGGGAGTAAACTTGAACTCGCCGATTTCTTTCAAGAGTCGAGAGTTATCGCCCGAATATTCCTTACCCAAGCCTTCTTTTGCGACTCTAACTTCTGATTTTTTCTTCGATAATTCTTTTACTTTTTTTCCTAGAGTTACTAAATCAATCTTTTTTCCCGTACAAACATTATATTCCTTGTGTTTTATTTCTTTCTTATCAATAAAGTACTTTACGATTTTTATTAAATCGCCCATATATAAATAATCAAAATAAACATTTTTGGAAATTGTAATGTTCATATCATAAATCACTCTGCAGATAGCATTTGAAATGAAACGTATTCTCCAATCTTCATATTTTCCAAAAACTCCAAACAGCCTCAAATCATAAACGTTGTCAACATTTTTTATATATTTTGCCATTATGTATTTTGAAAAACCATAATCATCGACAGGAATCCTTTTATCAAAATCTATTTCCCTAGCTTTCACAATGGGGTATCTTTTGTCATACTCTGCTCCAGAGCCAAAATAGAACATCCTTCCATACAATGAATTTAATCTTGCCAGATTGAAAAACATCAATAAGTTGTTTTTAAAAACTTGGGATAAATCCTTATCGGAGACTCGAGTAGCATTATGGGTTGCTGCATGAATTACTACATCGAACTTATGTTCTTTCAGGTATTTTTTAAGTTTTTCTGTGTTTAATAAATCTAATTCCTTACTGCTTGGGGCGTACACATTAAATTCATTTTCTAAACCCTCCTTGAGGTTTCTACCAATAAAACCAGAAGCACCTGTAATTAAAATTTTTTTCATTTACCAGAGAAAAAAGATTGCCTAATGCTTTTATCATTAATTTTTAATTCATCTAAAATTCGAATGAAGTTATCTAGGTCATATTCCGAAATCGGAATTCCAGCCTTGGACCTGATAGCATACGACTCCTTCTCCGGATCACCTGGAACCCTAACTTTATCAAAACCAGAAGCGGGAGATAGGCTTCTTAATTCATTCATCATTTGCCTTAATCTTCCTTTAAAAACGCTAACGTCTTCAAATTTAGCAATATCGATCGCTATGAAGAAATGACCCAAGAATCGCTTTTTTTTATTCAGTGGATACATGGGATTTATGTGAGGACCGAATGACATACCCGTCAAAAGACTAGAAAATATCTCAATCATCAAACTTAATCCATATCCTTTGTAAAAGGCGATTGGCATCAACCCAACTGCTATATTTGGGTCAATCGTCTCTTTACCATATTTATTTGCAGCCCAACCTTTTTGTAACTTTTTTTGATCTTTCTTGTATATTAAAAGCTTATTCCAACTGATAGGCGTTGTTGCTATATCCAAACAAAAAGGCTCTTCCCCCTTACAAGGAGCAGCAAAGCAAATAGGATTTGTTCCTAAAAAGGGTTTGTTAGCAGCATATGGAAATACTAGTGAATCTGCGTGGGTAAAAGTTAGACCAATCATATTTTTTTTTGCTGCGAGCAGTGAGTAAATAGCGGCTGCTCCGAAATGAGACGAATTTTTGGCTGCAACAGCTCCAATTCCACATTTCTTCGCAAGTTTTAGAGCTTGCTCCATAGCTGATATTCCTGCCGCAATTCCATATCCGTGATTAGCATCCAGAACTCCTGTTGATAGTCCAGTCTTCTTAAAGGAGAACTTTGGGTTTTTATTTATTCTCCCAATAATCGCTGCGTTAGCGTAATGCGGTATTAATCGTACACCGTGCGAATCTACACCTCTTAAGGATGTTTCCACTAAGCTATCAACAACAAGCTTGTAAATTTTACTTTGAACTCCTATATTTTCAAAAATTTTATATCCGAATTCCTTGAATTCTTTTCCTGAAAGATTTTTTTCTAACATTTATAATTCTTCGACTGGATCTATAATCATATTTTTATAAAATTCTTCTCTGGGCAAAAAGGGATACATGTCTTCTAAGGGTTTTGAAATTAATTTCCCGTCTGGTTTCACTGCCGAAGTCACCTTTGGAATAAGTGGCTGGTGAGGATCCATTATGATCTCACAAATAGTTGGTCCTTCTGAATTTACAACTACTTTAATCTTTTTTTCAATGTTTTTATGATTACTAATTCTTATAGCAGGAATTCCATAAGCTTTGGCGATTTTTAACAGATCGGGGAAACTTAACCCGCTCTCCGGACCAGATCCGACGTAATGACTCTTAAAATAAGCTTCTTGAGTAATTCTAATGGCAAGATATCCATTATTGTTAAAAACGAAGATTTTGACAGGAAGCTTGTAGTGAACAATTGTTTGAAGCTCTTGAATATTAAGCTGAATGCTCCCGTCGCCTTCAAGACAAATAACTCTTTTTTCGCCTATCGCGATCGAGGCTCCGATTGCAGCTGGTAGTCCGTACCCCATGGCCGCACAACCAACGTTAGTAATCAGTCTTTGGCCCTTTTTAATCTTAAAAGACTGAAACGTACAAGAAAAAGCGGTACCGTCAGAAGTAACTACTATTTCTTTCTCCGGTAAAACTTTTGATAGAACATCTATAAAATAATAAGAATTTACGTATTTTTTTTGTTTTTTGTATTCAGGGAGAACAACGGGATATTTCTGTTTAATATTTTTACAATAAGAGATCCACTCAACGTAGTTGGGCAAAGAGCGTTCTTTTGTTTGAGCAAACATTTCTCGTATGAATTCGCCTGCATCTGCTTGAATTGGAATATCTGGCTTTATTGTAGGCTTTCTAAGCTCAGCATCATCAATATCGACAATCACTTTTTTTGCATCCCTCGCAAAATTCTTATAATCGAAACTTATTATCCAAAGATGTAGCCTAGATCCTACGCTTATAAGAAGATCAGAGTTTTGAATAATAAAATTTCCTGCTCTCTCTCCACCAAATGCTCCTGGCCTTCCAAAAAAAAGTTTATGGTCTGAGGGAATCAGATCATGTGAAGACATGGCAGTTAAGACAGGAATTTCAAGTTTTTCCGCTAACTTAAGAAAGTCCGCTTGTGCCCCTGCTAAGCGGATGCCACCCCCTGCTAAAATTACAGGTCTTTTTGCATTTTTGAGAAGATTAAGGGCCTCGCTAACTTGGTCTTTTAAAATCCTTTTCTCTGGGCTGGGGGCTATTGTTGTATCCTTGAACCCCTTTAATTCTTCTATCTGGACAAAGGAAGTTTGAACATCCAAGGGAACATCTATCCATGCAGGACCAGGTCTCCCAGACTTTGCTAAATATACTGCTTTTTCTAAGTGATAACGAATTTCCTCCGGCTTATTTACTAAAACAGCATATTTAGTTACTGGTTTTACTATATCAATTATATTTAGCTCTTGTACTCCCAACTGCCTAAGGCTCTTGTTCTTCTTTATAAGTTCGTTCTTGACCTGTCCACTTATTACAATCATTGGGATAGAATCCAACCATGCTCCCACAACGCCCGTTAAACTATTTGTTCCGCCTGGACCTGTAGTTACCACACAAACACCCAGGCCGTTAATCCTTGAATAACATTCCGCTCCAATTGCCGATGCTTGCTCATGATGATTGCAATAATATTTAATATCAGGGTGACTACCGAAGGCTTCATTGAGATGCATGGCCCCCCCACCTGTAATCATGAAAACTTCGTGTACGCCTAAACCTGCTATAAAGTTTGCAATATAGTCAGCTACCTTAATTTTTTTTGTCATTATAAGAAAGTGTGAGATAAATAGTCTCTCCAAATGCTACAAGCTTTTTCTTGGATTTAATCTCGGAAAGAGGGGCTATGTCTCCGGTAGAGAGCACAACATTCCCGTCATGATCAAGAATTTTCCCTTGAAGTAAGCAAATTATGGAACAAAATTCCTTCTGTAGTTTTTTATTAATGTCAGAGGTGTTTTTATTTACCTGAACTCTTATCTTACAATTCCTAATTTTCTTCCCAGTATTAGATTTTAAATTAAGATTATGAAAATCAACGTACTCATAATTCGAAGTCTTATTGGTCATTTTATCTTTATCTTCGTATCCAAAATCTTTTCTACCATACTCATCTTTTAGCCTTACTAAATCTTTTTTGTTAGGTGGAGATTCAATCTCCATTACTAAAGCATCTCCTTGTGAAACAGCTTTCGTAGAATGAAAGGCAGCCTCATCAACTAGAAGCCCCTCCCCTTCTCTTCGAATAGTCCATCCTTCTAAATTTGAGCACACTACCTCTCCACATAAAACGGCAAAGGACGTTCTCTTAGTGGGGTGGCAATGCATGGAAGTACTATACCCTTCCTTTATGTTAAGAATCCATATCGCAACTTGTGAGTTTTCAAACATTAAATATTCGTAGCCCCAAGGCTTATTAACAACTACGCCCTTGTAATCAAATTTATCTACATCTCTGGGGATAGAGGTTCTTAATCTAGATAAATTCTCTATATCGAGCTTTGAACGGTATACTCTCTTAATCATGAGTTATTTTATGGCAAGGTCTAAGATAGTCTTTTTATCGTTTGATCTACCCAAGGGCCCAAGTTTCTGGGGTGATCGGAAGTTATAATATTTTCGTCTACTACAACTGGTTTAACCTTATACCGAGCGCCAGCATTAATAAGATCATCCTTCATTCCAGGATAACAAGTTGCTTTCTTACCTCTCATAATACCGGCGGAAATCAAAACCCACGGTCCATGACAAGTGCTTGAGATGATTTTCCCAGTCTTAAACATTTCTCTTACAAAAGCAAGGATTTCCTTTACCTGTCTAACTCTATCTGGAGCCTCATGTCCACCAGGAATTATTACGCAGTCATAATTTTTACTCTTAAGCTCTTCATATTTAACCGTTGGTTTAATAGTATACCCATGTTTTCCTATAACCTCTTGGTTATTACTTGTTGCTACGTCTATCTTAAATCCTTTTTCCAACAGTGCCTCGTGAGGAAAACCCACTTCAGTATCTTCGAAGCCAGGACCAGTTATGATGATTATTCTTTTTCTTACCATTTAGTTTACTCCTGTAGCCACGGCATATCATTTTTATCCGCTAGGTAATTTAAATAATCATAGTCTCTATCTGTGTCGAGCCAGCGCCAAAAACCACTATGGGGGGAGATGGCAATCTGTTCATCTTCAATCAAATGCTTAAACACTTCTGTCTCAAGCTTACATTCGTTAAATGATGAAAGGTAGGAAAATATTTCTTTCTTAAATACCATAAATCCTCCATTCGTATATCTACCTGACGAGTCCGATGTATTTTTTTTAGTTTCATAAATTTCAACGGAAAGGTCTTTCTTAACAGAAAACTCAAATTCTCTAAATTGAGGAACCACGCCGGTAATTGTTGCTATCTTTTTTGATTTTTTGTGAAATTCGATAAGTTTTTTAATATCTACGTTTGCAATCGAATCAGAATATGTAACCATAAAGTCTTCATCGTTTATATACTTCTTACACCTATCGATCCTTGCACCAGAAAAAGCAAAATCCCCAGTATCGACTAATGTTACATTCCAGTCTGTTTCTTGATGCTGGGTTAGTTCCTTAATCCGACTATCCTTCAATGAAAGATTAATATCATTTGTATGCAAAGAGTATTTAAGGAAATAGTCTCTTATGGAATCTCCTCCTTTTCCCAGAGCCAGAATAAAATCATTATATCCGGCAAGACTGTATCGCTTCATTACGTGCCAAATAATGGGATGATGACCCACCTTTACCATAGCCTTTGGCATATAGTTGGCTTCCATTCCAAGCCTTGTCCCTTTCCCGCCACAGAGAATAATTACTTTCATGCCTTTAATCATAATACTTTTCTGTACCACTTTAGAATCTCTTCTATTTTAACATATAGGGAACGCTTGTTCGCCCAACCCAATCTTCTTATTTTTGCATCATTTAAATGCTGATATGGGATCTCGTTCTTTGCAGTATTAAGTATTTTATATTTTATTTTTGTATTTAGTATCTTTTCTGCTTTTTTAACCAAAGATAAAACGGACAACGTATCTTTAGATGAGAAATTAAATGCTTGTCCGATTGTTTTATTCAAATTTTTCATGAGAAAAATATACCCGTCTACCACGTCCCCGACATACAAATAATCCCTAACGTAAGTGCCGTCACTTCTTAAAAGTAATGTTTCATTTTTTATTACAGATTTACAAATATCTGGGACTATTCTTCCGAAATGAAAATCTCCCTCTCCGTAAACATTTCCGAATCGTGTTATAACAACAGGAAGACCATATGTTTTGTAATAAGCTAGAGAAATTAAATCCGCGGCTGACTTTGATACATCGTATGGATGATCTCCTTTAAGAGGGGATTCTTCTGTATAAGCTTTTTTGGTCTTGCCATATGCTTTATCGCTTGATGCAACTATCACCGCTTTTAAATTGTTTAGTTTTCTTGCGGCATTCAGAACATTCACAGTACCCATAACGTTTGTGTTGAAAGTGGAATATGGGTTATCAAAAGCTTCTTCTACAATTGGCTCTGCTGCTAAGTGAAAAATAAAATCGGGATTATAAAAACTGAAAATCTCCTCTATTAATTCTTTTTTTCGTATATCTGCAATTCTAAGTGTAGTTTTTAAGTTTAAATCCTCGGTCGCATAAATTGAATCTTTGTTAATTTGATTATCTATTACAACTATGCTTTGGTTACCCGATTTTATTAGCTGTTTTACAAGATTGCCTCCAATAAACCCTGCGCCTCCTGTAATAACAATTGTTCCTTTTTTTAATCCTTCCATACTTTCCACCTCGGATCTTCCATCCAAATCCTGTTAAGATTGTCTACATCGGGGTATGTATCCATACAATGCCAAAACCCATCGTGAGCATAAACCGATAATTGCTTTTTGGAAACCAACCTTTTTAACGCCTCATGCTCAAATTCTCCCGGCTTTATATAATTAAAAAATTCCCGTTTAAATATCATAAATCCACCGTTAGTATGTTCTTTTAACACAGGTTTTTCTTTAAAACTCTCGGCAATACCTTTATCGTTGATTTTTAGAAGTCCATACTTACTTCTCGGATGAACACCAGTAATGGTGCCTATTGTTCCCTGTCTTTTATGAAAATTTACCAATTTTTTAATATCGATGTCTGCAACTCCGTCTCCGTAGGTTACCATAAAATTTTTATCCGTTTTAGGAATAAAGTTTTTGACACGCAGTATTCTTTCTCCGGGCATCGTTTCTTCTCCGGTATCTACAAATGTAATTTTAAAATTATCCGCTTTATTCTCGTTTTTTACCCACTTGTGTAGAGTTGTTTTTCCTGTTTTTGTAGAAATGGAGAAATTGTTAAGAAAATGTCTTTGATTTAAAAAATATTGTTTAATCATATCGCCCTTATACCCAAGCGCTATAATAAAATCATTAAAGCCGGCACTGGCATAAATTTTCATAATATGCCAGAGTATAGGTTTTCCACCAATTAAAACCATGGGTTTGGGTTTAAATTCAGTTTCCTCTTTAAGTCTGTACCCCAAACCTCCGCAGAGAATAATCGTTGTCATAGTTTTTTACTTAATTTTAATTTGAGCAGGGAAAAACTTGTAAATCGCAGGTAGTATATCAAAAACAGCCAGCACATAAAAGGATGTAGGAACCATGCAGTATCTCTAATTTTTAAAAATCCTCTCGTGCTTAAAAACAATGGTTGGATAAAAGTAACTGTATAAAAAATATATTTCAATAAATTCACTACATCTTTTGAGGAATTGAAATCGAAAACGGCATATCTTCTGTGATTTATATATTTTGACAATGAGTACCTTTTAACATATAAAACTCTTCTTCTAACAAGATTTAAAATACCTTTTCCTATGTCGTGTTCGATATTTACCTTTTTTACAACACCAAATCTTTTATAACCCAATTTTAATAGATCTACATAAATATCTATATGTAAATAGGATTCAAAGGAAATATTCGCCTTAAGTAAAACTTTTCTTCTCGTCAAAAATCCATTATCTCCTACCGTTGGCAGATTGCTTTTGTTAAATTCAACTGTATCGTAGTTACTGCGTCTTTTAATTATCTTTCCTTTTTCGTACGTATTTGTTAGCCAAGTTTCTCTGTCTGCTTTATTCAAATAGAAAGCGACAGGATCGCTTACACCGAGAAGGGCACAATATCTGTCAAGTACTTTCATTTCCTTATTTATTCCGTAGTGAAGTGTAAAAGTTGAAAATATTTTATTATCGTCCATAAAAGGCTGAACTAATTCTCGCAAAGACTCATTGTGGGATAAGCTATTATCTGATTCTAACCAAAGAACAATTTCGTTTCGTGCCTCTTTTACAGCAAATACTCTTCTTGCCTCACTTTGCTCTCTAAGTTCACTTTTAATTATTAACTTACAACCATATTTTTTAAGGAAGCTAATTGTATTTTTTTTTGAACCCCCATCAACTATGATGTGTTCGATCAAGTACTTTGGATAATCTTGATTTTTAATTGATTCCAAAACTTTTTTGAAAACCTGAGGATTAGGATTAAGAGTAATAGTAAGAATAGATATGCTCGGGAGAGAGGACTTTTTCGTCATTGTATAAACTAAAGAATCATAGCATTATAGCACGCTATTGTCAGCTTATCTTGTTTAACGTATAATCGATTTGTGAAAAAAGCAAATAACTTAAGAGTTCCATACGGCCAGGCTGTACACGGCGAAGAAGAAAAAAAAGCAATCATAAGGGTTTTGGATGAACACAGAACAATTACAGGAAAAGAGACTGAGCGATTTGAAGAAAGAGTCTCAAAAATTTTCGGTAAAAAATTCGGAATTGCTGTTAACTCCGGCTCGTCTGCCAATCTTTTAGCAGTAAGATTACTAAATTTAGCAAAAGGATCAGAAGTAATTACTCCCCTTCTAACATTTTCTACTACCGTATCCCCAATTATTCAGAACGATTTAGTTCCTGTATTTGTTGATGTTAAAGTGGGAACCTATCAAATAGATGTGGGCCAAATTGAAAAGAATATAACCAAAAAAACAAAAGCTTTAATGATCCCTTCCTTGATTGGAAATGTTCCCGATCTTAAAAGAATCAAACAAATTGCTAAAAAACATAAATTGTTTTTTATAGAAGACTCATGTGATACGTTAGGCGCTACTTTTGAAGGAAAACCATCGGGATATTATTCGGATATATCAACTATCAGTTTTTATGGTTCACATATTATAACTGCAGGTGGTAATGGAGGGATGCTGATGGTAAATTCTAAGCAGTGGAGAGACCGAGCGAAGGTTTTAAGGGGATGGGGCAGGACTTCTTCAATTTTTTCAGAATCCGAAAGTCTAGATAAAAGGTTTAGTAGGAAAATAAACGGTATTCAATATGATGGAAAATTTATTTTTGATGCAATCGGCTATAATTTTATGCCGATGGAGTTAGGATTTGCTTTCGGGAACGTTCAACTTGATAAATTAGATAAGTTTAAAAAAATTAGGGAAAAAAATTTTAATAGTCTTTTAAGCTTTTTAAAGGGTTACGAAAATTTTTTTGCTTTACCTAATCAAGATCCTAGAGTTAGAACTCAATGGCTAGCTTTTGCATTAACTATTAAAGAAGGCGCTCCGTTTAAAAGATTAGAGATTGTGACCTTTCTTGAACAGAATAATATACAAACAAGACCTATTTTTACCGGAAACATACTTCTACAGCCTGGATTTAAAAACATTAACGCTAAAGCAAACGGCAATTATCCTAATACAAATAACATTATGAAAAATAGTTTCTTAGTAGGTTGTCACCATGGCCTAAACAAACAACAAATTGACAAGCTTAAAGAAGTATTTACAATATTTCTTAAAAAATACGCTTAATCTTTCCTCGAAAGTATTGCTATGCCTAGTCCCCTCTGGTTTTTCAACAACAAATCAATTGAGCCTATTACGTACAAAATAGGATAAAGCAGGCCTGCAATAATAAACCCCTTTCTTAAAGATAAATGATTTAACTCCCAGGCGAGCTTTCCAAAAAACCCAAAAGTTTCTTCTTGCTTTACGATTTTGAATCCAGCTTTTTTCAAATCACTTATTAGCTTTTTTCTTTCAAATCCTTCCCTGGCATGATCTTCATGATGCCACTTTTCTAAAGACTTAAATATTCTTTTTTGATTTGCCTGAGGAGTATGAATATAAAGGTAACCGTTTCTGTTTAGTAAATTATAAAAATTTTTAAGTACCTTTTTATAGTCTGTTATGTGTTCTAATACGTCTATATTTACTATTAAATCGTACTTATTTTGGTCGGACTTTTTTGTCAGATCTCCGTAAATAAACTTTGTATTATTAATTTTTAAATCCCTTTTTATTTGGTTACTTAATTTTATATTGTACTTATCTAAATCTACTCCAAAAACCTCCGAAGTAGGAAATTCTTTTGCTAAATAAAAGCTATATATACCTATTCCCGATCCAGCATCCAAAATTGTTTTTATTTCATCTCTATTTAATGAAGTTAAAAAATCTTTAAAGTACAGACTCCTTATTTGCAGTCCAATTTCCGGTATTCCAAATACCATAAGATAAACTTTTTGCAAAATCGTTAATAGATTCTTTCTATCCTTCTTCCTTTTTCCATAACTTTCACTCATCTGTGAAAAGGAGTGTAAAAGAACCTCCGGATAATTAGAAAACTCTCGTCCAAACATAGATTTATTGTTCGTTATATAAAAAAACCGACCAGATATTCATCAAGATAAAGGATCCGAGCCAAAACAGACTCATGAAGGTAGCAAGCTTAATCACCGGTTTTTTACTTATGAATAAAGGCAAAAGAGAAATCGACCAACCAATTATCGAAATTCTAAAAATTAAATAAGAGAAGCCAAAAACTGTTGCCCA
>LBVU01000009.1 GCA_000993205.1 Candidatus Woesebacteria bacterium GW2011_GWB1_39_10
AATGGATGATGAAACAGGAACAGGAGCCTTAGTTTTTGCCAACACTCCTACTCTTGTTACTCCAGAAATAGGCGTAGCTACAGGAACTTCTTTAGATTTAGGTGGAACTACTCTTTATGCCTCGAGGGCAATAACTGTTGATACAGGTGGCGTACTTAATATTAACCTTGCTACGGCCGCAGGAGATGATTTTACAGTCGACACCGACAAATTGGTTGTCGAAGGAGACAATGGTAATGTTGGAATTGGAACAGCAACTCCTGGCAGGACTTTGGATGTCGTTGGTAATTGGGGAGGAAATGTAGTAGTTGACACCAGCGGTGCCGTTACCGAAACCAGAACCATTACCACCAAAGCCTTAATGTATGATTTGCAAAAAAATACAGGCACTACCAATACTTCTACCACCACTACTTGGAATATTACTGGTTTACCAGATACCGACGGCACCTTCGCTTTTATTTATTCGAAAGTAGAAAAAGGAATAACAGGAAGTCCGCGGATAGAAACAGTTAATATCCAGATCAACGGCGTTCAAAAGTCCTCAGTCGAAACCCTCACCACCCCCGCTGCCGATAGCGCCAGAGAAACATATATTATCTCCCGTACCGATAGCGTCTGGCATTTAGCCGCCGCCACCACCGCTAATCTTGGAGCAGACTTGGCTGAATGGTTCCCGTATGTTGGTCAAAGTCCCCAAGCAGGTGAACTGGTTAGCATCAATGAAAACCAACCTAAAGTTAATCTATCTACCCAAAACTACGACGATAATTTAATCGGCATTGTTACCACCAAGCCTTACATCACCATGGGAAAACAGGAAACGGAAACAACGAGAGTCGCTCTCTCCGGTCAGGTTCCCGTCATTGTCACTACTCAAAACGGACAGATTCTAAATGGTGACTCCATCACCTCTTCCGGCTTATCCTTATCCGGCGTCGGCATGAAGGCAACCAATGCCGGACGCGTTGTGGGTAAAGCCTTAGAATCAACTATTAATTGGAATGAGTCCTCATGCCCAACAGTTGATAGCATGGAAAGCATCATTTGGCCGGAAGATGACGGCACCAATCCGGCTAAGCCCTGTTTCACTCTACCCGACGGAACGATTGTGGGGAAAATCATGGTTTTCGTCAACCCCACCTGGGACGATCCATTCATAAATCTTACCTCTGTCGACGATCTGATCATTACCCAGTCACTTGCTTCAGATAGTGCTGATATAGTCTACCGAGTGAAATTAATCACCGGAGAAATAGTCAACAAAATCGGCGCATTTGGGAAAATGATCGCCGCCAATATCAAGGCCGGAGCAATTGAAGTCAACGATCTTATTGCCCAAAATATCGCTTCAAAAATATTTAAAGTTCAGATTATTACACCTCTACCCGATCAAACCGATGTTGCCATAAGACTGGGAAGCGAAGCAACACCATCGGGAAAATTTTCAGTTCAAGATATTACAGGAACAGAGATGGCAGCGATCGACAATCTTGGCAACGCGACATTTGACGGTCAAGTTACAAGTGACAAGCTACAAGTAACAACTGAGGCAACTATTTCCGGTACTCTTTTTGCAGACAATATCAAATCAAAAAGTTTGGATGAAATTCAGGCGCTTCTGACAGAGGTCAAGTCCGATCAAGATCTTCTGAAAGAGGCTCAAAGCTGGAATACAAATATTGCAGCAACCGATCTTTATATAACCAACCAGGCTGCAATAAATTCACTTTCTGTCGCCCAAACGGTAACAATCGGATCTGATCTGGTCTTTGGTTCTTCAGTCAAGAGTCAACAGTCAACAGTCAACAGCATTAATAGTTTATCTGCTCCTCTTGAGATTCAAAGTCTTGCCATGGCGCCATTGGAAATCATGGCCGGTCTTGTGACAATCGATACTCACGGGAATGTAAATATTGCAGGAGACCTATTCGTTGCCGGTGAAATTAGAACGCAAACCGGATTCAAGGTTCAAGATTCCGGATTCAACGACATGGCCTCAATTGACGCCAGCGGATCGGCCAAGTTCGGATCAATTCTTACTCCCCAATTGGTAATTGCAGGGTCCGACGCGACTGTCGCCGGAGCCGTCGTAAACGGAGTAATTACCACAAACTCCACAATAGGACACGCGCAGATTCCGGCAGGAACCGACGAAATTGCGATAAAAAATCAAAAAGTTACCGATTATACCTTGATTTATGTCACACCTACATCGTCAACAAATAACAATGTTCTCTATGTTAAAAGCAAACAAGCCGGGCAATTTACGGTAGGATTTGCCAACGCGGTTGATATTGATGTCAACTTTAACTGGTGGATTGTGCAGGTTCAATAACTGGCCTGTCCCAGTACAGGATTGAGATATAAGTATATCTATCTATATATTTTGTTCTGAAGAGGCCTTGACAAGGTTTGTAAAATATTAAATACTGATATCTGATATCTACGATAGAGATCAAGTGATTAAATTATGATTATAAAAATATTGGAGACAATTCAAAAATACATACTATACACGACAGTGGCAATATTTCCGGTTTTTGTACTTGCAAATTCAACTTCGCCCGTACTTCTTCCCAAGCTGACGTTCTTGGCAATTGCCATTACATTAGTCGTAATAATCTGGGTAGTGAGAATGGTCACAACAGGCAGTCTTTCCTTCTCCGTTGGTAAATTTGATTTGGGTGTTTTCCTTTTGGCTATGGCTTACATCCTTTCGGGGATTTTTAAAGCCGCCAATAAATCCGAAGCTTTTTTTATGCCGGGAACAGCTTCTTTAATAGCTGGTTTGGCAATAATGTATTTTTTGTTAAACCAACTTGACAAAAAAGCCAAAACGGGCGCCTTAATTTCTTTTTTCGTCTCCGGAATATTCCTTTCTTTATCTATCATTTTCAGCAAGCTTGAAGTATTTGCAAAAATCCCCCAGCTCCCCGCTTTTGTAAAAGATGTCTCTTTTAACCCTCTTGGAGGCGCTCTTTCATCGATTATTTATATCGCCCCGATCATATTCATTGGAATTTTGTTGATTATAAAAGAAAGAGATTTTGTTAAAAAAATATTTTGGGGTGCCGCAAGCGCATTAATTATTATGGCAATGGTAATCTTAATTGGGAACTCTCTTCCGGGAAAATCTCAATCGCCAAAATTTCCGAGTATGCAAACTTCGTGGGAAGTAACGGTGGGGGTTGTTACAAAAAGTCCGCTTTTTGGTATTGGCCCAAGTAACTACCTGACCGCTTTTAATCTGTTTAGACCGGTTTCTTATAATCAGACAGATCTTTGGTTGACCAGATTTTCAACGGCTAGCAATTTTTATTTGACCGTCATCACAGAAACGGGTTTTTTGGGCGTAATTGCTTTGACTCTTCTGCTCTTTGGCATCTTTAAATTCTTTTACCGAAGTGAAACGGTTGGCGATGGCGTGGAAAAGCTGGCTCTAGCCGCCATTATTGTTATCTTGGTGTTTTATCCCGCCTCTCCCATTGTAATCTTCCCGCTTTATATTCTTTTGAGTCTATTTTCAAAGTCGGAAGTTAAAATCTTTTCCGCCTCAAATACAAAGTTTGCAACAGTTGTAATTGGTATTCTTTTGGGAATGGGAGTTCTTGTTGCCGACTTTTTTGGAGCTAAAGCAGTTATGGCGGAGCAAACATTCAAAAAATCTCTTGACGCCCTTGGCAAAAACGACGCAAAGACAACTTACGATCTAATGCAAAAGTCTGTTCGGGAAAATCCGAAAGTGGATAGATACCATGCTTCCCTGGCCCAAGTTGACATGGCCCTTGCCCAGTCAATTGCAAACAAAAAAGATATCACCGATTCTGACAAAAATACGGTTACTCAACTAATACAGCAGGCGATCTCCGAAGGCAAGGCCGCAGTTAACCTTAATCCTCAAAGATCCGGTAATTGGGAGGTCCTGGCGCAAATCTATAGAAGTGTAATGCCGTTTGCTACCGGCGCCGATCAGTTTGCGATTCAATCTTATTCTCAGGCGGTAGCACTCGACCCGACAAGTCCAAACCTGCGAATAGTATTGGGGGGGGTTTATTACGCGCTGGGACGCTACGATGACGCCATTGATACTTTTAAACTTGCCGTTCTCACCAAACCGGACTTTGCCAATGCTCACTACAATTTGGCGGTTGCATATAAGGCCAAGAAGGATTATGACAAAGCAATTACCGAAATGAATACCGTTCTTACGCTTGTGGCAAAAGATTCAAGCGATTACGATTTAGCCAAGAAAGAACTTGACGATCTTGAGAAGAATAAATCCATATCACCCGACAAAACTGCGGACGGACAAGATCTGACAACTCCAAAAACAATCGAAAACAGCAATATCACCCCACCCATCCCCTTACCTCAGGAGGCTACCCCACCAACTACACAATAATTACACACCGAGGAAAACTTCGATAACATCCGCCTTGGCAGATATGATTCCATATTCTATTTTAAATTCTGTTTTTTTACCGCCGGAACCGGTAATAATCACCTTTTCTTTAATTGTAGAGACAAAATTTGCATGCATGGCAAGAATATCAAAAGGCCCCATTTCGTTTGTGGAAGAAACTGCATAGGCGTCCCCCTCAAAAACCACCCCGTCGCGTTTGCGGATAGTAACATTTATGGAATTAGGCATAATTTTCAATTATCAATTTTCAATTTTCATTCAATTTTCATTTTTTCAATGATCAATTGGTAATTGTTAATTTATTGTAAATTGCTCGCACTCGCTTGGCGGGTGTAAATTATTACTTGATAATTGTGTCGATTGCTCCAATAAATAGTAGCTTCTCAGGTTCGATTTCATCATATTTACCCGCCAAAATATCGTTAACATCCGCAATCGTGGTCGCAAGCGGCACTTTTTGCCCTGGAACTCCGGATTGCTCCGAAACCACAAAAAATGGCTGAGTCATATAGTTTTTTATAAGCTTGCTTCTTTTGTAAATTTTTTGATCATCCGGAGACAACTCATTCTCTCCCACAAGGACCACGATTCTTTCCAGATCACTTGCCTTTTTCAATATTTTTTGGGCTTCAATTACCGCCTCATAATGTGTAAAACCCACTATATCCGGATCAAAAATTGATGAGCTGGAACTACCAATATCTATTGCCGGAAATCTCCCTTCCTGATAAACGTCCCGGGATAAGGTTACTACAGAATCAAGATAAGGGAATATCGAAATAACAGCCTGATCCAATAAATCGTCGGATGGCACGTAAATAGCTTCAATTGAAGAAATTTCTGCATTTTTACCCGAGCTTATCCTCTCTTGGAACATGGCCATTTCGGATAAAAGTGTAGGCTGATAACCTTCTTCCGACGGGATTACTTTAGTGAGAGTGGAAAGTTCGCTCCCGGCCTGAACAAACCTAAAAACATTATCAACAAAGAAAAGCACATCCTTGGATTCAACATCGCGGAAATATTCGGCAACGGTAACTGACGCATAAGCCGTCAGAAACCTTACGGCCGGATTCTCGCTCATTGGTCCGTAAACAAGCGAGGTCTTGTCCAACACTCCTTTTTCCTTAAGCTCATCCATGAGCTCGCGTCCTTCACGCGTTCTTTCTCCGACTCCGGCAAATACCGAAACCACATCTGGGGTGATTGAACTTTTTGATATAAAAATATTGTGCATGATTTCGGTAAGAAGCACGGTTTTCCCCACTCCGGCCCCGCCAAAAAGACCCAATCTCCCCCCTTTAATAAGAGGGGCAAAGAAATCAATTATTTTAATTCCGGTTTCTCTTATTTCTATCTTTTTAACCTTTCCGTTTTTGGCGCGGTTATCGCCATCGCCAAATATGCTCGCCTTGGAAGGAAGTTTAAGAGGGGCTCCTCCGTCCAGGGGCCTGGCAAAAAGGTCTACAACCCGTCCCAAAAGGTCAGGGCCAAGAGGGATAGACAGACGTTCGCCTTTTGACTTTATAATTAGCCCCCTTGAAACCTTCTCGTTTCCGGTTAAAACCATCAGATAAAAAAGATTTTCCCCTTGAGACATAAAGGCAACGAGTGCGACCCCGTCGGTGACGCAGATTTCCCCGTAAACCGGCTTTGCCGCGCCAGGAAATCTTGCCAAAACTACCTGCCCGTAAACCGCCTCGATCTTTCCTTCCTTCATGCAATTAACCTTGAAACCCTTTCTATTTGTTTTTTGTCTTCCATCTTTTTTGATTCGCGTCTAAACTCAAAACCTAATTTTTCAAGACTCTTTTCAATATTATCGTAAGCGCTGTCCAAATGCATTAAGCGCGACCCGTATTTTGCCAACTGGTTCTCTCTGGCCATACCTTCTATAAGAACCGCAAGTATTTCGTTTCTGAATTTGGCCGAGACCGCCTCGATAGTCGGCTCGTAAATGTATTTCGCCCTTTTTACCAACATTTCTTTTTCATCTTTATTGATACTTTCCGATATAATTTGCCCTGAAAGTTTTCCCAAAACCGCCTCTTGGTTTACCAGATTTTTAAAACGTCCGTAAAACACGGAAATGGATGAATATCCGGCCAGATAGTTGGATATCGCGCTAAGGGAGTCTGCGGGAAGTTCACTGTCGGGCATGTCAATCAACTTAAAAGACATACGCGGGGCTGTGTTCTTCATGTAAATTGCTCCCTCCTTGCCTATTACAAAGACGTCCGCATCGGTTCCTTTTATAGAGCTCAGAAAGAGGGAAAAGACCTTTTCCGGCAAATCTCCAAAAAGTCCTGCTGCGGAAGAAAGATACACTGAGGCTTTTTTTAAAGTTCTTGGCTCCGCCTGAGCCAAGTCGGCTCCGATATCGCCGGAAAGAACGGTTAGTCTTTCCAAAAAGGCGCGTCCCACCAGAATTCCTTCCCTGATATCTTTCATTTTCCGGGCGCTCATCTCTTCAAAGACCTGGACAATGCCCTTGACGTCGTTATTCATTACAAGTTCCGATTTGATTTTTTTAATGGTTCTCATAATTAATGCATTTACGAATGTTTTTATTGTCATTGCGAGCGAAGCGAAACAATCTATTCTACTTTAGATTGCCACGTCGCTTACTGCTCCTCGCAATGACATCGGCCCATGATTTAACCAACTACTAAACTCGTGATTAATGCTAATTACTTTATCTTTCTTACAAGCTCTGCCAACGTCTTCGATTCTTTAATTATTTTTTCGACATTTTTATCTTCTTCCAGTTTTTTCATCATCTCAAGGGCGCCTTTGCCATTCGGTTTTCCGTCAACTATCGCGCTTTTGCCATTCCACTTCCCTGCAACAATAAGAGCCACAAGATAGGCTGATAAATCGGATGGGTAAACATCGTACCCGGTTTGATTAAAAAATGAGTAAATCTTGTCTCCATCATCTACAGTCTTTCTTATATTTTCGTTAACCTCTGCCCCGAAGCGAAGATATCTTTGATAGTCTGCATGTTTCTTGAGTAATGATAAAACTTCAAAACCGATATTCCTTAGAAGCGGAGTTTGTGTTTGCCTGCCCACACGGGTCACGGAAAGGAAAAAATTTATTGCCGGCCGGACTCCTTTTAAGAAAAGTTCTGTGTCAAAAAACAAATGACCGTCTGTAATTGAAGCTAAATTGGTTTGAATATAACCCGTAAAATCCCCGGCCAGGGTTTCTGCCACGGGGAGGGCAGTTATAGAGGCCTTATCAAAATTTCCCGCCCGCTCGAGCAAACGCGCGTGTATATAAAAAATGTCGCCCGGGTAGCTCTCGCGTCCGGGGAATTTCCCGCCAAGAAGCGAAATTTCGCGGTAGTATTTGGCATGTGTTGTAAGATCGTCCAGAATTACAACGGTGTCAACGCCTTCATCTCTAAAATGCTCGGCAATCGTCATAGCCGTGAAGGGGGCCAAGTAAATCTCGCCCGCTGGGCTTTTGGCCGGGGCAGAAACTATTATACATTTGTTGCGCACGTTATGATCCTTCAAAAACTGTTCAATTCTTTCTCCCTCCATCGCCTTTTTGCCGATAAAGGCATAGATTACAATTTTATTATTCTTAACCGCCGATAAAATAGTTTGAAGCAAAAAGTGAGTTTTCCCGCTCTTTCTGTCTCCTATGATCAACTCTCTTTGCCCCTCTCCCAACGGGGTTATAAGATCGCAGAGAGCAACCCCGGTTTCCAGAAACTTGTCAATTTTCTTTCTGAAGGATATTCCAAGCGCAGGGACCTCAACTACCCTAGCCTCAGAATCTTTACTTAATTCTTTAAAATCGTCTACATCATAGCCCAGAGCAGTAACGGTGTGGCCAAGCAGTCCATCGCCTACGGATACTTTAAGGTGACTTCCGGTTCTTGCGGCGCGGGTCCCCACGGCCACTGGTTCTCTGGAAAAAACAATAACCTGGGTCTCGGCAGGTTCCAATGTCTGGATTATTCCGTGTCGGCCATCCTCAAATGCTATTCCCTCCCCGATTACTCCGCCGGCCATGCCGCTTAGAGTAACTAAAGCATCCTTGACCTTGACTACGCGGCCAATATCTTTAATCTTTTCCTGACAATATTTATAACTGTGTATCATAACTATTAATTTTCAAGTATCAATTTTCAATTTACAATAAATTAGCAATTAGACTGCATCATCTGATGCGCAATTAATCATTGAGAAAATGATAATTGAATGAAAATTGTAAATTGTTAAATGAAAATTTCGTAGTTTTAGATCACTAAAACTACGTAAGCTATCCCTAGGCCTACTCCCATAATAACAATCGCCATCAAAATATTCATTACTATTCCAAACTGTATCGTTCTTGCGGCCAATGGATTTCTACCTAACGCCTCTACTCCCGATTTTGCGATTTTACCAAAGTGCAAAAGAGAAAATACTACACTAACTATAACTAAAATTCCGGCAACAATATACCGTAATGCCGCCAGGGGCGATTCAAAAGCACCTGCAAAGCCTTCCGTAATAAGCTGAATTAAATTATTCCCGGCTCCTGTTGTAAGAACCGCCGGGCGGGAACCTAAATTAACCTGGATCTTTCCTCTGGTGGTTTTATCGCTATTTGAATAATCGTCTAAAGCCGTCCCTAACACATATCCGCTTTTTTTGGCAAGCATTCCAACTCCGGGCGTTTTTGAGCTTGTTATGTAATCTCCTTTTTTGATGTCTCCGTTTATTGTTGTCACCACGACATACGCATTGCCGGAAGTGGAAACAAGGACAGACCCGGCCGCCCCGTCGTCAAACGAAACTCCGGCATTGGCTGTTACGACTCCAAAAACATTCGGATCGTATTCGCGGTAGCAAGATACATATATGTCTTCACTGTCACTACTGTCACTGCAAATTATTGCTCCATCAAAGGACTCTCCCTGCATGGGTGTAGAAATGGCAACACCCTGGGAGGTTTGAGCAAATGCCATAGAGACAAATTCGACGGCGGAGCCGGTTACGTAATCCGAAGCACGAAATACGAAATAAGTTACAAATACCAAAATATAAAGCGCAAACTTTCGCATATAAAATCAGTATTTAACAATCTACAAAGCTTGTCAAGCCACTTTTAGTCAAAAACTTGGCCAAAAAAGATAAAACCACCCTTGACAACTATATATAAAAGAGGCTTAAATGGATATATAAACTTGGACAACTAATCAAAAAGTTGTCTAACTTTTTAAATTAACATTTGACAATTTACAATTTTCATTCAATTTTCATTTATCAACGATCAATTGCGCATCAGATGATGCAGTCTAATTGCTAATTTATTGTAAATTGACAATTGCTAATTGAAAATTAATATTATGTCTGCCCACCACCTAAGAATAAAAGAGGCTGCAGATATTTTGGAAGTTTCTTCCAAGACCTTAAGAAGGTGGAATACCAGTGGGAAACTGGTTCCTGAACAAAGAAGTGTTGGAGGACAAAGGTTTTACACC
>LBVU01000010.1 GCA_000993205.1 Candidatus Woesebacteria bacterium GW2011_GWB1_39_10
ATTGACTACTCCCACTCTTTCATCCACTACCCGGACTGCCGTTTCAGTTCCTTTAAGGTCAATAATCTGGGAAGTTAAGGACTCGATTTCTGCTTTTACAGCTTCGTCTTGTCTGGTCAAAAACAGCCACCATCCCGCCGATCCGGCTGCCGCCAGTATATATCCTCCCAGTACAAAACTGCTGATTACTCCCACTACACCCTTGTAGCGCATCCAGTTAGTAATTATGTTTTTGGTGTCCGGCAGCAGGTTAATCATATTTCCCTCATAGCCAGTCCAATAGCCACCCCGTAAAAAGGACCATTGCTGGCAAAAGCCTGCTTTTGCGCTTCATCCATGATCAAGTTGGCAAATGGATTACCCACAATTGTTTCAATGCCCAGTAGGGCCGAAAGGGAAGTCACAATATTGGGCATGGCCGCCACTCCGCCGGACAAAACTGCACTTTTGATGATTTCTCCCGGATGTTTAGACACGTAAAAATCAGTCATCTTTTTTACTTCTCCGGCCAAAACTCCCAATACCGGCTGCATCGCCGCCGCCAATTTTCCTTCCAGCTGTCCCGGAGTAAATCCGTAAGTATTCCGGTACTGTTCGGCCTGTTTAGGATCCAGTGCCAAAGTGGATTCAATGGCCCTAGAAAAGGCTTCTCCGGCGGTAGGCAACGTTCTGGTAGCAATCAATTGTCCGGATCGTACAATTCCCAAATCTGTAGATTTAGCCCCGATATCAATAATCATGGTCAATGGCCCGGATTGACCCACCATGGCCCGGGATGTAGCTGTCAGTTCCGTTTCTACAGCCACCAGTTCCAGTCCCGATTGTTCCACTATCTTTTTGTAATTTTCTACCAAGTTCTTAGACGCTGCCACCAAGAGTACTTCCATGCCTCCGGTAACTTCGTCTTTACGCACCACTTCCCAGCTCCAGGTAGCCTGTTCTTTAGGAATGGGAATATACTGTTCCACTTGCCATTCCAGTGCTTGGGCGATTTCCGCGTCTTTCAAGATAGGCAACTCAATCACATGTGAAGATACTTGTTCTTCCGGCAGGGCCACTACTGCCCGTCTGGTTCGCATGCCCGCTTCTTTGACGATCCCGGCAATGGCCGCAGCCACAGCCGGAATATTACTGCCTTCCGCTGTTACTCCGGAAGTGGTAGGCATGGACGCCGCCGATACAAATTTCCATTTATTGCCGGCAGGGACTAGTTCTACGAGTTTAATTGCAGAAGATCCAATATCTATTCCAATCTTGGGCAGAGAAGACATGCATCTATTTTACCAGTCTTTTTCCAGAAAAAACAGCTGCTTCAAATACTTCGGGTACATCCGGGGTTTGATCAAATACTTTAATCTTTCTTACTGTCGATCCCACCGTTCCCACAGCCGTAATCTCTGTGCCTTGAGTGGGGAAAGTTCCGGAAGTTGTTACCCCTAGAGGCTGTTTTACTTCACCATTACCCCACAATCTCATGCGCACATACTCTGACCCGTTGGGCAAAGTAATGCTCGTAGAGTTGGCATATATTCTCCCATCATTAGGGCAAGTCCCCAAGTTTCCGGAAGGAGTATATTTGCGGTCAACATTGGTGTTATTTCCTACCGTAAAATATACCGCCGTTTCCAATTCGGCATTTCCATTTGCCAGACCCCAACACACCGTCATGCTGTTACCGGTGCTTTTGTCTACAAATACGGTGGCTACTTCTCCGGATGCCAGCAGATCAGCTACCGACAAACTTCCTGCACTTCCAGAGGGCTTTGCATCTACCTGAATATCTGTTCCTGAAATCGTGGGTATCTGTGCACCTCCCAATTGGGCTTCAAGCCCGGCTTCAGCAGCAGACAAGGCTCTTGACGACTCTTCAGACCCGGTCGACACCCCCACTTCAGTTACACTCCGGCTGGCAATGGACAATCCAACCGTCGTCACCACTCCCAAAATCAGTAACACCACTATCAATGCTTGCCCCCTTCTCAACATATATACATTATGTTGTTATCACTTCCTTCTGTCAAATCACTCCTATTTGAAAATTTAATACTTTAACCATTTCTGTACCAGTTGTCTTTTGTTCCAGTCAATAATCATATATCTACCAGTTCCTTGTGTGTCTTCAGCAAAATCAGGCTCTTTATTAAGCAAAGAACAAGCTAGTAATGTACCAGTTGCACCATGTCCAATTACAACAATAGACTTGTTCTTATGTTTAGACATAATCTGTGCAATATCCTTAAATATTCTTTTTGAGGCAACAGCCGCGCTCTCCCATCCCTGAATACTTTCTTTTGGATGTTTATAAAAATTTCTCACCACATCCAGATATTTACCATATTCCATAAAGCCAGTAGAACTTCTATCCACTTCTGATAAATTATCTCTTGTAAATATTTTTATTCCATATTCTCGAGAAATTAACTCTGCTGTCTGTATTGCCTTTTTCTCTGGGCTACTATAAATAATCGATATTTCATTCCAAAAACTTAATTTCAAAAGACGTTTAACCTCATTAATGCCTTTACTGGATAGACCCCATTGATCTATGGGCAAAACTTTGACAATATGTACTGATGGGTGAGTTATGAAGTATAATTTAGACACAATACTTAATTTTACAATGACTCACGAAATATTCAAAAAAACATTATTTAGACTGGCTCGAAGTAATGCTTCAGGTTTGTTTATTGGCTTTGCGTTCGAAAACATGTCCAATTTAATTCCTGTTAAAAAAGTTAGTGATGATGATAAGGTTATTGTCTTTTATCACCCTGTCAAGCATTGGGAACAACACCTGCTAATAGTACCTAAAAAATCTATTAGAAGATTTTTAAGTTTGAATCTTGACGATTCTGAATCTAGAGAACTATTGTTAAGTATATACAAAACAGCAACAGAAACTGCAACAAAACAGGGAATGCATAAATATACAATTCTTGTCAATGGAGGAGAATATCAAGATGTTCCGCAAGTACACTTTCATCTTGCTTCCGGAAAAGATAAAACTGGCAAGGTCCTTGGTCAAGAAAAGTATAAAGGCTTAGATGAAAATGGGGTCATCTTTGAATCAAAATATATTTACGTTCAGGAAGAGAGAGGTCCTGATGGAAAAATATCAATTGTTTTTTCCCCAAAAGAACAAATAGCGCCAATTGGAGACTTAAATTTTGATGATGAGAAAGTTAGATTGGTTTTAACAGATCTAATGAGAACTTCCCAACAAATAATTCGTAGATTAAATCCTAAGGGATACACACTTCTTACTAATCAGGGTGTCGGGAAAAAATTAAGTTTTCATTTGTTATATGAGTAACAATATTTCCTAATCTAAGAATAAGTTTTTTAAATATATCTTAAGCTCGTTTCCTACTGTTTTATCAGCAAGAGTAAATTCAATTTGCGCTTGTAAGTAATTTAGAGGATCTCCAGTAGTTACCCATTTTCCTTTAGTCGGCACAACTTTTACATAGCCGTCATTAGCCATTTTTGTAATTCCGTCAACCAGTAAAAATTCAGCATTGGACTTTACTATTTTGGGATCTAAATAATCAAATATTTTTGGGGTGAGCAAATATCTACCATAAGATACAAAATTTGATGGTGCAGCGCCTGCTTTAGGTCGCTCAACAATATAGTCAAGTCTGTCATTTTCTCGATATTTAATAACACCAAAATTTACCAATTTCTCATTTGGAGTGTCTTGTCCCATAATTATTCCACTTATTAGCTCAGAATTTTTATTAAACGTATCAACCATTGTTGAAACATCACTCATGCCAACAACAACATCATCACTCTGACACACAACAAATCCGTCTGAGTTTTCAACATATTTTTTTGCTGTCACAATAGGACTAGCGCTACCATATGGAAGTTTTTCATCTTGGACCAGAATTGTAATATTTGGGTATTTAAAGAGATCCTCAATTTTTTTATATCTTTCTAGTTTATTTTGTTTTTCTAGCAAATTTTTTATATAACTCGGTTTTTCAAAAAAATATTTTTTGTAGATTTCTTCGTTATGAATATTAACCACTAAATAAAATTCTGAAATCCCAGCTTTCAAACACTCTAAAATTACCCATTCCATAATCGGCTTATCTAATAACGGGAGCATTGCCTTAGGTACAGCTTTACTCAACGGCAAAAACCTACTCCCAAACCCAGCATCGATTATAATTGCTTTATTAACCATTTCTAATTATTATAAATTACAATGTTTAAATTTGGAATTTATTATATCCCAAAAGAGGGAAAATTTTATAATTTGGGAAGCAAACTGGTTGGTTATGATATCAGAAATGAAAAATTAACAACTCCTTTAGACAATTTTAAAGACGCATGGAATGAAAACGCAAGAGAATATGGATTTCACTTAACATTAACTGACGCAGTATATATTAACGAGGACAAATTGAAAGAAATCGAAAATACCTTGTCCATGACTCTTGAGTTATTTTCTAAAGCTAATAAATACTTATTAGAGGTCGAAAATAAACCTGTAACTTTTTGGAAAAAGGGGGGGGATCAAGCAGCATTAAAATTTAAACTAAATTCCTCGGTAATGATGTTACACTGTGTACTAGCCAGCTTGCTTCAAACGAAAGGGAATGGCTCTTCATACTCAGATATAACTTCCAAAAATACGAGAGAATTCACTTTAGATATGAATCGTAAAATTAAAAGGTTCTGGAGTCCATATGTTTTAGATGAATTCAGACCTCATTTCACTCTTATAAACCCGTACAACGGACAAGATTATAAAAAAATTGAGGATAACTTAAACAAAATCTTCAAAGGCATTAAATCGATCAACATCGAAAGTCTCTGTCTTGTAACACAAAACGGCCCAGGCCAACCTTTTAAAATCTATAGAGAATTTAACCTTTAGATTTGTTAATTAAGTCTCTACTTACTTTAAAAAAAACTGATTTTATATCCGACAGTTTGTGTTTCCGAGCATTAAGGAATCCAAGTTTTTGATACTTTGACAGTATTTCAGGATTTTCTCTCAAATATTTCAGCTTATTTGCCCATACCCGTGGAATATTATCTCCTATCTGTATTCCGGAAATACCCACAGCATCTTCAATGCCTCCCGCGTTAGCATAGATAACCGGAATACCCATTGCTTGGGCTTCAATAGTAGATAGAGAAAACGCCTCAAGAGTTCTGGAAGGGAAAACCATTACATCAAAATGTAACATTCTTTTCCAGAGTTCTTCTTGACTAAGATGATCGACGAAGGTAATTCTTCCATCAGAGTTTGACTCGTGAGCTTCGTGCAATATTTTTTGCTTATATCCAAGCTCATCTTCACCTCCAATAACGGTTAGATTAAAATTATCGTCTAAATGTTTCATCGCCTCGACGATGATATCTGCACCCTTGTAACTAGTTAACCTTCCTGCATACAAGATCTTCAAAGCGCCATCAAGCCTAGAATATGTCACTTTCCTTGTTTTTACAAAAGCTCTATTAGAAATACCATGAGGTATGACCACATATGGTTTTAGATTAGGATTGATCCTAAAGTAGCTATCCGCCATTTTCTGTGCCGGAAAATGCAACAAATCTAGCCTCTGTGTAATATATTTCATATTTTCCAAAAAGAAATCATCTCTTGTTGCAATTTGAACATCGGTTCCATGACAAATTCCAATTTTAGGAACTAAATTGTCGACCTCTACAAAAGCTCTAGACAAGCCAAAATTCAAGTGTTGACAATGAATTATGTCAGGTTCGAAAGATTTGATTTGCTTAGCAACTTCTACTTTAAGTTCGTTTACATACAAGGGAAACTCGTCAGTTCTCCTCTTTTTTTCAACATTAAAAAAAATTACATCTTTCATTGTCCACCAATGGCCATATTTCGCATCATTGGGTTGTAAAGTAAGAAATCTAACTTGAATATCGTTCGGTAAACCGCTATACCAGTCGTTACAAATAATAGGACTACCACCAAAAGGAATAAATGGAATATCAATACCTGTTAGTATCTTCATTTTTTAGAAGTTCTAATACTATTACGGTTCATGAAACTATAAAATATTCGACGTGTCGTAGAAATTTGATCTTTATTGATAGCTTTTTTGACGTCTTTCTTATTTTCTTGAAAAAAATCTTTATAAACTTGTGATTCACTTGGTCCCTGACTTCCTTGGTACTTACCTTTGTATAAAACAATATCTCCAAAAGTCTTCCAAAATGTGACTTGACCTATTTTCATACCAGGGTAAACCTTAACTGGCTGGACTGAGTGAAGCATCAATGTATATTGCCCGTGATAACCAATATCTATTAGATCGGCAGTTATATGGATAAACAAACCCACTCTTCCTGTCGATGATTTTCCTCTCACAATTGGTACGTAAAAATCACTACCAAATATTTCTTGGGTATGTCCCAAGTACAATGTATCTGGTCTCAGAATAAAACCCTCTTTAGAAATGGTGATAGTTTTAGTTTCATTTGGCTGACGAGTATCAAGTGTTTTATTGACATAGATTTTCAAAGTATCCCCCAATCTAAAATCGTAAGAGTTCGGATTTAGTTGATCAGAATTGAAAGGATTGATTGTAATTATTCCTTTATTTACTTCTTCCTGTATTTTTGGCCCAGTAAGTATCATACTAACTCAGCATTTTACTAAAAATACTCATTTTAGGATCAGAAAAAGATGAATAATTGAGTTTTTGGTTAATATATTTTTTACCCTTTAATAAATTAAGGCCTTTTGGCTCCCAAAAAGACACTTGTCCTATTTTCATTCTTGAATAAATCCTAATTGGTTGAACACAAGCTAACTCTAGAGTCCACCTATGTTTAGTTCCAATATGTCCTAGGTCAGCAGTTATCTGTAAAAACAACCCTAGTCTTCCAAGAGATGACCTACCAATTAAGCTTGGTACATATTTATCACTTCCAATGATTTCTGTTGTTGATCCAAGATAGAATTTACTAGGTAACAGTACATATCCATTGTCTGGAATTTTTATTCTCTTAAACTTCTGATCTCTTTTTAAATCGATTATCTTACTTTTCAATTCGATTAAATATTCCCCAAGTCTATAGTTGTAGCTATTAGGATTTACCAAATCAATGTTAAATGGGTCGATAAAAATAGTGCCTCTATGAACCTGTTTAATAATTTCGCTACCTGTTAGTATCATTTTAATTTCAATTAATATTGCTAAAAAAACTAATTGACTAAGCAATTATACTTCACAGGCTCTTAAAAAAGTGTAAATGTGCACTGATATCCCATAGTTTCTTGACAGATTTGGCCGGTATGATATACTTATCTCAATGTCCGGCAAAGCTGTATTATTTAGCTTTGAAATTGACCTGCCTGCGCAGTCAGGGGCAAGTTAGCCTCAAACTTTTCCCCGCCGCGGCGGGGATTTTAATTTAATTTATTCCTGCCCAAATCATTATGGGTAGAATTTTTCAAGAAAGTCTTTATGGAAATACTCAGGCTACCACGCCCAGTAATTCGTGCACTCACCGAGGCCAGACATCTTACAGACCCAGAAGAGTGGAAAAGTTTGCCGAAAGATTTATTTCACCTGACCCAAAAGATCATGGGAAGGGATGACATGTCAATAAAAGAACAGCTTCCAAGAAGACTTTTTCTAAAGCTGAGCGCAGCTGGCACTGCGGTTCTAGCTCTTGTAACAGCTTGTAAAACGGCCATTGGACCAGACTCTGGAGCCATAGCCACACCTGACGCCAGACCGAATGTTCCTACTGCACTTGTACCAACACCCGAGCTTTCAGGAACAAAAGTCGCCCCAACTCAAGCGGAAGCTCAAAAGATAGGTTCATTTACTTCGGCCGAAATTATGAATGCCGCAGACGCGTATGCAGCTTTGGGTCCAAACTTAAAAACTGTCGTCGAAGCTGCAGAAAGTCAGGTGCGTAACACGCCAGACTACAACGCCAGAAGTTCAGACATCAACGCCTTTGTTATTGTCGCCGCCACCAAAGATGGTCAAAAAATAGCTTTTCCTTTTCTCACAGTTACCGGCAAGACTCCAGACGCAAAGACATTTACAGCAGCGGTGTTTACTTCAGACACTGACATACCTGGCCAACTTGCAGTTTTTGCCATACCTCTCATAGCATCCGAACATACGCCTATTGGTTCAGATAAAAAATACAGCACTCTTGATTTAACAGTTGATCCCCAAACAGGGAAAAAGATCTCTGATTGGTCAATTCTCACTCTTCCTATGACAATCACTGAATACAATAAACTTTCTGCTAGTCAACAAGCCTCAACAAAAATTCTATTCTCTCCATATGGATATGAAGATGCTGGTCCCAATAAAGAAGCCAGTGTTACCGGTATCGCTTTCCATGAGCTCATTGCTACTGCCACCCCCGAAGCCCCAGCCCAAGTT
>LBVU01000011.1 GCA_000993205.1 Candidatus Woesebacteria bacterium GW2011_GWB1_39_10
GTTCTATTTTGGAACGAGTTGCCCTTGTTGGTAATTCTTTTTCCTTATAAATATTATGAATGTGTTTTGAAATTGCTTGGGGATTTACGCCAAAAATCCCAGCCATCTGCATACGAGTCGCCCACACAGTCTCGTGCTCAAAATCCCCGCGCAGTTCGAGCGCGCCGGATGACGCTTGGTAGATTATTTTTTGTTTGCCTTCTTTTTTCATAAGTGGATTTATTGTACCGCAGAGACATTGGGGTTTTGGTTGTGGGAAGGGGTGCACAAAAACCTTACGATATATCGTAAGGTTTTTGTATTTGATAACGTGTTGTTTTGAATACACCCCCCAACGGCTCAACCCCGTTGAGCCGTTGGGGGGTCCTTGCTTCAAACACCTTAATCAAATAAATTCAGGAATTTATTTGACGGGCACGTAATACACGGCATGGCCGGTGGCGCCCACTTGCTTCACTCTCCCCTCTTTTTCCAATTCGTTCAAATATCTTGTTGCGGTTGCGTCGGAGACGCCAAGCAGTTTTTCGATATCATTGTTAGTGATTTTCCCCTCCGGTGATGAGTGGAGCGCGCGCAAAATTTTCTCTTTGTTTTCCGTTTTCTTCTGCGTTTGTTCTGCGATCAAACCACCGCTGTTTCGCCGTCCCAAGTACATCCCAAGTGCGATTCCCAAAATTCCGACGATGATTAAAGTAAGGTAGTTCATGGGGTTTTCGATTAAATAGTTATTTCTTGTTTCCCATTATTAATATTTCTATCCAGCGCTTTGCTTGCCTTCAATTTTTCAAGGTCGAAATCAACTCTTACCACAAGAGGGCGCTCACTTTTTACCGCTTTCCCGTGAGCAAGAAACTCACGGGGTCCTAGGTTTGGAATAATTTGAACGTGATCTGAGTTATATACTCCACTTAAATACTCTAAGCTAGTTTTATCAACTAAGCTATGAGTTAAATAAGTATTGCACTGGGATAGTATTGTCTTACTCACTAAAGCAGTACGTTGTGAAACGAGGAGTAGCCCGACTCCATACTTCCGACCCTGTAATGCGATTTGCCCAATTCTACCAACTATCCACTGTGTATCAGCATCAAAGCCAGAACTATAAACTTCTGGGATAATCGTGTGTGCCTCTTCAAGAACAATAAGGATTTGTTTTGCTTTTCGATTTTCTCTAGCCCAATCCATTATTGCAGACAAATACATCTCGGTTGTTCGTAGGGTAGCTTTTGTATTTGTTATTTCCGCAAGTTCAAAAATACCGAGGCGTTTTTTGTCGTCCGTTATAAAATTTTCAACTTGAGCATTAATCTCTGGTTTTATTTTCTCAAGAAATTTTTGCAATGCAGCTCTCTCTGCTTTTGCACCAAAATTTCCCGTTTCTACTGCAAAAAGAGAACTCTCTAACTCTTTAACTTGATCGGTTGATAAGCCAACCACTTCAGGATTGTGCGTACTAAGGCGGGGTCTGTATTCTCCCGTAAAATCTACACAAAAAACTTTTGTTCCTCTATCCAAAGCATTTTTTACAATATCAAATACAAGCTCTGTTTTACCGGTACCGGTAATTCCCAGCACTGCGGAATGGTATTCAATTAAATCGTCCAAAACGATGGGAACGCCAAAGTTTGTATGTGGCATCTTACCAATTATAAACTCATTTTGTTCAAGGATTTGTTCGGGTGTTTCATTCTCTGGTACAAGAAAGAGTGGTTGATTCATATCAGGCAACCAGGGAAACTTTTGGAAACCATTCTTCGGATCATATACCCCCAACTGAGCGGCCGAAACTACATGCATGCCGAACGGATTTTCTTTGAAGCTTTCTTCACCTGTGGCCGCGTCAAGAATCTGATAATAAACTTTCTTTCCCCGAATATTTGCAAACATAACCATTCCCTTCTCAAGCTCCAGCCCCGGTACAACTTGGCATCTAATATTTCCAATTGTTGAGCGTTCAACAGTAAGGCCAACTATTTCAAAATCACCACTTACACCACTCAATCTATTTATCAACTCTGTGGCCAGTCCATCCCTATCATATTGATAAATACCGCCAGCCTCCGTTTTAAACGAAGGCTTTTCTGAAGTCAAAGAAAAAAGTCCTGTTCCAATAATTTCCTCACCCTGCATTTGAATAAATAATGGTAACACAAGAGCGTGTTCATCATTGGGGAGGTGGATTAAATGCACTTTCTTGTTTTTCCAGGTTTTTGCGCCGTTTGTTAATACAACACGAACGATATCGGGATCATCGATACGAGAAACAGATCCCACTGTTTCAGATATTTTTTGTTCACCATTTTTCAATTCTTGAAAATAAATGAATATCTTCACAATAAGTTCTACCGGCTTTAAAACAACCATTAAAACCCAAAAGCCGGAAATAAGTAATGCCCAGTTAATATTTTCTTGATAAAAACCCAGAGCGCTTATTGTAACCACCGGTGTAAATAATATTTCTCCTTTTCCTAGTTTGTCACTCAATTGGTAGCATATTTTACCTAAGAGACTATTCTTATCACCTGACTGTTTAAAAATCGCAATCAGGGCAAGTAGTGCGACTGCCAAAGAGATTCCAATGGTCACAATCTGAATTGATTGAAGCAATGATTTAAAGACCAGAACTCCAGAAAAATCAATGGGGACAAGGAGTAATACAACTGATATGGCTGTTGCGAGAGAGTCTTTTGGTGGCGTGAAAAAAGGTGTAGTTATCAACACTAGTAACCAATATGCTATAGCTGCCAATAGCCAAATACCCGCACCCGTGCTAAAGGGTGAAACTCCACTAGTCGCAAGAAAAAACACAATCCATGCCAACAGAACATTTACACTAAATACCAACACACGAGGTCTCTGCCAAAGCTCATTTATTGTTTTTTTGCTGACCTGATTATGATTATTTACCATAGGTTATTTAATTGTTACGTTTTCTATTGCGCGTGGCCATGTGGATAACTTACCTATTACATCTTCGGTAAATCTTCGGTACAATGTCATTATAAGAAAGTAGCTATACTGAGTCAACTGTTTATGCCCACTCTTACGAAGCGACAAAAACAAATATACGATTTCACTAAAAGCTATATTGAGAAGCGTGGGTTTTCTCCTACCTTGGAGGAAATAAAAAAGCACTTCCGCCTCTCTTCTCTCTCTACGGTACATCAACACATCGGGGCTTTAGCAGACAAAGGCTTCCTCACTAAAGATGACAATTTGGCTCGCAGTATTGGCTTATCTGAGAGTACCACCAAATTAGTAAGGATTCCACTTTTGGGTACTATAGCTGCCGGCCAGCCGATTGAGGCAATAGAGGATAAGGAAACTATTGCTGTTCCGCAAAGTAAGTTGCCCCGGTCGGGCGAGTTTTACGCTCTCCGTGTTGTTGGTAACAGCATGATCGATGAAGGTATCAATGATGGTGATATTGTCTTAGTGAAGCAACAAGCAACTGCCGATAATGGACAAAAGGTGGTAGCTCTTATAGACAACCACGAAGCGACGCTTAAGAAATTTTATAAGGAACGGGGCCATGTCCGGTTGCAGCCCGCAAACAAAAATATGGAACCACTTGTTTTTCGAAATGGACGGGATGTTTCAATACAAGGTATTGTGCTTGATGTGATTAGGGATGAAGGAACAATGACACTTAAGTTGCCAGAATATAAAAATGTAGATAGAAACAAATCCTTGAATCCGTACTACAAAAAGCAGCAATTTACTCTGTATCATGGAAATGCTTTAGATATTTTATCAAAAATTCCAGAAAACTCAGTTGATTTAGTTTTTGCAGATCCTCCTTATAACCTTTCAAATGGAGGATTTACTGTGCACGCTGGGCGAATGGTGAGCGTTAATAAGGGCGACTGGGACAAAAGTAAGGGATTTAAAGACGACTACGATTTCCACTATAAATGGCTAGAAGCATGCCGACGGGTCTTGAAACCCCACGGTACTCTTTGGGTTAGCGGCACCTATCACTCAATTTACCAATGTGGTCATGCCTTACAGGCACTTGGATATCACATTCTAAATGATGTTGCATGGTTCAAGCCAAATGCATCACCAAATCTAAGTTGCCGTTACTTTACGGCAAGCCATGAAACATTAATTTGGGCTAGAAAAGAGAAAAAAGCAAAGCATACGTTTAACTATGGTCTTATGAAAAGTGGCCGGTGGCCGGAAGATAACCTGAAAAAACCTGGCCTTCAAATGCGTTCAGTTTGGTCCATGGGCACCCCAAAACCAGTAGAAAAAAAATTTGGGAAACACCCGACTCAAAAACCGGAAGATTTGTTAAAAAGAATTGTACTCGCAAGTACAAATAAAGGCGATGTGGTTATTGATCCCTTCACTGGAAGCTCTACAACGGGTATCGTAGCTCATCGATATAGTAGAAAATTTATTGGCATTGATATGGAACCAAAATATTTGGACCTATCAATAAAGAGATTTGAGGATTTAAATTCCAATTTACCATTAAACTTAAATAAAGAATAAGCATTTATGAAATCAAATGGCACAGGAGGAGGAAATACGATCACGGGATTAAATTTTGAGAAAGAATATGATATTTTGGAAATTCTCAAAAAGGCAAAAGATTATTCCGTAAAAGGCAATGTAATTTATTACCGAGACAAAGAAGTAGCGAAAAGTTACCGAAAACAGGGTTTGTACAAGTTATTAACCGAGAAAAAGGTTGACTGGCGAAAACTGGTATCAAAGCGCCTTTTTCCAGACGAAGCCTTGTACGTGATCATAAATAATACCCTTTTTATTATTGAGATGAAATTTCAAAAAGTTGCCGGATCGGTTGATGAAAAGTTGCAGACATGCGATTTTAAGAAAAAACAATACCGTAAGCTTATGGCACCATTAAATATTGACGTTGAATATATCTACATTCTTAATGATTGGTTTAAAAATCCAGCCTATAAGGATACGCTCGATTATGTTATTTCTGTTGGGTGTCAATATTACTTCAATTACCTACCACTGCAAAAAATAGGCTTGCCAGTACCTAAATAACTCTTCGAACCAATTTATCTATAACCAGGCATCGCGGCTTGAAGTACTTCCGTATAGTGCTTCTTACCGTCAATATAATCTTTTAAGGTGAGTAAAAGATTACGGAACATGTATGCATCGGGTTTTATTTTTTCATTCTTGCAGAAAAGCTCAATTATAATTGCAACATAATCCAATGAAAGCGTATATGGTTGATCAAGATGAGTATAACGAGCAACAATTTCTTTAACAGTCTCGAGTTGATAATTATCTCGCTCTTGGATAGACGAGAAGGGGGTGGTGCGGTTATAGTAATCTATGTAATATTGCACGATTTCTCTCACCTCATTTCGAAACTGAGGAATCTTGAGTAATAAATCTACAACCCAAAAAGTATGGGTTGGAGGCCTTAGTTTTTTATCAAGACCAGGAATAAGAATTTTTATGACAAAATCAAGATCTGGCCGTACTCCCCGATCTCCCTGGAATAAACCTATTAGAGTACCATCCTTTGTTTTATAGGTTCTAAGGGCAGTAAGACGAGGTCGCATCTGCATGAGATCTACACCGTTATAGTAATTTGGATTGTAGACAAGTTGAGCTTGAAACATGTTATTTCATCAAACCACAAAAGGCCCTCTGTTTCAAGGGGGAATGGAGGTATGGTGCCCTCGGGAAGATTCGAACTCCCAAGTCCTCGCTAGAATCGAGGCAGTTTATCCATTAGCTTACGAGGGCGTGGTGCCTTTGGGAGGAATCGAACCGCCGTCCCACCCGTTTCAAGGGTGTGCTCTACCATTGAGCTACAAAGGCAATAGAAAAGCCACTAAGAATAACCGCGAGAAATATTGCGGTTTTCGTTAGTGGCTATCTAAATCTAAAATATTGCCTTTGCATTGTTGGATATAGTATATCAATTGTCATCCCTAAAATCAATGCGATTGTATCCAACGGCTCAACCTGTTGAGCCGTTGGGGGGTGGTAGTGCTTGCCCCGTAGTAAATTTTATGACAATATTTGAGTCACGGCTCTATCGTCTAACGGTTAGGACGGAAGCTTCTCAAGCTTCAAATCCGGGTTCGATTCCCGGTAGAGTCATAAAATTTTACGGAGCTAAATTTTATGACTCTAAGTAAGGCAACTACTTGCCTTGCGTCCGGGAATCGAACGCCGGAGCGATACCGAGCAAGCTTGCGAGGTCGCGAGGCGGTGCCCAGACCGAGGCGAGTGACGACGAGCCGAGAGTCGCGGGAGATCCCCCGTAAGGTCATTTTTTATCTACCAACTACTTACTATCTTTTCTGCCCTAATCCCGCCCGAGCGGGACGGGCGACCGGCGTTATCGCCGGTTTAGCCACTCCTCTTCCTGCCTCACCAGAAGCTCCCCCTTTTGTTCAGGATGCGCCATGATCTCTTCCACCACGCGCTCCATTCGCATCGATTGAGAACCTTTCACCAAAATAACATCGTCTGTTTTAATGAGCTGCTCGAGAAATTTTCCTGCCTCGCGTGCGTCATCAAACTGGAAAATATTTTTCTCACTCAAACCACCTGCTTCTGCTCCTTCCGCCATATATCGCGCTCGCACGCCGACACACAAGAGCGTATCGCACACGCCGCCCGCCAAAGCGCCAATACGCTTATGTTCCGCAACTGCATATTTTCCAAGCTCGAGCATATCGCCCAACACCGCAACCTTCTTTCCTTGTGTTTTAAATTGTGAGAGCGTCGCAATGGCCGCCTCTGCTGCGACGGGGGAAGAATTGTAGGTGTCGTCAATGATATATGTGCCTTTGATACCTTCGATGACCCGCGAGCGCCCCTTGGGAGTTTTAAATTTCGCCAGCGCTTCAACCATCGTGATCATATTTATCTTAAGAAACACTCCAACACAGAGCGCGGCAAGAACAGAATAGATATAATGGCGCCCAACCGTGTCTGGAAGGCGCACAGGAACCGCATTACCTTCATGGCTTACTTTAAAAAGA
>LBVU01000012.1 GCA_000993205.1 Candidatus Woesebacteria bacterium GW2011_GWB1_39_10
GTCCATCCCGCATCCTTGAAAGAGAAGGATTTTTATGGGATTATGGGGAGACACAAAAACAAATATGTTTTTTAAATCGAATAAAGAAATAAAGACAGAAGACCTTAAACTAGCTGATTTTGATAAAATTTGGACTAAATTCTGTTTCTTGGATGAGACGGGGACTCTAAGCGACCAAAAAGACCAATACTTTACAGTGGGAATTTTAAAAATGAGCCAGCCGTACTACCTGCAGAGCAAGATTTCATATGAGCGAAGTAAAGTAAGATTTTACGATGAGATTAAGTTCAATAAGCTTTCTAAAAATAATATTGGTTTTGCTAAGACTGCAATTGACGCACTTTTTGAGACTCGAAGCATTAGTTTCTATTCATATTCTATAAGCACTAAAAGTGATTATTATGTAAAAAATTTTGATACCGACCCATGGATGGCGTACGAACAGATAACGCTTAAACTTTTAGATGTCGCCCTGTCTCGACAAGAGATTATCATTCTTATTGCCGACTATGTAACAACGCCTAAGGATATTCGTTTTGAGGTTGAAGTAAAGAAAAAATTCAATCAAGAAAAAGAACGACTTGCTTTGGCTGGCGTGTGTCGATTTGATTCAAAATCAAACGACTTGCTCCAACTTGTAGATCTTTTGATAGGTGCTGTGACTTACGATATCAAGTTTTCTAAAAAGCTTGTTGGCGGGTCAAAATACAAGATTGAGATCGTTAATTATTTAAAAGGGAAACTAGGGGCGGATTCTTTTCTCAAGGGGTTTAAGAATTACAATTTTAATATTTTTGTGGACAAAACAGATCACTTGAGTTTGGCTACAAACAATGAAGCAAATGAAAAGGGGCTATCGTCCTAACGGTCGACGCCCCTTCTCGATACTGTACATATAGTATATACAGTATGAATAAAAAAGCAAGGTTATCCACAAGTATAAAATACGGCTACATATAAAGACATTTTCAAAGATCCGAAGCTGGATTTGCTCAAGCGTGGCTTTGATAATCTCCTCAAATAATTATGGCGAACAGGAGCCTTTTTACGGGTTTCCGTCCTAACTGTTAGCCTAGCCCCGCCGACTGCGTCGCGGTCGGCCATGGGGACGCATGGGGATGATAGAACTGTGATTCAAATATTCTCATGAAATTCACTAGGGGGCAAGTTCTATTGCCCAACGGCTCAACAGGTTGAGCCGTTGGGAGCCACGCCCATTCCTCCTTGAAACAAAGGGCCTTTTATGGTTTGATGAAGGAATTGATAAATAAGAGAAACTGATTTTATAGTTTGAATTGCGGTGGTGAGCGCGGGTATTTTGTGGGGTGATGCCATTAAGGTTATCGAGATAAAAGTATGAAGTTTATATTCATAGATACTAATGTTTTCTTTGATGCAATAACCAGTAACGATGGTGTGAAAATTCTTGCGACTCTCCTAAAGCAGATTAATAAGAAAGACATACAAATTGTCTTACCGGAAGTTATAAAAATGGAGATTATTACGCAGTATACTTCTTGGAAGGACGGTGTGACTGAAAATATAAAAGGTAATCTTACTACTAAAAAAATATTGGGTATTGAAGATTTGACAGAGAAAGATAGAAATAGGAAGAAAAAACAGAAAGGAGAAACTGAAGCTGAAAAAATCGATAGTGTCATTGAATTAGACAGGAAGGAAATGATTAAGAAAATCAAGGGTCACTACGAATCAATTTCGGGGGAAATAGATAAAATTTTTAAGCATAAAAATACGGCCATAGTTGAACTTACTGACCAGATACTCATCGCTGGAATGAAAAGATCATTACTAAAAAAATCACCTTACACCAAGACCGATAAATCTACTGAAAATGCCCACACAAAGGACATTGACTGCATTGCTTTCGAGGCACTGATATCCTTTTGCAATAAACACTATAATAAAAAAAAGAAAGATTGTTTAATAATGTGTGTTTCAGACAAAGATTATCTCTCTAGTGATGGCAAATTACACGGTGACATGAAAGGAGACATCAAGATGGAGCATAAGTGTTACGTAAATCTTCAAGAAATGATGAACAAGGAATTTAAAGTGAAGATAGACATTGAGAAGTTAAAGAAGCAAAAAGAAATTTCGTCGAAAGAACTGACACTCTCTCCAAAGACTGGAACAGTGGAAGGTTCTTCCGGTGTGATTTCAAGTGATTTGTCATCTAATTTCTAAAATTATGAAAACATATTTAATTTCTTACGACCTTATAAAGCCAGAAACAAGTCCTGAATATACGAGATTAATTAATTTAATTAAAACTGCTAAATTTTGGGCAAAACCCTTAGAGTCTGTTTGGCTAATCAAATCCCCATTGGGTTCAATGGAAATATTAAATCAACTTAGAACAGCTATGGATTCTAACGACAAAATCTTGGTTATTGAGATTACTAACAATTGGGCTTCTTTAAATCTACCCCAACAAGTAACCGAGTGGATGAAGCAGGGACTCTAAAAACCCTACGATATATTTCATCGTAGATATAAACCCATAAGTTCATAAAGAATTATGCCGCTGAATTTTATACGTGATTCACGCTCTCCAATTCCTAAAAATCCAATCGTTTCGCGTGTGATGGGCGCCAATAAGGCAAAAGATACCAAGCTCGAACTCAAAATACAGAAAGCTTTAAGGTCATTAAAGATAAAAAGTTATAAACTTCACCCCTCGAACATCCCAGGTCGTCCGGACATTGTTTTTCTAAAGAAGAAACTAGCGATTTTTCTTCATGGGTGCTTCTGGCATAGATGCCCCAAATGCGATTTGACACTGCCTAAAACAAACAGGGCTTTTTGGAAGAAAAAATTCACACGAAACCAAGAACGTGACAAAAGAAAACTTCGAGAACTTAAGAGGGCAGGATGGAAGACGCTTGTTATCTGGGAACATGAAATAAAGAAAGACCCTGCTCGTGCTACACAGAGGGTGCTTAAATTACTACGCTCTTCGCAGTAATTCTTCTCCAAGTTTAGTGACAATACCAACAACTAAGGCATTCCCCATGAAGAATGCTCTTTTTATATCGCTTGCTTCAATTGTGTGACCGGGGTCAAACATATTCAAACGTTCTAGTTCGACAGGCGTAAGTCTTCTGTATCTACTACCGACCCTTATTACGTGCTTGAATCTCGACGGGGTTGGACCACCTTCTCCAGTAACAATGGTCCGCGATGGTTTATCTAATGGATCAGGGAAGGCCATGGGACCTTCACTGTATTCGTATTCAAAACCACTCTTCGTTTTGCGTTTTTGTTTTTTTCCACCTTTTAAATATCGCCAAGTCTTTAGCGAGTTTTCGTCTATGAAATATTCTTTCGGGACTTTATTGTGTGGCTCTAAAAAATCTTTAAGTTTCGCAAGTTCTCCATCGTAGTCGGGCACAGCCTTAAATGTCCAAACTTTTCTGTTGAGCATCATTCCGGAAGTTTCGAATGGGCTTGATGTCCTATCTTTATTGAATGTCTTAGTTATTTCTGCAAGAGTTCCTGAAATATCAAAGGGGTCGATCCTTAAGAGTTCTGGTTTTTTTACAGGAAAAACTTTTGCAGTGATTCCGGAAGTCGTGAGCCATTTTACTGGACCACTGGAAACTTTTTCTTTGTAAATTTTTGTCCCCTTTCTATATCCCATGATATAGATCCTTCGTCTGCGCTGTGGCATTCCATATTCTGCTGCGTTGATCACCCTCCACTCAACGGCATATCCCAAGTCTGACAACGAAGCGAGCATTACTGCAAAATCGCGACCCCTTTGAGAGGCGGGGGACTTGAGTAACCTGTCTACATTTTCAAGCATGAGAAATGATGGAGCGCTGGAACCTTTCTCTTTGAGGATGCGATGAATGGACCACCACAGCACACCCTTTTTACCCTCTAACCCTGCAGCATGACTGAGTGTTCGAGCGACAGAGTAATCCTGACAAGGAAATCCTCCCACCAGTAGATCGTGCCTGGGTATTTTTGATGTAGGGACCGCCCCAATATTTTCATTTGAGTGTCCATCAGAACCAAACCTCTTTACATATATGTCGGAAGCATGTTGTGTATTTGTCCCAGGTTCCCATTGATTGCTCCAAACAACTTCAAATTTTCGTTTTTTTGACCTCACCCTGCCTAGTCCCACCCGGAACCCGCCTACGCCAGCAAATAGTTCAGCGACCCGGAGTATCTTTGTTGTGTTCTTTTTTGCCATTAGGTAATTCTAGCACCTCCTCGACAATTGATCAATCTTGATCTATTGTGGATTATGTTGTCTAATATTGATCCATTTATTGCATACCAAGACCTAACCACACCCCATGTCGAAAAAACTTGCTAAATTTTTACAACTTAATCCCGAGGAGATTAAGTCTGCAAAAGCTCTCCGACTAAAGAGTATTGAAGATGCAGTTTCATTGCCTGGTGGTCCTTCTCGAAGTAAAATGTTGTATCACATACTTTGGTCTGGAAAGGGATACGAAGTGGGTGTGGGTAAGCCAGGAAAGGAAACGGAAAGGAAAAATCCTAACCCATATGATATGTGGCCCCTTATTCGTAAGGGAGGAGTACCAGAAGAGAGAAGTGCAAGCTTTGGGGATATTTTCCATGAACTTGAACACATGTCGAATAAAAGTAAGTACTCGCTTGAATTATTGGGGTGCTTATTGGCTCGTTCCGCATTGATGCTCGACCACATTTCCGTTGATAACAAGGTGGTTTATTCTCCAAACGAAGTAGTGATTGATGAGATATCAAAAGACATCCCATCGATGTTCAATGTTCCCCTTGTGGTTTTCTTACAATATCTGGAAACGATTGCCTTAAACGAAGACGTCAAATATCAAAAGAATCTGAATACAAAAGGAAAACAATATAGTAAGTCTGCGGGACGCCCCAATAATCTCCTCACATGTGCACATCTCATCGCGGTTCTTCTTGGTAAAGCAAGTATGGTTGATTTCGCCTATGGTTTTGCTCAACAACGAGGAGTTTCCGCAATAAAAATAGCTCAACTACCCAGCTGTTTCCCCTTGCTAGAAATAGATAAAACCGAAGCAAAAATAATATCAGAAGAAATTAAATAAGTAATTTAACTACAGTGTTTCCTCACAACGAGAAGAGTTTTGTGTTTTACTAAGGGAGCTTGTAAACCATAAATCCCCTGAAATGCTAGCAGGAAAAGTTTAATGGCTAACTACTACTTGTGTTTTGTCTTATCGACAAGCACAAAGGTTTTCGCACTTCCTCCATAAGGAGGAACGCGCTCACCCTTAGTTAGAGTAATCTCGTGTTTCGTTCCCGAAACTTGATATTGCCCTGACTTAGGAGCAGTGCCACCTGTTTTGATCTTAGTCATAACAGTTGTTTGCTTAATTCTAATAATCAAGAGGCTTATCGACACTCTCGCCCCCGCCTCAACACTCGAAAAAGCGCTAAGGAGGGGGAGGAGGATAAGGTAACCCCCTAGAAGACAAAATTCGGCACCCAAACTATCCCGCTAGCATTTCAAAGGACTTACTACATTATATAATAACTTTCATTATTTTATGCAAATCATATTATTTCTTTGATGTGCTACAATCTGTTTATGAACCTCCTCACTTTAATCCTCGTCGGAATTTTGGGAAGGTTACGAAGCGTTAAAAAAATCTGCTTGTTATTAATTTTAAATCAATGACAGATATTAAGTTAAACAATCCCGCATCAATATTCCGCGCGATCAGTATCGGATTTTTAGTATCGGTTTTTTCAATGTTTTATAGTTTTTATTTAGAAATTTCCCCTGTTTCATTTCCAGTTGATCTTTGTGACATATATATGGATGGTTTCGTTGCTATTTATAATTGCCCATTTTGGCACCCGCAGTCAGAGTTGTGGCGTCCGATGGTTTCAATACTATCTGTAATTATAATTCTCGCAGTACTCGAAATCATTTATCGGTACAAATTAAAAATGAAATTTTTGACAATTAGAAATTTACTGATAATACTTGCCATAATAATTTCATTAAATTTTATATATTTTATATTTTGGTCGTACCAATCTTCTAAATATATTATCGATGTTTAGTTATAAAATATTGAGGGGTCAAGGATAAAATTTACTACGCAGGTTGGATCTCCGTATATTAAACGAGTTGAATATCACGGTGGAAACCCCGACGCCTGATAAGGGTCGGGGTCCCGACCGGAACTCCGACTCAAAACGTCGGAGAAAGCGTCGGGAAATAGGGGAGAGTGAAGCAAGTCGGCGAGACCGGCCACGCCGTGTATTACGTCCCCGTCAAATAAATTCCCCCACCCAACGGCTCAACGTGTTGAGCCGTTGGGGGGTGTATTCAAAACAACACGTTATCAAGCACAAAAACCTTACGATATATCGTAAGGTTTTTGTGCACCCCTTCCCACAACCAAAACCCCAATGTCTCTGTGGTACAATAAATCCACTTATGAAAAAAGAAGGCAAACAAATAATAATCTACCGAGCGTCATCCGGCGCGCTTAAACTGCGCGGGGATTTTGAGCACGAGACTGTGTGGGCGACTCGTATGCAGATGGCTAGGATTTTTGGCGTAAATCCCCAAGCAATTTCAAAACACATTCATAATATTTATAAGGAAAAAGAATTACCAACAAGGGCAACTCGTTCCAAAATAGAAC
>LBVU01000013.1 GCA_000993205.1 Candidatus Woesebacteria bacterium GW2011_GWB1_39_10
TCTCTGCAGCTCTTTCAATAAAAATATCCTTATACTCCAATTCATCCTTTTCTCTTGATTGAGGATTTAAGGAAAAAAGATATAAATAATAGCTTCTTTTATCAAACGATGAGATGGAAAAATATTTTTCATAATTTTTATCACTGAAAAAAGATCCTGTATCAATGAAAATAAAATCATTCTGAGGTATATCTGAAGACCCAAGTAGTTCCAGAATTTTAAGATTAAGCTTATTTTTGGTGATAGCTAATGCAACTTTTTGTTTAGAAGGTGAGCTCGGAGAAAAAGAAACTTTATAAATACCATTGGGAACATTTCCTAAGCTAACTTCTTTAACTTCTCCAGACTTTTGCTTTAAAGAAGCGATGTTAATTATGCTGTTAGTAGAATAATTAATTGAAACAGGATAGCTTCCTTTGGATAAAAATGCTGAAATTGTGGAATTTTTATAATTCTTGACACTTCCTAATGTAAGATTGTCAATCCTTAAACCATTATTATAATTATCTACTGTACAAATATATTTTCCCTCTTTGGGAATATCAAGTCTCATTCTATAAATTTTATCTTTAAAATCTGTTTCCCAAATATTTTTTTCTATTTCGAATAGCATGGAATTCTGAAGCGAAAACAGTAAATAAAGCTGTCCTCGAATTTGATCATTTTTAATAACCGCCAAGGAATTTAAATATTCTGAAAGTTTTTCATTTTGTGCCCCAAGGAAAATTTTCATTTCTGTGTTTTTATTGTTTAAGTCAAAAAAACTTGCCTTATAGTTTTTAGAAAGAGACTCTATGTTTTCTAGTTTTTTGATATATGAGGAGATGTGATTTTTTGATTCTTGAAAATCTTTTTGTGCTAAAGCCCTCATCATTTTAGAAAATTCTTTGCTTGAGTCAATGAGTGCATAACTTATTTTTTTGTCTTGGGAAAGAGAGTCTGTTGAATTTTTTCCTATCAATTGCTTAACAAAATCCTTAAGTTTTCTTAAAAAAGACTCATCGGGAGGCTTTATAGCAGAAGAGGAAATTTTTACACAACCTACACAATTAGCAACCGGCGCATATAGGTTTACTAAAGATTTATATTTTTTAAAGTCGTCATTTTTATTTATAACTAGGTATTCTCTTTTGTCAGTTAGTTGTTTAGATAAAGATACGTAATCACGTCCCGAGTTTAAGGACGAATTAGTATAAACAATTGATGCAGGAAGAGAAAAACCATAATTATAATTGACTTCTGGCCTTTTTACTAAGTAGAGTGTAAAAAAATCATTCTCGAATGCCTTTTTGAAATCATGATCTTTGTTTAAAAATCCCATTGTTAATTTTGGACTCGCATTGTTTAAATATACATAGTTTGTATAACCATAAGGAATATTATCTTTCCTAATAAGAACAAAACCTATTTGATTTTGAATAAGAAAATTTTTGAAACCTAAAAAATCTCCTTTTTCAAGCAACATATATGGGGAAAAAATGAAGGAGTCAGGACCGTTATTAAGAAGCTGCGTGGAAATAAAATTGCATGGAATAAAATGAGTCAAAATGTCTTGACCAACATATGATGTACCGTATTTTTGCCATATTGCACTTGAGATCATTGAATTTTTAGGAATTTCTAAAATTGTTGCACCATCACATTTACCCAAAAGATATGATTTTAATTCATAATACTCGGGGGGGATTTTTGTTTTTGCGCTGAAAGTATATTGTTTATCCTGATAGGTAAAATTAATTTTTTTAATGTTATCATAGGAAAAAAGAAAAAAAGGACCAGTTACAACAATACCTGTCACTAAAAGAAAAGACAGAGAGATCTTTAAAAGAAAATACTGTTTTTTTTCAATTAAGACTTTTGTAAGAAATGCAAAGCCGATAAATGAAAGTGGGAAGTAAGCAAAAATATAAAATAGTCCGGCCTTATGCCATGCATCTCTAAATGCACCAAAAAACGGAATATGTTCAAAGGAAAACTTCGTTATCCATGCTAAGGGAGGATTACCCAATTTAACAATAAAAAGCGACCCTAATAAAATAATTAGAAAATAAAAAAATATTCCAATATTTCGATTTTTCTTTACCTTCAAAAGGGCATATATGATTAAAAATGGAAATAAAAATAAAGGTAGCGTGAACCAACGATTTTCAGTATAGAAATTATCCCAGGAAAAAGGGTTATTATTCATCATTGGACTACCAAAAAGTCGCAACGAATTAAGCAAATTACTTTTTATACTTCCGACGTCAAAATAAACTGTGGTACCAAGGGAGCTTTGGCTTTGATATAAATCTTTAAAGGCTAACAAGGATGGAAAAAACCACCACCAATGCATAAGGATAACTATTAAGAAGAAAAGAATAACTGTTAGTGTGTAACGGCTAAAGAGCTTTTTTCTTGCAAAGAATAAATGAAGAATCAAGTAAAAAAGTATCAGAATAAAGTATTGAGCAAGAAAAATATAAGTAGTGAAACCAGATGTCATAAATAACCCGCTTAAAAAAAACACTAAAACCCATAGAATTTTTTTTCTATTGGTTACCAGCAAAGATTTTTTATCTTTGGGAAAAAAGCTATCTTTTATTGGCACTTCATTTAAGGGAAAAAGCTTAAACAAAGAGAGAATATTGATGGGTAAAATCGAAAGTATAAATGCTTGAGGATTAAAAAGAAAATATGAATAATAAAAAGTGAATAGATTAAGCGAATAAAAAACTGCAAATAAGAAACTAATTATTTTATATATATTTCTTTCCCGGTCTGGTTTAACTATAGTTTCCAAAAGGTAATTTGACAGTATGTAAAAAGTGATGATTGATAACGAAATAAAAAGCATGTAAAGCATGCCTTGGGCAACTGAAAGGCTTGAGAATAATCTTTCTAATAATGAGATGGAGAAAATGTACTCTACCCAGCTCAATCCTGCACCCCCAATACCGGGAAATATTACACTGTACCAAGTGCTAAAAAAAGCGCGTGCATACTCTTCACTAAAAGGTAAAAGCGTATCCCAATAATAAAGAATTGTTCCGCCTTCAAACCATTTGTAAACAGCGGCAAATGCAGTAATAAGACTTAAGATAACTATCAAAATGCTGATTATTCTTGGCTTTGTAAATTTTATTTTTTTTAAAATAAAGTTAATCATCTTCCTTTTCTAATTCCCTGATTCTGTTTTTAATCTCACCCACATTTTTGACCTGAGACTTATGAATCATACTTTTTAGAAAATATTGTCTAGATATACCAAGTATCCATTTAGGAGTCAATAGAGAGAGAAAAAACCAAAACCAGAAAAACGTTGAAAACTTATAAGAAGAAGACAGTTCTATAATCCTCTTTGAGCAATTAATCACATTTTTATTGTTTGAAGAAAATTTGTTTGCCGGCAGAAGCTTAATTATTTCTCGCAAATGTTTATCCAAGAATTTATCGTAATGAGAACTACTACATAAGTTTTTAATTTCTTTAAAATAATTCTCAAATGCAAATTTTCCGTTTAGAAGATTAAAGAAAGGATGTCCTGATTTTCCAGATATTTTTTGCCATGATGAGACAAAAAAATGTTTTGAAATATAATAACCACCGAAATTACGTATATTATAAAAAATAATTTTAAACCAGGGAATCAACTCGGAGTCAATAAGATTGATATCTTTAGGAAAATTGTTTTTAAAAATAATCCCCGTTAAAAAAAAGGGGTCAACTTTTTCTATAAAATCAATAATTTTATAATTGTCTTTCTTTGAATTTATTTTAATATCGTAATCTACATACTTACTTACCCGAAAATCAAATACGATATCTTTTCCCACTATTTTACTTAGATAATTCACCCGAACGAACCCATAATTTTCTCTTTTCAAAAGATCATATACTGTTCTCAGTGTATTATTATAAAGTGCAAAATCGTCATCACCCTGCAAAAGAATATATTTTCCCCTAGCAAGTGCTATTGCTTTTTTTAAACTTTTTATCCAGCCAAGATTTGTTTTATTTTTAACATAAACAATCCTTTTATCTTTAAATCCTTTAATAATATCATCTGTATTATCTATTGAGTTATTATTAGATATGACAAGCTCAAAGTTTTCAAAATCCTGCATTAATATACAGCTAATAGCAAATTTTAAATCGTTTGCCCTGTTATATGTAGGAATAATAATAGAGAAAAAAGGGTTTTTAATCATTCTTAATAAAACGAAGGATGGTGTCTACAATTTGGTCAACGGAAAGATTATTTGCCTCTCTCATAAACTCCTGATTGCCTATAACTTTGGTAAATTTATCCGGAACACCTAATCTTTTAAATTTTGTACTAATACTATTTTCTGCTAAAACTTCCGCGACTGCGCTTCCCAATCCACCGATTATTGAATGCTCCTCTAAAGAGAAGATTGCTCTCGTTTTTTTTGCACTGCTTATGACAATATTAGAATCAAATGGTTTTATCGTGTGCATGCTCACCACTCGGACACTAAGTCCTTTTCTGGTAAGAATTTTTGAAACCTCCAAAGCTCTGTATAACATTGTACTCATAGCAATTATTGTTAAATCCTTTCCGTCAGTAATCATTGCTCCCTTTCCCATCTCAAGCTTAGATCCCGCGTCATGAATAACCGGCTCCCCTGCTTTTCCCAGTCGTATATAAACTGGACCCTTTATTTTTAGCGCTTGCCTTGTTACAAATTCTACCTCTTTTGGATCCCCCGGGCAAAAAATTGTCAAATTAGCAAGAGTCCTCAATACTCCGACATCCTCCAATCCGTGATGCGTATGACCATAAGATCCGTAGGAAAACCCTGCTCCGATTCCAACAATTTTGACATTTAAATTTTGATAACAAATATCATTTCTTATTTGTTCAAAATTTCGCATTGTCACAAAAGGAACTATTGAGTAGATAAAAGGCGTTTTTCCTTCCATGGCTAATCCAGCGGCAAGACCTGTCATATTCTGCTCGGCAACTCCGGCATTAAGATACTGCTTGGGCAGGTTTTTGATATAATCTTCAAACACAGAAAATCCTAAATCTCCCGTAATAAGCATTATGTCTTTATTCTTTTGTGCTGATTTATATAATGTGTTTACGAATGCTATTCTCACTTTGAGCTTAACCTCCTTATTACTTCCTCCGCTTCTTCCTGTGTAGGCGGTTTATATTGAGAAGATACTTTATTTACATAAATAGGCACTCCACCTAATCCTTTAATGGTATGAGCAATAATAACCGTCGGCTTGTTTTTTTTAATCGGAAGTTTTTTAAATGCCTCAATCAATTCGTTGAAATTATGCCCATTCAACTCAACTTTCTCCCATCCAAAACTTTCCCATTTTTGAGAAAATGGTTCTAAGTTTAGAATATCCTTTGTATATCCAAATCCCTGAAGCTTATTATAATCAACTATTGCAACAAGATTCTCAAGCTTGTGATGTCCGGCAAACAATATTCCCTCCCAGGTTGATCCTTCGTCGCATTCGCCATCTGAAATAACACAAAAGACCTTATGTTTTTTATTGTCTATCTTTCCGGCATATGCCATACCCACTGCCATTGACAAACCATGGCCTAAAGAACCAGCCGAGACTTCCACTCCCGGCACACAATGTCTGGTAGAATGCCCAGGAAGTTTACCATTATTACTTTCGTATCCGTCTAAAAGTTTTTTATCGAAAAAGCCACGCTCTGCCAAAACCGCATACAGCGCTTTTGCATCATGGGCTTTACTAAAAACTAATCTGTCACGATTCTTGTCATAAGGGTTTTGCGGATCAACATTCATTATTTCAAAATATAGAGAGACCAGAATCTCAACGCATGATAAAGCTCCTCCAGTATGAGCACTTTTGGCTCGAAAGCTCATTTCAATTACATCTTTTCGTACCTGTTTTGCTTTACTCTTAAGAAAGTCTATGTTCCTATTTGATAACATAAATGTTTTGTAATTATACTACAAATAATATCTTTTCCTTAGTTTCTATTTCCTATTTTTAAAATATTTAACAAGAATGTATTTGACAATCTTATTCCGATTAAATCTATTTTAAATTAGTTGTTTTTTATCAAGGCTTTTTTTATCTTCCTCATACCATTGCAACAACTCTCTAATTGATTGCTCAAGAGGTGTAAATTTTATCTGGCCAAATTCGGTAATTAACCGTTTATTGCTGCCACTATACTCTTTTTTATAGCCTTTCTCTGCAATTTTAATTTTTAAATTTTTCCCCGAAGTCTTTTTAATAATTTTTGCAATAGAAAATAGATCAATGGATTTTCCAGTACAAACATTATAGTAATTAAAATTTAACTTGTTCTTTTGAACAAATAACTTCATTATTCCAATTAAGTCATCTATATATAGGTAATCAAAATAAACGTTTTTGTACATTGTTATATCCATATTAAAAACAGTTTTACAAATTGCGTTTGATATAAACCTTATTCTATAGTCCTCATATTTTCCAAAACATCCAAATAATCTAAGGTCGAATATTTTATTACTTTTTTCAACATATTTTGCCATAATATATTTTGAGAATCCGTAATCGTCTACAGGTACATGCGAATCAAAATATTCCTCTTTCATTTTAGGGATGTAATGTCTCATGTCATATTCCGCTCCTGAACCAAAATAAAACATTCTTTCAAATGAATTTTGACATCTTAAATTAACAAACATACCTAAATTAGAACTAATGACTTCTCTAAGGTTCTTTGTTGAAGTTACGGTTGCGTTATGGGTTGCACAGTGAATAATAGTATGGAAATTATTTCTAGCAAGATACTTAGAAATCACACCCTCACCGCAGCCAAGATCAAAAATCTTGCCTTCTTTCGGCAAGTTTTTGTCTATTTCTTCAAGCGGTAGAATTACCTTTCTCAAAAAGTCATAAAAAACCATCTATTTAATTTTGCGGATGATTTTTGCAGGTACTCCTCCGACTAAAGTCCTTGCAGGGACATCTCTCGTAACAACACTACCTGCTGCAACGAAAGACTCCTTGCCAACAATCACTCCAGGTAAAATTATCGAACCTGCACCGACGACAGATCCTCTTTTAAAAATGACAGGTTTTGAAAATTTAGGAAAATGTTTTTGCAGAGGATGGTCTCTATAGCCTACATTTTGATGAGTCAAAATAGTAACTTTTTGCGCAATTGTAACTTGATTCTCCAAGTGTACTTGGTCATACAAGTCAATTAGTGTCTCGTCACCAATAAAACATTCATTGCCGATTTTTAAAACACCAGGACCTCCATAATGCCAATTGAAAAATTTAACGCTCATCAAAATAGAGTCCTTACCAATTTTTGCGCCCAAAAAAATTAAAAAATATTGTCTGATCGGTGGTAAATTAAAAATGTGATCAATCAATAAATGGTAAATCGATGAGATAAAACTGAAAAATAAAAATCTTAAAATTTTTACAGCACCTATTTCCTCAATTGCTTTCATTCCAGCAAAAAGCTTAACATACAAACGAATGAACTATCCAAACCCTGCTCACGGTTTTTCAAACAGAAGTGACTAAAAAATACCTCCTCAAAACGTTTAATTTGCTACGGAATAATTCTCCGCTCCTTTTAATACTGCTTCTAGTTGCACTTATTCATCTATATAAAAGTCAAGCACTTTTTTTTTGGCAGGTTGACGAAGACATTGTAGGTTTAACGATCAAAAGAATACTTGTTGACCACCGTCCGCAATTGATTGGTTTCCCATTCCCAGGGGGAATATATCCCGGCCCGGCTGTTTA
>LBVU01000014.1 GCA_000993205.1 Candidatus Woesebacteria bacterium GW2011_GWB1_39_10
GTGTACAAAACCAAAAATTTCCTTACCAATCCATTTTCGGCGGGGGGTGTGGGGGGAGCCGCTTAAAAAATGAAAGGAAATTTTATGGTTTTGTTTCCGCCGCTTTCGTACATAAATAGTATATGGCAGTTTGGCATATTACGCAATGGAATACTATGATATATACATATGCCACGGGCAATATACAAGGAAGAACATCAAAAAATTGTGGAACGCTTGAAAACAGCGCGAATTGAGGCTGGGTTGGATCAGGTGGAAGTAGCAAAAAAGCTTGGAAGAACACAGTCCTACGTTTCAAAGATTGAATCAGGGCAAAGACGTTTTGATGTACTGCAACTAAAAGAATTTGCAAAAGTCTATAAGAAAAATCTTGATTTCTTCATAAAATAATATGGCATACAACAAAGAAAAATTGAACCAAACACTATCTGAAATGAAAGAAACTTTTTTGGCGGATCCTAACACTGCTGTTCGAGGGCAGAATTTTATCAAACAACTTCACGAATATTGTATAGCAGAGCTCATCGAGCGTGGATTCACTGGCGAATTAACACCAAAGGGAGAGATTAAGGTTCTCACAAGCCACAAATTTAAAGATATAGATGTAGCGGTTGTTCATCCAACATCGGGACCACTTTTAATAATTGGCGTGAGAAGTCAGATGAGTTCGTTGGGTAAAAACTTTTTAAACTATTACGAAATGGAGGTGGGTGATGTTTCTGCGATACATGAAAGATATCCACTTTGCGTTGTTGGACTTTTGTATCTGCACCCAACCGAAAGTATTCTACCTGGCAGTAAAAAGGAAAAATTTGATTTTGATCGAGCTGAAAAAATGTTTGCCTTAATATCTGATAGAGAAAAAAGTTCAGACCCCCAAGCACATTATGAGGAAATTGCATACTTGCGAGTAAACTTCCACAGAGATCCACCAACATTAGATCATAAATTTCCCACCCTAGAAAATCTGAGGCTGGATAACTTTTTTGATAAACTACTACAAAAATACATCGAAAGGAATTTTCCTCTCTTAAAAAATAATAAGAGTTAGACTAACTGGTATTTCTTTTCTAAAAAGTTTTCTACCTGCTCTTTGTTGCTCATTCTCAAAAATGTCTCTTTTTCTTGGTCAGACAAAGTTGGTATAGAGAAATTTTTAACATAATTTTTTGCGAATGATTTAAAGCCACCTGAATAGTTCTTGCTGGTTTTTTTAATGTAAAACCACATCAGATTTGAGTTCAAAATCTTTTCGAGAACGTAAAAATCATCTTTATTTTTTGGATAAATAGCATAACCGCAATATATTAAAGTATCTGCGTCGTTTACTACAATAAAGGAGGGCTTGTTATCCATCATTGGTAAGATTATTTTTTCTCCAAAATTATTCAATCCTTGTGTTCTGCCATAGGCATACCACGCTTCGTAATTCTTTCCCCCCTTATCTCTTAATGCCAGGTCACCTCTTATTGCACAAAGATATTCATATGTTTTTGGGAAAGAATTTTTTAAATAAGTTTCATCCATAATTTTTACTCTACCCTTTCCATTGTTAATATATGGATAAATAATCCTTTCTTTATTCGCTACAAGCGCGGTCATGCTTTTCACCCTGTTTGGTTTAATAATTTTCTTTGTAATATCACGTTCAATCAAGAAAATTTGTCCCTCATATTCTTTCTGAATGAACCCATTTACGCTGTTTTTATCTTCTACTAAGAAAAGATTATTACTCAAGGTTGCTAAACCCGTTACGAATTTATCGACATACTTAAACAAAGGAGAGCCAGCGTTCTCAATTTTGAATATTTTTTCAGCGTCTTCCTTTGAAAGCAACCTCCATTCACTTCCATCAAGCAATTCTGTCTTGATGTTGTTAAATTTTAGAGTATCGATATTTTTGAGTTTTTCTTGACTATCAACCAAGCTAAATTCAAGAGATTCAGATCTTTTTTTATCCAGTATTGTTATACAAGTGTAAGTTGTGGCTCCTTCGAAAACTTGCCAGCCATTAAAATCAACGATTCTTTTTAAAAACTTGTTATATGATAAAAATTCTCGTGCTAATTTAGCATTAAAAGACGTTAGATACGTACTTGGGGTAATAAAACCAATCCTTCCATTTTTATTAGTAATTTTAGTGGCTAGTTCAAAGAAAGGAATGTACAAATCAGCATTTCCAAAATCTGCCGTGCTCCATTTTTTTATATTCTCTCGAACCTCAACCCTAAGATTTTTTGTCCTGACATATGGAGGATTTCCAAGAACATAATCAAAACCACTGTCAGTAATTTTTGACCAATCAAGATCAAGGCTGTCTCCCTGGCAAATATTAAACTCAAAATTTTTATCTTCGCCTTGTAAAATAGCCCAAAGAGAGAGGATAATTTTTGTCCTTTTTACACCAGTGGGGAGAATGTCAACGCCAAAAAGATAATCTCTATAAATTTCTTCAAAAGGAATATTGAATTTTTTATTGAGAAACTTTGCCGATTCAACTAGAAACGCTCCGCTACCACAAGCAGGATCACATATCGTGCCTAATTTTTTCACTGTATTTCGTATGATATAAGAAACAACGTGTGTTGGGGTGTAGTATGAACCGTTCACCTTTCGATCTTCTTCCGAAACATTTAGCTCATATAGCTTTTCTAGCAACTCAATATCCAACGCAACCTTGCTAGTTTCAAACCAAAAATTAACTCCCGTATTTATATTCCTCGCGAGAAAAGGTCTGATTATTTCGTTTTTGACACTCTTAATTCCTGCTTCACGCAATATATTCCTAATAACTGTTGCCTCAACATCAGCAAAGGAATACCCTGATAGCTCTTTATTGATTTGTTGTGGAGTGATAGAGGTCATAACTTCTTTTATTATATAACAAAGTATCAAAATCTACTTCTTGATAACATCGACCACTCTGCCACTAAGCTCATATTTGTCGCTTTCGTGAATATAAATAGGTAAAAAATCTTTTGTTGACTCTGATTTTAAGATAATCCTTTCGTTTTGAGGATCGGGAATAAATTTTTTAATATTCGCAACTTCATCAATTACGGAAATTACATAGTGTCCTGCCTCTGGAGTCCGTTGTTCTGAATCAACCACAACAAAATCTCCATCTTCAATATTTTTTCCATTTATCTGTGATCGGTTCATAGAATCACCCTCGGCGCGCAATACAAATAATTTACCTCCACGGGGGGCTATTTTTTTTGAAACCTTTAGGTATCCAGTGATGTTTTCTTCTGCAAAAATCGTTGCCGGGCCACAATCAGCAGCTCCAACGATAGGAAGTGATACAAAACCTCCTTTTGAGATTTCTAGCGTTCTTTTAATTTCTCGCTTTACCGGACTATATGTAATAAACCCCTTCTTTGTTAATTGCGTAAGATGGTGTTTTACTTTTTGCGCTGATTCCTCTCCAATAAGTTTACCTATTTCACGCAACGTCATACCCGACAGATTATCTCTGTCAATGACTTTCAATAATTTTTCTTGTATTTTATGCATATGTTTATAATAGTACACGTCAAGTTTGTAAAGTAGTAGTGAGGTGTGGATAACTTTTTGCTAAAAATTGACAGATGCTATATAATTAGAATGCCTTGATGACTTATTTGGAAGTTATGAGGTCGACGGGGTAATTATTAATCTCAAAAATTCGAACATGACAAGAAATCACAACACAAGGCGGGATGGTTCTGCTTTTGATGAAGCAGCCATAGAGGCCGTCTGGAAAAAAGCAGAGTCAAGTAATGTCTTTGGTTCCGCAAAAGATGTATGTGGGGCAAGTATTCAACGCTCCAAGTACGGAAAAACGGAACAAGGGGGATGGGAAGTCGACCACATCAAACCGGTCGCTCTTGATGGTTCGGACGATCTAAGCAATCTACAACCGCTCCAGTGGGAAAACAACAGAGCTAAAGGTGATGAGTATCCCCACCGGACTTGTAAGGTTAGGAATTAGCTTATGACAAAACGATCATCCTCGCAACAAAGTAAGCATGACAAGGGCGTAAAGAAGTCGGCGGATTATTACGACAATCAGGGATACAAAGTATACGCAGATATTTCTGGCTATCCAACACCACGTTATCTCCCATTAAAACTGTTAGCGAGATTCGTGTGGATAGCCCATATATCGGTTAGCGTGGCGCCATATGAACATGGCGACCAAAAAGGACATATTTCGGTATCGAGGAAGTTCCGTGGGATACAGATGCGCGACCCGTCGCATGTTGAGCGTCGTGGCAGACGAACGCTATACACACCCGACGTCACTGCTGCTCTCAAAGAGGTTTGGAATGTTGGTGACGAAGCATGCGGCGAACTCCTGCATCCGCAGATCAGAGAATACGTTCTCATACTGAAAAGAGACAAGATGTGGAGGCATAGTGTCGAAGCGACTGAGAAGCTCCTTCTCATGAGCGAACACACGGTGCGCCGGCGTGTTGCGGAGTTTGAGAAAGCCCGCGGTGTCCGGAAAGGACTCTCCTCAACAAACCCATCGGCTCTCAAAGCAATCATTCCAATCTTCAAGGGGCCATGGAAGGACTTGCCGCCGGGACACAAGCAGATCGATACGGTGGCGCATTGCGGAGATACCTTGCTTGGCGATTTCGTCTATTCCTTGAGCGCTATTGATGCCGCCGCATACTGGAGCAATACCCGAGCACAGTGGAACAAAGGACAAGAAGCAACTGCAGTGAGCATGGAGAGCATACGATATGCCCTTCCGTCCCCATGGCTCTCTGCCCATCCCGACACCGGCAGTGAGTTCATCAACTGGCAGGTGAAAGGATGGTGTGATACAGAAGGAATTGCTATGTCACGATCAGAGCCGGGAAAGAAGAACGACAACATGTACGTTGAAGAGCGGAACGGCCACGTGGTACGGAAGTACTTCGGCTATCGTCGGTTTGACTGTCCGGATGTGGTGCCACTCATGAATCAATTCTGGAAGGTTGCCGATTTGTATCAGAACCACTTCAAGGCGGTGAGACGACAGACTGAGAAGGTACGCATTGGGGCGAAGTACGTGCGAAAGTATGAAAAGGTTGCGCGAACGCCGTACCAGCGGATGCTTGATCACTCTGCCGTTGATGAATCGGTCAAAGAGAAACTGAAGACCGAACATGCTATGCTCAATCCGCTTCTTCTGAAGCGCGAGATGGACCGATTATTAATAGTCGTTAACCAGCAACAAACGCGCCACGACCACCGACTGTGCGACTGCAATTCTCACTAACAGTTATTTATGGGCTGGAGCGC
>LBVU01000015.1 GCA_000993205.1 Candidatus Woesebacteria bacterium GW2011_GWB1_39_10
GGCTGCAGCTTTTTTAGAATCAACAATGCCATTTTTGATACGGTTGTTAAATGTTTTAACCTCAATTAATTTGGCCATAAACAGGGCTTTGATATAATTGCCTGGTATGGATGTTAGCACAAAATTATCCACAAAACTTCATCGGAAAGAGATACTTGAGGCCATTAAAAGAGTTGTTGATAGCGGATGGTATATTTTAGGTAAAGAAGTAAAAGAATTTGAGCAAGAGTTTGCCCAATATTTAGGAGTAAAAGAAGTGGTTGGAGTAGCCAATGGGTTGGAAGCGTTGCAGATATCTTTAATGGCGTTGGGGATTGGTCCTGGAGATGAAATCATTACTACACCAGTGTCTGCAGTAGCTACCACCTTGGCAATAATGGCCGTAGGAGCAAAACCAGTGTTTGTGGATATCGACGAGAAGGGTTTAATTGACGCGAATCTGATTGAGAGAGTGGTTACTGTCAAGACTAAAGCAATTCTTCCGGTGCATTTATATGGTAATCCAGTAGATCTAGACAAAATCCAAGATATTTGCAGAAAACATAAGATTTATTTAATTGAAGACGCGTGTCAAGCTCATGGTTCGACCTATCACGGAAAAAAACTGGGAAGTTTTGGGGTAATGGGGTGTTTTAGCTTCTATCCAACCAAAAACTTGGGAGCCTTGGGGGATGGAGGAGCGATTGCTACTAATGACTCAAAATTGGCACAAGTGTGTAGAGAGATACGAGACTACGGGCAACAGGCAAAATATGTGCACACCAGATATGGATTAAACAGCCGGCTAGATGAGATGCAGGCGGCTATTCTGCGGGTGAAATTAAAATACTTAGATGAAGAAAACCAAGAGAGACAAAAAATTGCTGACAGATACCACAAATATCTTTCATCGGTAAATAACGCCTGAAACTGCTGTGCACTATCCACTATCAATTCCCAATCAAAAAGTAATAAACAAAAAGATCTGTCCAAAAGCGGTACTGTTTACACAAGAGATCTTATCGTTGCCTTGCCGGCCGGGGATGACAATGCAGCAAGTTGATTATGTGTGTAAAATGATTAAAAGATTTTATGAAAATTGATATTCTAACCTTGTTTCCGAAGATGTTTTCCGGACCGTTTGATTACTCGATCCTTCGACGGGCTCAGGACAAGTTGTTAGTTGAAATAGAAATCCATAATTTAAGAGATTGGGCGACGGATAAATACAAATCGGTCGATGACCGACCATATGGGGGAGGTGCTGGAATGATTATGAGAGTAGATATCATCGATGCTGCGGTAAAAGCTATGGGGAAGGGAAAAGTTATTTTACTGGATGCGGGAGGAGAGAAATTTAATCAAAAAAAGGCGCAAGAATTGTCACAAGATGAACATTTGATTATTATCTGCGGACATTATGAAGGCGTAGATCACCGGGTGCATGAGCATATAGCTGATGAGGTAATTTCTATCGGAGACTATGTCTTGTCCGGAGGAGAAATTCCCGCCATGGTAGTCGTTGATACACTTGTCAGATTATTACCTGGAGTATTAGGTAATGAAAAATCTTTAGAAGAAGAATCGTTTACTGAACACCGAATACCGAACACCGAATACTCCCAATATACCCGACCTGAAGACTACAATGGCTGGAAAGTGCCGAANTACAATGGCTGGAAAGTGCCGAAAGTGCTATTATCTGGAAACCATAGGGAAATTAATAAATGGAGAAAGGGATAATATGCCGAACCTAACAATAGTCGGGCCATTAAATGACGGTGATGGGTTAAACATAATTAGACAGTATCCGGACTTGGTTAATCCAAAAATTCTTGTGCATATAAGTAGTGTAATTAAGTATCTTGAGGGAGTCCGTTTTAATGAGGGAAATTGGTCAAGAGGAGTTGAGGGTTTAACCTAATATGTTTAATAAGAAATTTCTATTGTTGTTTACATTTTATATTTCCTTCGTATGGTTTACTGTCTTTGGCACGTCAATTCTTCCAACCCATTTTCTGGCTCAAAACTTGAGTCTACAACAGATGATGTTTGGAACAGTCTTAAGGTTTGTGGCTCAAATTTTATTATTAATTACACTGACGACATTTACTGCCAAAATTTCCTGGCGCTTGGCTCTAGTTTCGTCACTTGTATACATTCTACTTTCCATAAAAATTTACAATGTCCCTCAATTTTATATTGCTTCTTTTATAAATGGCTTTGCTATGTTTTTTTTCTTTGTCTTTTACAACATAGCTCACTTCGAGAATACTCCACGAGAAAGAAAAGGTCATAGTTCGGCGTTAATGTTTATTGCCCCAAGTTTAATTGGGATTATAGCCCCTCTTGTAGCTGGCTATGTTGCTCAAATAAATTTAGTTATTATATGGATGGTTTCTTCTACTTCTTTTCTAATTTCTTTTTACTTAGTTAGTTTACAGAAAGATTTTCAAGTATCATATAAAATTAAGGCTGCAATAAGAGAAATAAAAGCAACAAGAATGTTTATTTTTTTAGAAGGTGTTTGGGAAGCTTTGCCTTTTGGAGTTATACCCATTTACACTCTTTTTTTTATAAAAACACCTTTTGAATATGGTATTTTTCTGTCTTACCTTGCATTAATTAGTATTATTGCTAATTTTACTTTAGGTAAGATTACTGACAAGTTGCAAAAAAGAACTGTTTTTCTCTACCCACTAACAATTATTATGGCTTGCACAACAACACTTTTAGCGTTTGTTAATTCAAACCTTGCAAGCTGGATTATTCTAACGGGAATTATTCAATTCTTTCTACCATTGTTTTGGAATGTTTCAACTGCAATGATCATAGATAGTCATTCAAATCTTCAGCTTGCAATACCGGGTAGAGAATTAATATTAGCTATCGGTCGAGTTGTTGGTCTTGTCATGGCATTTCTCAGTTTTACTATTGAAAAATCTCCATACTATATTTTTATTATTTTAGGTAGTGTCTTATTTTTGTACCCAATAGTATTGTTTTGGAATACAAAAATATCAAAAACTTATTCATACCTATGATACTCGCTAAAATGGAGAAAAGGATAGTATGCCGAATCTAACAATAGTTGGGCCTCTACATGACGGGGATGGAATGATAAAACGACGTTTGGAGACTGGTGGTTTGGCTATGTTGGCGAGAATTGCAGAACAAACTCCTATTTTAATCTCAGCTACTCGGACTGAATCTTCTAAAGCTATTGAAGACGTGCTCAAAGGAACTAGGGTAAGGTTTGTATACGAGCCGGTTTCTAAAGATCAGGAGCCGGATACAAATGTCAGAATTAAGGAAAATTACTTACAATGTTTATCGCATGAATCCGTAGGTTCAGGAGCAAGGTTATTTATTGGTATTGATAGACTTGTTTTTGCCGCTCACAAATACCCAAGGGAATTGAATAAAATGATTAGACACATTAAGGCAAGGGTGAATAAACCAGATTTTAGAAATGAAGTTTTCTTAACCGTGAATAGAGAGTCTATAAAATTAGATGATCTCATATATGAGTCGGAGAACCCTTGGATAACTCTAGACGTTAGTGATGGTTTTTCGTTTCCTTTCCATCGCCCATTTCCTTGGCGTGATTGGGGAGGAGATGCTGTTACATATCCCTATTCCCAGGTTGTCCCGGAAGCTATTCTGACTAAGGCTTACTCTATGTCGCTTGGCCAAAATGAACTTCTTGATATGGGTAGTGGAGCTTGGGTACTATCTGAAACAGCAGCTCTTGACATTGTAAGAAGCCAGGGGAAAACAAACATGAGATTTCCCGAGGGTGAGTGGCCATTTATAGTTAAGTCGCATGGGGGAATGGTGGGAAGCGCTGGGAGATTCGGAAAAATATTAGAGTGGGAACATGATCCAGACGGAACATTTCGTTGGAATGAGGGAGTGTTGAGGGTTGACCCAACTTTGGAATGGCTAAGGTTGTTTGATGAAGAAAAATATAAAGGATTAGTTAATCAGGCTACTCAGGAATTCTTAGTTAAAGCCACACTATATTTAAAAAATTCGAACAGAGAGGGGGTTCAGTCTGGACCCGGTTTGGAATCTCTACGTTAGGTTCCAATGCCTTGTTGAATCAGTTGATCAATGACTTGCCGCCAGGGACTGAAATTGAAACTGGGTTTGAGACCGCCGAATTTAGGATAGCGTTTGGGATCAACTGAGGCTTTTTGCACACCGGAAATATCTTTACCTAATTTTTGCAATAGATAAATATATATTTCATATGGGGTAAAAGTGTCAGGACAGCTCATATGAAAAACTCCAGATAAGTTTTCGTTAATAATATTTTGCAAAGATAGACATGCTTCGTCTATAAGGGTCAAAGAAGTATGTTGATCGGTGAAAAGTGGATAAAGTTTGCCTTGATTAAATAAGTCTAAGGGCTTTCTTAAATAATCTAGTTTAGCTGGGTATTTGGCCCGGACAGGATAAATGAGACGGACGATAGTGCCCCTGTTCCCTACAATTCTTTCTGCTTCTGCTTTGGTATAGCCATACCAGGTTAGCAATTGGCTATTAGTCTCTGGCTTATGGTCAGCAGAATAGGGACCGGGGTCGGATGCAGAGCCGGAAAAAACCATATCTGTAGAAATGTGAATTAAGCGGGTGTTGATGGGCAAAGCTGAGACCAATCGCTTGGTGCCTTCGACGTTGATTTGCCAACAAAGTCCATTTTTATCATCCCGTTGTTTTTGGGCTTCGGAGACATTGGTATAAGCGGCAAAATTTAAAACTACATCTGGATTATTCTTAGCCAAATACTCATCGGGGTGCATGAGATCAAATTCGTTTAATTCCGGGGTAAGGAGATCACTAGGATTTGGGTACAACTCCACAAATCTTGACCCCACTAACCCTGAAGCACCAGTATAGGTTGCCAAATGTCCGACAAAAAAGTATTAAAGGGGATTTTTCCATTATCTTTGTTTCCTGCAGATGTCAGGAAATTGATAATGAGGGCATTTTCTTCTAATGCTTTCCAACCTTTAATAACAAAAGGGGGGATTTTAATAAATAAGGGATTTTTGTAACTAGATATAAATTGGTTAACATGGCCAAAAGTGGGACTTTTTTCATTGAGATCTAAAAGAACGATTTGCATTTTTCCTGCTGGACAAACAAATTGACTATATGTTTCTTCGTGCCAATGCCAACCTTTTGACACTCCTAGGTCAGTGACATTGTAATAAACGTGTTTTGGGGGAAGTATGTTTGGGTCAGACCAGCCTTCGCTCCAAATTTCTGTTAAATCCCCCCGACCATCAACGTTTGTTTTGAGATTCTTGCAGTAAACTCCCTGAATGGTAGCTCCTTCCCAGTTTGAATGAATTGTAAGTTTGGTTGATGTGAGTTTTAGTGGATCAAGTTTCATATTAATTATTTTTTACCGTAAGTTTTCTCGTAATGTTTACGAAATTCTCCAGATTTAATCTTTTTCCACCAAGACTCGTTGTGCATATACCATTCTACAGTTAAACGGATAGAATCGTCCAGTTTGTATTTCGGTTTCCAACCCAGTTTTTTAATTTTGCTCCAATCAACGGCATATTTTCGATCGTGTCCCAGACGGTCTGTGACAAACTCCATCCAATCTCCGTCTTTTTTCATTATTTTTAAGACTTTTTTAATCAGCTGAATATTTGAAATTTCTTTATGATCAGATCCAATCATGTATCTTTCCCCTATCTTGCCTTTTTTAAGGATGAGATCAATGGCACTACAGTGGTC
>LBVU01000016.1 GCA_000993205.1 Candidatus Woesebacteria bacterium GW2011_GWB1_39_10
GCGCGACCTCAATACTTCAATCGAAACATTCCCCTCAAATCTTATTGCGAATATGTTCAAATTTGAACCTCGCGAATTCTTCGAGCTTGAAGAAGTGGCAGCCAAAGAGCCGGTGAAGGTGAAGTTTTAATTAAATAATCTTTAAAATACTATGCAAGGATTTCTTAAAATTGTCGCCATACTCGCGATTATTGGCATTGTAATTATCTCAATTCTTTTTGTTCTTGACGTGGTAACGTCTGCCGAAGTTAAAGAAACGCTCCAAAAAGTTCTGCTTGTTCTTGGTGTCATTGGACTGGGTGGTGTTGTCATTTCGTTATTATCGAGATCAGCTAGTAACAAGTCGCAATAATATCGTCTGCAATCAACATCGTGCGATAATAAATGAAGCTTCTGTTGTTGCAGTGGAAATTTTACTGGAATAAGGAAATTTCAATCCCCTTGTTTTGCTACACCTCCCAGTCTCTTAAGGGTAGATTACTTACTTCAAGGGAACTTTTTTTTCAGATAACCATTTCAAAATATGGAAATTGATTTATATAAAGATATTTCCAGCAAAGCATACCCGCTAACTCATAGATGGTTGCGAGTAGAAATTTTAAAGAAGTTATCGGGATCCTTTATTGTAATTGGGGCAACTGTTTTAGAAAATTATTTTGGGTCACCAGGTATCTTCATGCAATTTTTGTTCACCCTAGATCTCATTATCTTTATATTGCTTGGTTTTATAGCCGCAGTTTCAGTGGTTGCGTTTCTTGGAATTTTACAGACTCTCCGGCTGTATCTTGGGTTTGAATACGCTTTTACCCCTATGGGGATTGAATATCGTACAAATCGGGAACAAAGTACCACAAAATTTTTATCTTATAACAGTATCAAAGAAGTAATGATAAAACGCGGGCTTTTGGATCGGATTTTTGGCTATGCAGTTCTATGGATCAATCCTCCTCCTTGGCGACAGCGGTTGTATTTTATGAAAGAAGCGGGATCCTCTCTTGCTATTCGGGGTCTTACAAAAAACGATGCAGTATATATATTAGAATTTATTGAGCAAAAGACTTTCTCGCGTGTACCCAACCAGCCATTCTAACTAATCGCAAAAAATGAGTCGACCCACTGTCCCATTATTCGCAGTTATAGTACTTGTTATACTCGGAACCATTTCTTTAAGTGCCGTCCTAGGTATTTTATATTTCCTTTCTTCTCCTGGCGCGGCTAAAAAAGCAAATTTTGCAATTGCAAATACTGTCAATAAACAAACAGAACCTATTCTCCACGCTTTTTATTTGCGTTCTTTAAAAGATCCAGACAAGGATAGTGATGGACTTGAGGATAAGATTGCCGAAAAATTTATTTATAAAACAAGATCTAGGACATACGATTCGAAACAAAAAGGTGTCAGTGATGGGCAATACATCTATGATATATACAAAGAAGCTATTAAAAATAACGACGATGTCACTTTAGGGAAATTCCGAATGCGGACAGAATCGAAGAAAGGAGAAGATGCTTCACTCGAAGATGTTTTTAAAAGACGGGGACTTGAGATATACAATATTTACATTGGATCTTCACTCGAGTTGCGTGAGCCATTGGCACAAGCTCAAAAATATCGTGCTGATGGAAGGATAAAGGAATCCATCGCGTTGCTCAACTCAATTTTAGTTGAACATCCGGATGAACCACTGGTGCGGTACAGTATCGGGAGAGCTTATCACGGACTTAAGGATTACCATAAGGCATTATCGATATACACTGACCTTGTAGATAACCCAGCAGTAAAGAGCCCCCTCTTGTATGCCGATATAGCAGCTACAAATTATGGGCTTGGAAAAGAAGATTTGTATGTGGAATATTTAGACCGTTCAATTAAAGAGTTTCCTGAAGAGTTGGAACAATATCTTACACTTGCAAGCTATTTTGAACAAAAAAACCTTCTCGATAAAGCCATTGAGGTTCTTAATAAAGGATTGGGTGTGGAGCCTCGTTATGCCGCATTCTATAATCTACTTGCCATTATTGCAGGGAAGAGGAACGATGTTAAAACCGAGTTCTCGCTCTACCAAAGGGCGGTTGCCCATGATTTTCGATATACATCAGGGCATCACAACCTTTCTATTATTTACGAGGAAGATTTTCGTGATTTTGAAAATGCGCTTGTTGAAGAACGTATTGCATCAGAGTTAGCGCCAGATAATTTGAGATATAAAGCTCAACTTGTCTATCTGTATAGTAAAATCGGAAATGCAAAGAAATCAAGTGAATTGGAAGTAGAACTACTGAAACACACAGCATTAGATGCAGAATCGTACAATGCCCTTGGACTCAAGTATTTTAATAAGCAAAACTATGAGCAGGCCGAGAAATATTTTTTAAAAGCAGCTGAAATGTCGCCAGAAATGAAAAATGCACAAAATAATTTGGGGAATGTATATGCGTCACAGTATAGGTTTGCGTTGGCCGAACCGCATTATAGAAAAGCCCTGGAGATTGACCCTCTGTATGTAAATGCTTATCATAACCTCGGATCACTTTTCATGAATAGGGGTATGTTAAATAATTACGAAGAAAAAGATCTACTAGAAGCAAAAAAGTGGTTTGAGAAAGCTCTTTCGATGAATGAAAAACGTTATGATTCATATCAATCATTAGGAAGAATATACTTAAAGCTTGGACCTAATAACCCCGAATATATTCTTCTTGCAGAGAAAAATCTTCTTCGATCAATAGAGCTCAATTCTCGCGACGGGCTCTCTTATGGAGAATTGGGGTATGTGTATTATAACCGAAAAGAGTATGTAAAAGCGAAGGAGAATTGGATACGTGCCAAATCGCTTGGAATTGAGTCGGTAGATATTGATAAGCGATTGATGGAAATCCAATAAATCCATGGAGGTCAAATTTTCAAATCTTAGAACGATTTATGTTTGTTAGTTATTTGTTATAAGTTGTATGTTATTAGTTGAGACAAAAATGAAGTGGGGATAAGGATAGTTGCGGGAGCAGTCAAGGGGGGTATTATTAAGAGAAGTTTATAATTAATAACTATCCACTGAAATATGGTAAACCAAGAGCTACTTGATTACATAAAATCCGCCACGGCAAGTGGCCAGTCTCGCGAAGCGATACAAGAGGGACTTACAGCGATACTCGGGCAAACATATTCCTCTCCGGAAAACAAAGAAAGTATTGCCAATACTTCTCAACAGCAAAAAGAAATAAACAATGTAAATACGAATTATACTCAAAATAACATACAACCCCAAAAGGTATCTTCGCGCTCAATATTGCCGATGGCAATTATTGCAGGGACCGCGGTTATTATTGTGGGGGTTGGAGTCACGTTTTGGATTTTAACGAGAAATACTACAACTTCCGCTCAATTGACAACCCCTTTATCTACAGAAGCTCCAGAGATTACGGAATCTTTTATACCGCCTAGGTCAAAGGCAGAAGGTAACATAGCATCCACTTCGGTTATTGCTTCACAAAAAATAAGTAACTCCATTGTTCCAGTCAGACCCGCCGCTACTTCCAGTCTGTCTGCGGGTACAACCACAAGCCCACCCCTCCAAATGTCCACCGAAAAATGGATGACCATGACTCCAAATAATGGACCTGCCTGGACATCTTCTCATATTGATGTAAAGGAGCCGTTCAATGTGGTGAGTTTTTACTACCAGTTCGTAACCCCAGCAGAGAATCTTCTTTCAGTGTTTTTTGATGGTCAGCTTGTGTATCGTTCCGATCAGCGTGTTGCTGGTGAGACAATTAATCACGCTAAGGAGGTATGGGTGGGTGATATTGACCCTGGAATTCACACAATTTCTTTTCGTGTTGACGCATTTGGTAAAACTTACTCGACTGTACGAATAAGTCCTTTATCGCCGGCTCTTAAAAGCGTACTTACTGCACAAACAGGAGCATCACAAGTAGTCTATCCAGGGCGCACTGTTGTTCTCAATGGATCAGGGAGTTCAGATTCACGTGGTGTGCCCTTGAAATATGCGTGGTCGCAAGTGAAAGGGGTTAACATCACACTCTCAAACCCAACTGCTTCTACTACAACATTTATTGCACCACCTGCCGGTCAGATATTAATATTTCAACTTGTAGTCACCAATCCAGATAATAAAATTGCTTCCGACCACACAGTGGTCCAGACTGTAAACATGGATGACTTGAATGCCGATGGATCTATCGATACTATTGACGTTGACCTCCTTAAGTCCGCACTCAATGCACCTGTAATTGGTTTGAATGATATACGAGATCTAAATAATGATGGATTAATTACTGATGCGGATGTACATGAATTAACTTCTTTTTGTACTCGTCCACAGTGCACAATATATTAAATCCACGTTGCACGATCTCATTATTAGACCCCCAACGGGGTGTCCCTCGAGGTTGTATTCTTGTTTTGTTTGTTGTAAGTTGTAGGTTATAAGTTATTTTTATGGCCACACTCTACACCCACCAAGAACAAAATATCTGGAAAACATGGTTTTTAATGGCCACGTTTTTTGTGCTGGTGATGCTCATCGGTTGGGCGGTGAGCTGGTATTATGACAACCCGTCTATTCTCTACATCGCGGTCATTTTCAGCGTCATGATGAATATCACGAGCTATTGGTTCTCTGATAAGATCGTTCTCAAACTTGCAGGTGCGCATCCTGCAACACGCGAAGAGTATCGCGATCTATGGAATATTGTGGAGAATCTTTCTATTACCGCAGGACTTCCGATGCCGAAGCTTTATATTGTTAACGACCCGTCTCCCAATGCATTTGCCACAGGACGAAACAAAGAACACGCGGTAGTCGCCGTTACAACCGGCATTTTGCCGCTTTTAAGTAAAGTAGAACTTGAGGGCGTCATCGCGCACGAACTTTCGCATATCGGCAATCGGGATATGCTCGTATCTACGGTTGCTGTGGTGCTTGCGGGGTTTGTTACCATCCTTTCTGATATCTTTCTCCGCTCACTTCATTTTGGCGGCGGGCGAGGTGATCGAAAAGGGTCCGGGGCACTTGTAGTCATAGGAATCATCCTTGCAATTCTTGCGCCCATCTTTGCAACGCTTATTCGTCTTGCGGTCTCGCGCAAGCGAGAATCACTCGCAGACGCTTCCGGCGCGCTTCTTACGCGTTATCCGGAAGGACTTGCTTCCGCGCTTGAAAAAATTTCTTCCTCCGCACAGCCGATGCACACAAGCAAGGCGATCGCTCATCTTTATATTTCCGATCCGTTCGCCAAGCAACCAAAAACAGGATTTTTTACAAAACTTTTTATAACCCATCCGCCCGTAGAAGAACGCGTCGCGGCGTTGCGGGGGACGAAACCTCTAGCTTGAGAGCTTCAACAGCTTCATCTAGTTTTGAAAGCCTTTAAAACCATAAATAAAAGAGTGACTTAGTCACTCTTTTATTTATGCGTGCAAAACAACATAAATTTTGGTACAGTTTCTTGGTAGAA
>LBVU01000017.1 GCA_000993205.1 Candidatus Woesebacteria bacterium GW2011_GWB1_39_10
AGAAGTGGATGCCATCGAAGCACTCAAGTCGCTCGGATATTCCCAACGCGAGGCGCGCGAAGCGCTTAAGGATGTTGCCGATTCGGTCAAAGGAACAAGCGCGCGTGTCAAAGCGGCATTAAAAAATCTTGGCAAACAACCTGAGTAATCCAAAGCGAGACTTTGGAAACTTGGGTGCATCGGAAATTAACGAAGAAATCTGAATGAAACTAGACGATATTTTACGTTCAATAAAGCGATTCATACCAAAAAGAATCTTTACTGCTCTCGCGCCGATCTATCACTACAAACTTGCGCTAATCGGAGCAATGCTCTACCGCTTCCCTTCCAGAAAGATAAAAGTGGTCGGAGTAACGGGAACAAAAGGAAAGACAACCACCGTCGAGCTTATCAATGCGATTCTTGAGGAAGCCGGACAAAAAACCGCGCTCGCGGGGACGCTCCGCATCAAGGTGGGAGAAAAGTCGGAACCGAATAAGTTCAAGATGACGATGCCGGGAAGATTTTTTGTTCAGAGGTTTCTCCGCAGGGCGGTAAGCGCGAAATGTGATTGGGCGATTCTAGAAATGACGTCCGAAGGCACAGAATTGTTCCGCCACAAATTTCTTGATCTTGATGCGCTTGTGTTCACCAACCTTTCTCCGGAACATATCGAATCGCATGGTTCATACGAGAATTATGTCGCCGCAAAATTAAAGATCGCCAAAGCGCTCGCAACATCACACAAGAACAATAAAACAATCATCGTAAACAACGACGACAAAGAGGCGGAGAAATTTTTGGGGACAGATGTTCCAAAAAAAATCACCTACTCTCTCGACCGCGCAAAACCGTTTTCCACGACAGACCACGATGTCTCGCTTACCCTTGATGGCAAAAGGATAATCGTCGGGATTCCCGGAGAATTCAATATCTACAATATTCTTGCGGCAGTTGCGTTCGCAAAAAGCCAGCGCATCAATCCCGAGATTGTGCGAAAAGCTCTTGAGAAATTCAAGGGCGTGCGCGGGCGGGTTGAGAAAGTGGATGAGGGGCAGAATTTTTCTGTCGTTGTTGATTACGCGCACACACCCGACTCACTTTTGAAACTCTACCAAGCATTCGGCGATTCAAAAAAGATATGTGTCTTGGGAGGCACCGGTGGCGGAAGAGACCGCTGGAAGCGCAAAGAGATGGGGCGCATCGCAGATGAATGAAAGCGCAAAAAAAGGAGACGTCGTGCTTGTCACCGGCAAAGGCACCGACCCGTACATTATGGGGCCGCAAGGAAGCAAATTACCGTGGGATGATGCGAGTGTTGCACGAGAGGAACTTAAAAAACTCAAGACTAGCATGAGGTAATCCGGTTTTAACACACTTCTCATGCCTAGGCATGAGAAGTGTGTTACTTGACAACGCAGTAAATATGCACAGCACTAGTTAATGAGGGTTCATGAGGATAGTCGCCATTTCCCCTAATAGTTAAAAATTATTGGACACTATTGGACAATGAGTGTCCAATAATACGGTGCCAGACAGAAAAGGGACTCGATCATTTTCCCATCGACCATTTTTCAAATTATCGATTCCGCCTGGTAAATAAAAAGTAACTTAAAATTACTATAACTCCAATGAGAACCGGTGTGTAGACCAAGACATCCTTCCTGATGTATATGATGTCTGGAGCGCAGTTAGTCTCAGCCGGGGATGACCATATTTCCATATACTTATTACGGTTTTGAATTTGAAACTCGAATGGTGTCCTAATAAAAATATTCTCTGTCTGTTTATAGTCGAGGTCGGGGATACAAGCATACAAAAGACTAGGAGTAAATATAATCCAAAACAGAAAAAAGGGAAGGAATATTACAATTAATGCTAGTTTGTTTCTCATATCATGAGTATACCATAACACTAGCGGTCAAGAATCCTAAACAGAGCAATTCCCGCGGAAACGGAAACAATACTTTTTTCAATCCCCCCTACTTCGTTGCCGAGGATGAGCGCGAATGAGTTCTTTGGTTTGAATATTTTGTAGTCGATCGAATTTTCTGCCTGCTCGAGCGCGACAATCTCTATTTTTTCTTCTTTGAGTTTTTTGAGAAGCGTTTTGATATTGGGAACATGCTCCCAGGGAATTGTTTTCTCCGCACCGAGCGCGACCTTCGCAATATCTTTGCGCGGTCTTCCGAATCGGTCGAGGGTGGTGGGTGTGTAGCCCGTGAGGTATATTTTTGAAACCCCCGCCGCATCTGCGGTGCGGAAAATCGAGCCGACATTGTGAGTGCTCCTGATGTTGTGGAGTATGAGAAAAATGGGAAACGTAGAGCTTGGATCGTAGAACTTAGAACGTTGCTTTTTTATTCTCTTCATGGTTTTGTTCTTTCTTGCGCTATATGCTCTATGGTACACGCTCCACAATTTTCTGCTATACTATCCCTATGCCAAAACTATTAACGTTGTTCCCCGATCTTCTTACCTACAGCCTTATTGCGCCGTTTATTTTAAGGGTCTCACTGGGGCTTGTGCTTGTGTATTTCAGTTATCTTAAATTTGGAAAGGAGCGAATGGAAAAAATCGCATTTTTTGATTCTCTGGGAATGAAGCCGGGGAGTTTTTATGTGAATATGGTCGGAAGTATTGAATTTGTCGGAGGCATTCTCCTTGTTGTCGGCGCATACACGCAAGCGGCGGCACTCGTCGGCGCGCTCATTATACTTGTGGCGACTTTTATCAAGTGGCGACATCCGACATCACTGCGCAATGATATCGAATTTTATATTCTTCTGTTTGTCGTCGCCCTCTCGCTTGTGTTCATGGGTGCAGGATTCTTCGCGATTGATCTGCCGCTATAATTAAAATGATTTTTTGCCAATATCTTTTCGATATTGCATTCCCTCAAAAGATATTGATTTGATAGCATCGTAAGATTTTGATAGTGCTGTTTTTAGATTTTCTCCGACTGCCGTTACCCCTAGAACTCGTCCGCCATTTGTTACCACCTTATCTGCCTCTATTTTTGTTCCTGCATGAAAAACAACTACATTTTCATCATGAATGGTGTCTAGGCCGCTTATTGTTTTACCCGTCTCATATTTTCCCGGATATCCGCCGGAAGCACACACAACACAGCACACGGATTTTTTTGACCACTTAATTTTTTGTTTTTTAAGTATTCCGTTTGTGCACGCAAGAAGTATTTCTACTAAATCCGTTTCAAGAATTCTCATGTAGACTTCCGTTTCCGGGTCTCCGAATCGTGCGTTGAATTCAATTACTTTCAGACCTTCGTCGGTAATCATTACGCCCGGGAAAAGTATGCCGCAAAATGGTCGTCCTCTTTTTTTAAGGGCTCGCAGAGTTGGCTGTACTATTTTTTCTTCTATCTCTTTAAGAAGTATTGGGACCTTGGTCTTCGTCAAATATTCTTTTGTGGTCCTGCGCCGCGGGAAATAATACAGCTGTTTCGCCGTCACAAAATGCGTGGATGGAAATTTCTCTACCATGAAGGTATTCTTCCACAATCACTTCCGTTCCGGCGTTTCCGAATACTCTATCGCTCATCATTTTTTTAAGCGCCTGTTCCGCTTCATTCAAATTGTGAGCAATAATGACTCCCTTCCCCAATGCTAAGCCGCTTGCTTTTATAACAAGCGGGAATTTTTGCGTTTTGATGTACTCGGATGCTTTTTTGTAATCACTAAACACATAAAATGAGGCGGTTGGGATTCCTTCCTCTTTCATAAACTGCTTCGCAAAAGATTTTGACCACTCGATTTCCGCTGCGGCTTTGGTTGGACCAAAAACCGGTATTCCTAATTCCTTTATTTTGTCGACAATTCCTTCTTCCAAATAATTATCAGGGCCAACAACAACGAGATCAGCTCTGTTCTTTTTCAACCAATCGAGAGCATGCTCTCTTCCTCCGCTTCCTACGACCAAGATTTTCATCTTTACATTATATCGTTAACAGCAACAGAAAACAGTCTTCCTCCTTGCGATTTCGTGATTTTTGTTGTAATTTGTAGTCTGTTACTATCTTAGTATCCGCCCGTAGCTCAGTCGGTAGAGCAGTTGCCTTTTAAGCAAACGGTCGCAGGTTCGATTCCTGCCGGGCGGACACGAAACGAACGAAGTGAGCGAGTGTCCGCCCGGAGAAAGTGCGCTGCCGCACTTTCGTCAGGAATCGAACGGCGGAGCATGTTGCGAAGCAACGGCGAGCCGCGTCCAGCAGTACTTAGTGAACGAGAAGCTTTTCTTTGAGTGAGCTTAGTAACTGCGGGACATTCCTGCCGAGAACCGAAAGGGTTGAGCTTGTCGTAGCGAGTCCCACTTATTGGGACGAAGCGAGATGTGAAACCCATACCGTCCCCGTAGGGGAAGATTCCTGCCCCCTTGTTTTAGCAACTCGTGACAAGCTCTAGGTCTATGGCGTATAATTAAAGCATGAATTTTAAAAAAATATTATTATCATGGCAAGTACTAAGTATCTTTTTGCTCGCTATTTTATCGATTGGAGGATTTTTATATATAGATAAAGTAAATTGGGATAAAGAAGTGAGGTGTGCAAACCTCGGTATTCAAATTAGGGAAGAAAATAAAACCCAGATGCAAAAAGTAGGGCTGGATAAAACAGACCTGTATCAAGACGAATATGTATATAATAAAAAACTAAAAACTTGTTTATATTATAAAAGTCAAAGACCCCTTTTATATGACCCAAAAAATGAAGTGGCTTTTTTTACACAAGAAATTATAAATGCTTCCACGAACGAGAAGATTATTTCTTTAATTAAACTCCTGAATCCGGAGATACCTTTAGACAAAGGGGGCACCGTTTCTTGCACCTCAGTTAAAAAATGGAGTTGTGAGACGGAAGATGATTTCTATAAAATCAAAGGGGAATTATTTGGATCATCAGGAAATTAACTAATTTCCTGAATGTTAAAATGGAGTAAAAATTATGGAACAAGAGATATGCAAGTGTGAACACTCTCGCGATATGCACGATAATAGATTTTCTCAATTTAATGATGGTGAAGGACCGCAAAAAGGAGAAAAAGATCGGGGGTGTAAGGCAAATGATTGCCCTTGTGAGAAATATGTAGTGAAAGAAGAAATTAATAAGTTAGAAAGTATATGAGAACTTTGGGGAAAGATATCGCATGGAATAAAATCAACGGGAAATTTTGTCACGTTTTTAGCTTTACCCACCACGCTTCTGTTCGAAACAGAGAAATTGAATCCACTGGAGTATCCATTCCATATGCCACACTAACTTTGGAATGCGAGGAAGTATCCGAGCATATTGAATGCCCGATTATTCACAAACTTGATTTTGTCCATCTTTGGAAAATTTTTAAGGAAAGAGGGGGGAGAGAAGATGAGGAAGTATTAGTAAGTCGTTATAAATATATAACAGTGCTGGGTAAACTTTTCTCGCCATTTCTTCCTAAAATACACATTTGGATTTATAAAAAGGGTTCGTATAATAATTTTACTAGCAAATCTTGGCAAGAAAAAACACATGCCGAGGAATTGGCTATGGCCGCACGCCCGATTGTAGAAGTTAATCCATTTCCCGATAACAGATTTTTGCAGTAAGGCTTTAAACATAGCCCCCAGGGTAAGACTCGTGTCATTGAATTCATAAGCAAAATTTCTAAATAATATCCATGAAAGATAAAAAAATAATTTTAATTGGAGTAATAGTTTTTATCGCCATTTACTTATTTGCATCTGTAAAATGTAATAGTGCGGTTATTTTTTCACCAGAAACAGAGAGGCCGGAACTTCAGGGAACATTTCTTAACCCTAGTACGGTTATTGTCAAGGAAACAGAATATTACTACTACCCTGTAAACATTTATGTGGAAAAGGGTCGTGCAAAAAAGTTTAAAACAAAAAGTAATGCAGTAAATTTTTGTGTGACCAATGTTCTTTGGCTGTGAAGAAAAGTGGCTTTTGATAAGGCTTGAGGAGACTGAGGGGTATTAAAATTATCGACAAAGTTATGGATAAATTAGACCAGAGTTTGGATAGTATGAAAGAGGCAAAAAAGTTTTCCTTAGGCTTTAAGATTGAAGCGCTACAACAACTTGTACTTCAAAGGTTCCAGGCTCTGACTACCATTAGTGCCATCAGTTTTGCTGTTTCTGGGATTGTTATTTCATCCGACAATAGTCTTATACACAACAAGCTACTCGCTCTTTTTTCAGCAACACTATTTATTTTTATTGCCCTAGTTAGCCTTGGTAGACATTTGTATCTACTAAGAGAGGGGATTGACTCAATTTCACAGAAAATAAAAAATTTCTCTGGTGAAGATTGGAGTAAGCCGTTGAAAGAAAAAAGTTTTGAAGCAGACTGGTGGCCAGAAACGCTATACATCTTTTTGATAGTAGGGGTTCTTCTTTTTGGGATTTCACTTATAGAATACTCGTATAGCATATAATCTTTCTATGGATGTAATTGCTTTACTATACTCACCCCATGAAACGAATTTTCATCATCCACGGCTGGGCAGGAAACCACAAGAGCGACTGGCTCCCCTGGCTTAAATAGGGCTAAATAAAAGAAATTCACAGCCCTATTGATAATTTGCTGGACTTTGCTATATTTACACCATGCCTGTGGGCGCAAGCCCCGTTCAGCTAAGGTATTCCTAAGCTGAAGGCAGGCATATAAA